>CAJOKX010000028.1 GCA_905235415.1 uncultured Lachnospiraceae bacterium
CCGCCTTTGCGTATTATGCGCATTCCGTTGTTTCGGAAATCGATGTCATCGATATCCAGGCCGACACATTCACTGACACGGATCCCGGTTCCCAGAAGGAGCGTAACGATCGCCAGGTCGCGGACCTTTGTCTTTTCATAGTAGCGTTTTTTCTGGCCTGTAAGGCCGTCGCCGCCGTGCTCGATATAATCCAGCAGCGCGGCTGTTTCGCCTTCATCCAGCCTGACAATGGCCTTGTCATGGAGCTTGGGCATATCCACAAGGAGCGTCGGGTTGGTCTGGATCATTTCCCTTTTATAGAAATAGGCATAGAAACTGCGCAGGGCGGACATCTTGCGCTTGAGACCTTTTTCATCGTTGGTAAACCGGCGGCTGGTGGGAGCGCCTGCCAGAGATTCGTCCACATGGTAGACCTTCAGGAATTCCTGATATTCCTCGATGTCGGTCGCAGTGAGCTGGTCCAGGATCGAAACCTTCCAGGTCTGGATATCCTGGTCACGCAGATGCGGATTGGTTTCCTGCAGAAAACGGAAGAACGTCCGGATGTCATACGCGTAGGAAAGACGCGTGCGTGTCTGCGTGGTCGGCTCAATCGCACGGAAATATTGTTTTGCAAACGGCGGCATCGTCAGAAGCAGTTCGCGAAGCTGCAAAGTGTTCTGGATGTCTTTTTCGGAATGATAAGTCTGTCTGGTATCAGCCATGTGTAATTCCCACCTCATCTATTTGAAAAACATGTGTTTTCTGTATAGATCTATATCGCTGAGTCTACTGCACTCCGCTCATTTTGTCAAGATTTATCAGGAAAACAGAGAAAATGCGGACGCCCCGAGACGCCCGCATTTCCTATTATCTAATTGTATTTATATGATAATGCTTATTGTAAATTGTGATCGGTTGGACTTTATGCATCCAGCTTTTCGGACGCACCCTTCATCAGATCTATGATCGGCAGATGCTGCGGGCAGACGCTTTCGCACTGACCGCATGCGATACAGTCGGATGCGCGTCCGGATCCGGAACTGACAAGTCCGTTGTAAAATGCCTTCGGACGGAACTCTTCGTTATACAGCGTCATGGTATTCACGGCGCGGAACACATCCGGGATGCTGATGTGCATCGGACATCCGTCACAGCAGTATCTGCAGGAGGTGCAGCCGATCTGCGGGATATCGAGCATGATCCGGGTCACTTCGTCCACCACGGCCCTCTCTTCATCCGTCAGGGGCTCGAAATGGGTAAACGTATTGATGTTGTCCTGCATCTGGTCTTCGTGCGTCATTCCGGACAGGATCGTCATCACGCCCGGCAGCGATCCGACAAAACGAAATGCCCAGGATGCGATGGAATCATTCTTCCGAAGTGCCTTAAACTTTTCTTCAAGCTCCGGCTTCAGGCCTGCGAGCGTGCCGCCCTTGACAGGCTCCATGATGATCATCGGAATGTGTCTGCTGCTGAGGATCTCGTAGAGCTTTCCGGACTGGACAACCGGATTCTCCCAGTCTGCGTAATTGAGCTGGATCTGGACAAATTCCACTTCTGGATGCGCATCCAGCACACTGCTTAAAAGCTCCGGGCTTCCGTGGAAGGAGAAACCGAAATGCTTGATTTTTCCTTCTTCCTTTTTCCGGATGCCCCAGTTGAAGCAGTCATATTGATTGTAGGATTCAATATTCCCGTCTTCGATGGAATGAAGAAGGTACAGGTCAAAGTATCCTGCGCCGGTTCTTTCAAGCTGTTCTTCAAAGATACGGTCCCTGTCCTCTTTGCATTTGATCTCCCATATGGGAAGCTTGGACGCCAGCATGAAGGCGTCCCTGGGATACCGTTTTACAATCGCTTCCTTCACTTCCGTCTCGGACTGTCCGCCGATATACACATACGCGGTATCAAAATAATTGAATCCGGATGCCATATAGGCGTCCACCATCCGGCAGACTTCCGCATGGTCGATTTTGTCATCTGTCATCGGAAGCCGCATCAGACCGAATCCGAGTTTTGGCATCGTGCTCACATCAATACTCATATCTCATTCCTCCAGTGTGCAAAAGCCAGTGTGCAAAAGCCAGCCGGACACTCAGTGAGTATCCGGCTGGTTGATTATAAGTTCCCTATCGGTGCTGTGGAATCATTCACAGCATCGTTTTGCTCTGTCAGATCAGTCAGTGAACTGAATGCTGCAGTCTGCCTGTGCAACCTGCATGGACGGATCAACATCCATGCCTTCTTCCGGCGCTGCTGCATAGTACGTGATGGTCAGCGTGGTCTTGCCGGACTGATACGGATAGATCGATACCGTATCTCCGCTTCCTGCGCTTACACCGTAAGCTCCGCTGTCGACACTGACGTCTGCGTTATCGGCACTGACAACTGCATACTGCGCGCTTCCGTCGGACGGGAACAGCACACTGCCCTGTGCCCCGTTCATGTAGGAGGCGTTGCTGAGGCTGTAGGAAGATACGCTGAAGCCGGTTCCGGATACAGAGCCGCCGTACGGTGCGTAATTGTCAATCTGCACATTCAGCACCGGTGCGCCGTCTGTCGCGAACGGATCGGATGTCTGCGCGAACTGTGCATCCAGTGTAAAGGCGTAGTTCTCACCCTCTGTGGCGGTAAATGCGGATCCGCTGTTGAGTTCTCTCGGAGTCATCACGAACTTGGTGTATCCTTCCCAGCCGCCCGGGATGCTGACAGAGGGATCGTCATTGACTGTCAGGATGTCTGAGGAGTCGGAACTGATATCGAGCACTGCCACTTCTGCCCCGCTTCCTGCGGTTACATGAAGCGTTCCGCTGACCGGTACCAGATCGTTGTACGGAAGAACCAGTGCGATCGGGGCTGTGCCCTGCGTCTGCGCGCCGTCGTCTGAGGTTACGTTGTAGGAAACAAGCTGTGCGTTTCCGGAACGTACGTCATCGGCAGTAATTGCGCTGTCGCGGACCATTGCAGGACCTTCCTCGAGCGGTGTTTCCTTGCTCTCTTCAGGCTGCGCTTCTTCCTGGAAGAAGTCATCCTGAACATCGGCTGCATCATCCTGCGGAATATCCATTATAATGTCGTCATCTGCAGCATCAACCGGTGCATCAAATGCGTCATCCGGCGTATCGTCAATCACATCCACCGCATCGGAAGCCGGATCCAGCGTGGTTACGTCGGTCGGTTCCGGAATGACTGTGCTGTCGGTTGCTTCCGGGATTCCGGTATCGTCAGACTGCACATCGTTCTGTGCCTGCGGGGCCTGTGCCTGCGGAGCCTGTTCCTGATTCTGCTGCTCAATCTGCTCATCCAGATTGGTCGAGACGGAAGAATCGATGGTGCTCTCTGCGGTCGAAGAAGAAATGACCGAACCGCTATCGGTTGTTCCGGCAAGAGCGCTCTCATCCGTCTGGTTCAGGAGACTGTCGTCTGCAAGCGCCTGATCGGCTGCGGAGACATTCTGATCCGAGCTGTCCGCTTTATTGTCGGAAGTCGGAGCTGCCTCTTCTTCGATCTTGCTGGTCTGCGGAGTGCTGGAGGTCTGCGTCTGTCCTTCCAGCGTCTCCTGGATCTGTGCCAGTGCGTCGAGGGTTCCCTTCTCATAGGATTCCTGAGCAATCTTGACAGCCAGCTCCTGCAGGGCCGCGATATCGTCTGCGGTCAGTCCGTTGTTGTTGACGGTGGAATAGTTATTGACAACGTTGTTGACGATCTCGGTGATCTCATCCTGGGAGATGGAATTGTCCTCAACCATCGTTCCGTTGATAACCTGCATCTTCATGTCGTTGACGATCTGCTGTGCCTGCTGCTGTCCGATCGTCTGACCCAGATCATAGGTGGTTGCGAATTCCTGCGCGGCAAGATCCTTCTTCGTCTGGGACAGGGTCACGCCGGAGAGATTCTCATAGGCCATCAGAGCGCCGGTCAGGGCGCCGGTTCCGGATACCTGGAACGGAGCCGCCGCGAGCACTTCGCAGTTGGTCACGCCTGCGGTTGCCAGGTTCGATGCAATCATGTTGGAGGTTACATAGGTCAGGTTTGCTGTCTTGACCTGGATGCCGCCTGATGTCATCGGACGGATCAGCGCGCAGCTGATGGTCCTGTAGCCGACGATATCACGGCTCATGTAGCTTCCCAGATGTGACCACTCATCATCGTTATTGACGGTGATCGTCTGATAGCTCTGTCCCGAAACGTTAAAATATTTCAGGATCATATTCTTCTGCTCTTCCGTCAGGTCGGCGCCGACGGTGACAACCATCATGCTGTCTGCCTGTACCGTCATCGGCACCGCTGCCAGCGCGGAAATGAGCAGCGCGAGTGTAAGTACCATACCGATCAGTTTTTTCTTCATACCACGAGTCCTCCTGTTTCATTCATTCTGGTATGTATGCAGCCGTATTATTTTTCAGCTAGATGGATTATAGCATGCATCGGTTCCCCATTTCTGTATTAATTCCTAAGAAAATGTGAAAGCAGGAAGATCAAAGATTTCCGAACAGACTTTCGAAACATTTGTTTGCATTTACAGGGAGGCTGTGATAGACTTTTTTTAAATAAGGGGGCTGGGGAGATCCTTGAGAAAGCAGAGGGATTCGATCTATGTCATATGGGAAGATATCGAAGAAACAGGAGGAGATCCTTAACTATATCAAGAGTGAGATTCTGAATAAGGGGTATCCGCCTGCTGTCAGAGAGATCTGTGAGGCGGTT
Source organism: uncultured Lachnospiraceae bacterium (assembly GCA_905235415.1). GTDB lineage: Bacteria > Bacillota > Clostridia > Lachnospirales > Lachnospiraceae > Porcincola. The sequence continues at coordinate 4,690 of CAJOKX010000028.1, forward strand.
CATCTGAAGTCCACCTCATCGGTCCACTCTCATCTGGAAACCCTCGAGAAGAACGGGTATATCCGCAGGGATCCGACCAAGCCGCGCGCGATTGAGATCATTGACGATGAATTCAATCTGACAAGGCGCGAGACGGTGAGCGTTCCGATCGTGGGGACGGTCGCCGCAGGCGTTCCGATTCTCGCACGGGAGAATATCGAGAACTATTTCCCGATCCCGTCCGAGTATATGCCGAATAAGCAGAGTTTTATGCTGCGCGTGAAGGGCGACAGTATGATCAACGCCGGCATCCATTCCGGAGACCTGGTGCTGGTTGAACAGTGCTCCGACGCTGACAACGGGGATATCGTTGTGGCGCTCCTGGAAGAAGGCGCAACCGTCAAGACGTTCTACAGGGAGAAAGGCCGCGTGAGGCTGCAGCCCGAGAACGATACCATGGATCCGATCATTGTACGGGAAGGGATCCGGATCCTCGGAAAGGTGTTCGGCGTCTTCCGCCTGATGCGCTGAAAGTGCTGATGCTGAACGTGCGGATACAGGCGCGGACAAAACCGCAGATAAAGCGTTGATAAAACCGCCGGTCAGAAACCGGCGGTTTTTCTATGTTTTTCTCTTGCTTTTTTCTGCAGGTTCGATGTTTTGCCGGCCCTTTGCCTTGCAGGTTCTATGCCCTGCCGGCCCTTTGCCTTGCAGGTTCTATGCCCTGCCGGTTTTTATCCTGCATGTCCTTGCCCTGTGGATCAGGAATCCTGGCTCCCGGGCATCCGGGTGATCTTGGAATGATTCTGGGAGACGGGCGCTTTTACAGGCGCTTTCACAGGAGGCTTCGCTGCTGCCTGCGTCTTCTGCTCTTCCATGATCCTGTGCGTTTCCTCGGTCCCCTTCTGCACCTCTTCCGCAAAATTCTTCATGACTTTATCCAGCAGGTCCGGCATCAGGACGATCGCGCATCCGGACGGATTCAGGATATATCCCTTCACATCCTTCGGCAGCGCATTCTTCAGTCCTCCGAACGGAATCGTCAGCGCCTGGAAGTCCTTCTTGTTCTGCTTGAACTTGTTGAATTCAAAAGCGTCTGAGAAGATCGGGCGGAACGCATCCCCGTTCTTCATATTGAGATTGACAAATCCGATCTGTCCCTTCCGGATCATCTCATCCACCGAACCGGAACCGCCCTTTTTCACTTCAATGGGCATCAGGAATCTGGATCTTGCAAGATTGATCATGAATTCTTCATTGAGACTTGCAACATCTTCCTTCTCCTCGATGGGAACCTGCCGTCTGACCTCCTGCATCAGGTAGAGGCCGGTCAGCTGCAGGGACGGATTCTCCAGCGGCCGTTTGTACACGGGCAGCGCGGACAGGTCCTGACGCCTTACAAACTGATCCAGGCGGATGCTGGCGCTGGCACCGTTTTCGGTAAATACAATCTCTGTAATACCGATCGGTACGAGGCTTGAGAAAAATGCAATGTACGCATTTTTCTGGATCGAAACGCCGCGCAGCTCGATCTTCTTTCCGGCAAACCTCTGTGCAAACTCCTTAAAGCCTTCCTCGTCAGAAAAGATCCAGACCTGGTCTTCAAAACTGACAGGATCGCAGTATACAAAAGGCATGTTGGTGCCTGCGCAAAAAGCTGCGATCAGTCTGTCCTTCTGCAGGACTTTTTTCTGCAAAAAATGATTGTCGATTGCCATGGGTCTTTATAATTCCTCCAGTTCCTCAATCGTTGTTTCTTTGCCGTCTCTCCAGATCCGCTCCAGATCATAGAACAGCCTGTTCTCTGTATCAAAGATATGGACCACGATATCGCCGTAATCCAGCAGGATCCAGTTTGCGGTGCGGTATCCTTCCGTCTGCTTCGGCACAAAGCCGGCTTTTCCGAGTTTTTCATCGACTTCATCCGCCATCGCCTGCACCTGGTTGTGGTTCCTTCCGGAGGCGATGATGAAATAATCGGCAAGCGTACTGATGTTTTCAATATCGAGTACCTTGATGTCTTCCGCTTTCTTCTCTTCCAGTGCGCGGTATGCAATGCCGGCCATCTTTCTGGATCTGGAATCTTCCATACTCATACTCCTTTTCTTTGCTATACAGTCAGGGAATTCCCCTTGTCTTCAATCTCATAAAACAGATTGTGGTAATAGCGGTATGCGCTGCGGCTCATCGGATCGATCTCGCCCTTTCCGGAATCCAGATAGTGGAGGGTATCCTCCAGGATCTGGCAGACACACAGGTTGAGATCATAAAACGCGAGTTTCCTTACCTGGTCAAGATTCTGCGCTTTGTTTCTGGCAGGCTCTATATAATCCGCGATAAATACGATCTTTTCCAGTGTTGTCATATTGGGGCGTCCCGTCGTATGCCACAGAATCGCACCCAGGACGTCTTCATCATTGACGCCGTATTTTGCCCTGGCCAGATACGCCCCAAGCTTGGAATGAAGCAGATACGGGGCTTCCATTTCCACCTTGCTGATCTCCAGTCCGTATTCACGGCACATCCGAATCTTCTGGTCATTGGGGATGCACTTCGCGCAGTCGTGCAGCAGGCCGGCAAGCTGTGCCTTCTGTAAGTCTTCTCCGTAGCACATTGCCAGGGCGGCCGAGGTATACATGACGCCGAGTGTATGCTGGTAACGGTCTTCATCCAGGGTCTTCTGCATTTTACGCTGAAGTTTAAGTAGACTGCTGGTTCCCATAGATTCCCTCGTTCTGAATGTATTCTCTTACTGCATCGGGAACATAATAACGGATGCTCTCCCCCCGTAGACACCGGTTCCGGATGGTATGCGAAGATATATCCAGATTCGGACTCTCCAGTTTCCGGATGTCCGCATGGTACTGCGCTCTCATCTTCACAATGGCCTGGTCCAGCTCAGCAGTGCTCATCTGGTCACGCACCGCCGCGATCAGGATACACTGGTCGCAGATCTCCTGCGGGCTCATCCATGTGTCAAATGTGAGCAGCGAGTCCGCGCCCATGATGAAATAGTATTCCGTATCCGGATGTTCGGCGTGAAGACGCTTCAGCGTCTCTTTGGTATAGACGTATCCCTGCTCATGCATCTCGGCCGTAGAGAGCTCAAAATGATCATTGGAGCGGATGGCCCTTTTCACCATCTCCACTCTCTGTTCATTGGAAGCGCCCCTGCGCTGCGTCTTGTGCGGGGGATTGCCGGAGGGCATAAATAATACCTTGTCCAGATGAAACTGCTCCCAGGCACTCTCGCCAAGGATCAGGTGGCCTATGTGGATCGGATCAAAGGTGCCTCCCATGATACCGACTCTTCGCTGTATCATAATATAATCTTCTTCTTATCGTCCTTGCCTTCTTTGTACAGGACAAACTTGCGGCCGATCACCTGCACCAGCTGGGACCGGGTTCTCTGTGCGGCGGTCTCTGCCATCTGCCGGATATCGTCCATACAATTCTGAAGGACGCTCACTTTGATCAGTTCCCTTGCCGCAAGGGCCTCGTTCATCGCCGCCGTATTCTCAGGGGTCAGGCCCTCTTTGCCGATCTGGACAACCGGGTCCTCTTTGGATGCAAGACTCTTCAGACAGGCTCTCTGTTTGCTGGTCATATCGCACTCTCCCATTTCCATTTAAAAGCAATTTGAGGATACCATAATTGGAATAAAATGGCAATCGGCGCAGGCCGGTCCCAGACCCTTTCATGTAAACCGGTCCCAGACCCGTTCACACTTAAACCAGTCCCCAATCCCTCCTCACGCGACTGCGGAGGAAAATAAAAAGAGACGGGACAAAAGCCTCATCTCTTATTCTCCCAGAATATTCTTCCGGCATGCGCTGACCGGGTACCAGCTGCAGGTGCTGCAGATCTCTTCCAGCATCCCTGGGGTCATCCGCGCATCGATCCTGCGGATCAGATCCTGATAGACATACTCCTTTTCTTCCAGATGAAAGAACTGCATCACTTTCCGGTCATATACAAGCACCTTCTCATCATCCATGCAGACGCCTTCCGCCAGCTTCTGCGGGCAGCATGCGCACAGCGCATCGGTCGAGGTCGTCAGGCGCACCAAAAAGCCCTCCCGGGTCCTGAGTTTCGAAACCCAGTCCGTCATATTGCGGACAAACGCGCTGCTGTATCCCTTCCCGCTGTATCCCTGGGTACAGAGCAGATGATGAGGCCGCATGACCATGACATTGTCTGATCCGTCCATCAGGCAGCCTCCAGCACGTGCGCGCGGAGCATGGCGCTGCGAAGCTTCTTTCCGATGATGCCGGCCATGAGAATCTTGATGACCGCAGTCGGAAGGAACGGAAGGACGCAGGCGGTAAACGCGACTGCAAAGGTGCTTCCGGCCGCATAGACAAACCAGCACATTCCGATGATGTAATTGATGATGGCGCCTGCAGTCAGGCCGGCATAGAGCCGGATGGTACTGTTCTTCTCGGCGCCTTTCCCTGCAAGGAAAGCCATGAGCGGAAATGAAAGCAGAAACCCGCCCGTGATGCCGAACAGGATGCTGATTCCGCCGGTGAATCCTGCAAATACCGGAAGGCCCACTGCCCCCAGAAGGAGGTATACGAGCGTCGCGATCGTCCCTTTCCTTGCGCCGAGCAGGATGCCGGCGAGCGGGATGGCGAATGTCTGCATCGTCATGGGGACGCCTGCAGGCATCGGGATGCTGATCTGCGCAAGGATCACTATGGTGGCAGTCAGCAGCGCGATCTGCGTGATATCGTGGATAAGCAGTTTGTTCTTCTGGTTCATGGGTCTCTCTCCTGATCTTATTATTTTGCCACAGCTACTATAATACGATCTGAGCAGAACGTCAACCAGAATAAAAATAAAGTTAACAATCGTGGAAGAACTGTCACCGGAAGTTGACAATTCTGATCTGGACGCTGCGCATTCCGCGGAATTCATTGATATCCGGATGATAGGTGACAGCCAGGCGAAGGTCATTATCTGCGCCGATCTTCATCCTGGCAAATGCTTCCTCTCCGCATTTGTTCCGCAGGTACTCTTCCATCCAATCGGCGTCTCCGAACCAGAGTGCATCTATTCGCTTTCCCTGGTCATCCAGAAGCAGTTTGACCGCATTCCGGTTCTGACCCAGGATCTGCATCCTGAGAACCTTCAGATTGCTCTGCGCAAACAGAGGCGCACGGTTGCCCGGGCCGTACGGCTCGAGGATGCGCAGGGAGTCTGTGAACGCCTCTGTCACATACGAAAACGGAAGACGCATGTCGATCCGGACCTTTTTGACAAGGTCCTCCTCTGTGAGCGTGCACCCTTCATTGATGCGGGTCCGGAATTCCTCGAGTCTGTCCGCGCGAAGGGAGACGCCCGCAGCCATGGCGTGGCCGCCGAACTTCACGAATACATCCTGTACGGCACTCAGGGCCTCAAACATATTATAGGCTTCGATGGAGCGGCCGCTCCCTTTCAGGATGCCGGGATCCTCCGAGTCCGTCAGAACCAGCACAGGCCGGTTGTAGTCGTCCTTGATTCTGGAAGCGATGATGCCGGCGACCGATTCATGGATTCCCGGAAGGTACAGGACCTGGACTTTGTCCCGGATCCGTCCGTCCTCTTCGATCAGCTCCCGGGCCTTCGCTCTCCCCTGTTCTGTCATCTCTTTTCGCTGCGCATTGAGCGCGGCCAGCTCTCCTGCCATGTGGGCGGCCCTCACGGAGTCTTTTTCATTGAGAAGATCAATGCACCGCATGGCGGAGTCCAGGCGTCCGCCTGCGTTCAGGCAGGGGCCGAGTATGAAGCCGACATCATAGCAGGTGAGCGCTCTTCCGGCGGTCCCCGTCTGCGACAGGAGCGCTCTGAGACCGGTGTTCTCAACGTCCGGAAGCATCTCCAGCCCCTTTTTGACCAGGATCCGGTTTTCGCCTGTCAGCTTCATGACGTCCGTGATGGTGGCGATCGCCGCGAAGGGAAGATGCTTCATGGTGACAGGGCACTCTTCAATGCGCTGCGTGGTGCCGTCTGCCCTATACAGGCTTTCGTAGAGCTGCATCAGTTTCCAGGCAACCCCTGCCCCGCACAGGTCCTTGTTCGGGTACGGGCAGCCGGGTTTCTTCGGATCTACGATCAGGTCGGCAGGCGGCAGCTGATAGTGTCTGCCTCCGTCTTCGTTTTCTGTGTACCCCGGTTCATGATGATCCGTAAGGATCACGCACATCCCCAGCTCTTTCGCCCGCGAGACGGCGTCAAGCGCGGCGATTCCGTTGTCGCAGGTCAGGATCGTATCGATTCCGTCCCGGAAAGCGTCTTCAATCAGGCGCAGATTCAGTCCGAAACCGTCGCGGATCCTGTCCGGCACTTCGTAATCAATGACTGCGCCGTTTGATGAGAGGGTATCATACAGAATATAGGTGGAACAGATCCCGTCCACGTCGTAGTCGCCGATGATCCGGATCGGTTTACGCGCAAGAACCTTCTCATGAAGAAGCGCCGCCGCCTGAGGGGCGCTGTCAAGCAGCCGGGGATCCTCCAGATCCTGCAGGCCTCCGTACAGAAAGGTGCGGACTTCTCTGTCCGTTTCGATCTCCCGGTTCTTCAGAAGCCTTGCGATCACCGGGCTGATCCCGTATTGCTGTCCGATCGCTGTGTAATCACCGCCTCTGCGGATTTCAGTCCATTCTTCCTGGTCTGTGGGGTACATAGAATCAAACTCCTTTCAGAGTGGATGCGGCTGCTGCAGAAAACTGCCGGCGAATATGAAAGACTGCCGGGATCTGTTGCAGCTCTCCCGGCAGTCTGACGCTTTCTTACGGTCCGAATCTGTTCATTTCCCGAACGGACAGATCCATTATTTTGCGGACTTCTTACCCTTATTCTTCTTTTTGCTGGAAGTGATCTTCTTCGCCTGGGCACTCTCAGCCTCCGCCTTTGCAGCGGCAGCTTCTCTGGAGTCCTTCGACTTGCGAAGGATATACCACAGCGGACCGGTCAGGCATACGGATGAGAATGCACCGGCCAGGATACCGACCATCAGCGGAAGCGCGAACTCCTTGATGGAGGGAACGCCGACCACGTACAGGCATGCGATGGTGACGAATGTGGTCAGAGAAGTATAGATCGAACGGGTCATGGTCGAGGTGATACTTGTGTCGACCAGCTCTGCCAGCGTGTTGTACGATCTGCGGTTCTTCAGGTTCTCACGCACACGGTCGAATATGACGATCGTTGCGTTGATGGAATAACCGACAATGGTCAGCATTGCTGCAATGAAGGTGTTGCCCACAGAGATCCGGACGATCGCGTAGGACGCGAATACCAGCAGGACGTCATGCACAAGGGCGATGACAGCAGCCGAAGCAAAGCGGATATCCGAGAACCGGAACCAGATGTAGGCCAGCATGCAGATAACTGCGATGATAACAGCGATGACAGCATCTCTTCTCATCTCATTGGAGATGGTAGAGGAAATCGTCTCAAAGTTGATGGACAGGGCGTCCTCGCCTTTATTGTCCTTATAGGTGTCAATCTTGAAGGATTCGTCAAGCGCTTCTGTCAGCTGCTGGCGCTCTTCCACGCTCAGCTGCCTGGTCTTGAAGATGATCTCATTGCCGCCGGAAACCTTCTGGGACTGGATCTCGGCACTGCCGATTACATCCTGGATGACCGGCTTGATCTTCTCATCGATCTCTTCAATCGTATAGGAATCCTTGAAGGTGACATCCGTAGAGGTTCCGCCTCTGAACTCCATGGACAGGTTCAGTGCGCCGGCGCCTCTTCCGGCGTTGATTGCACAGAATACAGGTCCGGACAGCGCACAGATGAGGGCGATTGTAAAGAACAGCTTCCTCCTCTCCACGATGTGAAGCAGATTGAACTGGATGGCTTTACCGAAGTACTTCGCATCTTTCAGTCCGAGCGCATAGCATGCATTGACGAGCAGTCTTGAGAATACCAGCGCGGTGAACATCGACAGGACAACACCAAGTGCCAGGGTCTGTGCAAAGCCCTTCACGGAACCGGTTGCCATGAAATTCAGGACAAGGCAGGCGATCAGTGTGGTGATGTTGCCGTCCAGGATAGCCGTGAGCGCTTTTTTAAAGCCGATATCAATGGCTGAGCGCACAGTCTTGCCGGACTGGATCTCCTCACGGATACGCGCATAGATGATGACGTTGGCGTCGACGGCCATACCAATCGACAGGATTACGCCTGCGATACCAGGCAGGGTCAGGGTCATGTCAAATGCGTTCAGCGCAACCAGGTCCATCGCAGCATACAGAAGAAGCGCGAAGCCTGCGATGATGCCGGGCACCTTATAGACGATGATCATGATCAGGACGACAAGGATCAGTCCGATGATGCCGCCCTTGAGGGAGGTGCTCAGAGCTTTCTGTCCGAGCTGTGCGCCTACAACGTTCGAACGGATCTCTTCCAGTTCCAGGGAAAGGGAACCGATCCGGATGTAGGAAGCCAGTTCCTGAGCAGTATCAATCGTGAAGGATCCGGAGATCACGCACTTGCCGTCTGTGATGGGCTCGTTGACTCTCGGGGCGCTGACGATTTCGCCGTCATATACGATCGAGATCTGATCGCCGACATGCGCGCTCGTCGCGTCTGAGAAGGCCTTGGTTCCTTCCTTGTCAAACTCGAGCTGAACAACATATTCGGTGTTGTTCATTTTGTCCCTCTGGGAAGCTGCTTCCGCAGAGACAACATGGGAACCGTTCAGGATCACGGTGCCGTCGTCGAGCTGGAATTCCAGGGAACCGGGCTTGCCGAGCTCTTCAAGAATCTCATCCGCATTGGAGACACCCGGGATCTCGATGTTGATCCGGTTGCCGCCTTCCTGATATACGGACGCCTCTGTCGAATATCCGTCAACACGCTGCTGGAGCTTGTAGACTGTATCGGACATATCTTCAGCAGACGGGTTATCCTTAACGGTCTGGTATGTGATGGAGACACCGCCCTCCAGGTCAAGTCCGAGCTTGATATTCTTTGCAGCTCCTGATTTGCCTTTGCCAAGTCCGAATGCTGCGGTGTACAGCAGCACGCCCAGCAGGGCGGCAAAAGCGATCAGCGTGATCCAGGCTTTCTTCTTGTTCATTGGTTTCTTCCTCTTTTCTGGTTACTTGTTACACTAAAATCACTTATATAACCTCAGAAGGCAGCTGCGAGTGCAGGCTCTTCCGAAGAAATATTCTAATCCTCTCCATCCGCCTTAGCAAGTGCGGCTTTGATCATAATGGCGCATTCAACCCGCTTGCGCTCCAGCTCACATCCGATCTCGTAGACATCGTTGATTGTGCCGTGGAAATTGTAGGAATTCGCAGCACATCCGCCGCTGCAGTAATAGCGGGCGAAGCACTCGCTGCAGGCTTTTCTCGAATACACGTTGCAGCATTTGAATGTATCGACGATATCCGGACGCACGATCCCGTCGTCCACATTGCCGAGCAGGAACGCATCCTGTCCGACAAACTGATGGCAGGGATACAGATCGCCCCAGGGCGTTACGGCCAGATACTCCGTGCCGCTTCCGCATCCGCTCAGGCGCTTGTACACACACGGCCCGCCGCTCAGATCGATCATGAAATGAAAGAACGTAAAGCCCCTTCCTTCCTTCTCTCTGCGGATCATCTCCCTGGCGAGAATGTCGTACTGCTCACACAGGACGGGAATATCCCCGGGCCGGATCGCATACGGCGCATCCGCCGGCGCTACAACCGGCTCCATGGAGAGCTGGTCAAATCCGAGATCCGCAAAGTGCAGCACATCCTGCGCAAAATCCAGATTGTAATGGGTATACGTGCCGCGGATGTAATACTGCTTTCCGAGCGCTTTTCTCTGACGGGCAAACTCCTGGAACTTCGGAACGACGAGGTCATAGCTGCCCTTTCCGTTTCTTGAAGGACGCATCCGGTCATGCACATGCTTTCTTCCGTCGAGGCTCAGGACCACGTTGTCCATCTCCTCGTTGCAGAACTGCATGACGTCATCATCAAGCAGGACGCCGTTGGTGGTCAGGGTAAACCGGAAGTGTTTATCCGCCTTCTCTTCAATGGATCTTCCGTAAGCGACCAGGTCCTTTACGACCCGGAAATTCATCAGGGGTTCTCCGCCGAAGAAGTCCACCTCCAGATTGTGCCGGTTTCCGGAATGTTCCACAAGAAAGTCCAGCGCTTTCTTCCCGACCTCATAAGACATCAGGGCGCGCCGGCCGTGATACTCGCCTTCCTCTGCAAAACAGTATTGACATGCAAGGTTGCAGTCATGCGCAATATGCAGACAGAGCGCCTTGACAACGGTCTTGCGGTTTTTGAAATCAAGCACCGCACCGTGATAGATATCTTCCGAAAACAGCTGCCCGCTCTCCTGCAGAGATCTGACTTCTGAAAGCGCCTCCGCCTTCTGGTCTTCAGGATAAGAATCCCCGAGGGATTCCAGAACGGCCGCATCCGGGAGAGACGGATCTGCAGAAAGAGAGCCGATCATGTCATAGACCACATCGTCGACCAGATGTATGCTCCCGCTGTCTGTGTCCAGAACGATATTATATCCATTACTTCTGTACTGATGAACCAACTGATGCCTCCAAACGGTTCTATAGAACAGGCTGCCGCAGGTGCTATCTGCGACAGCCTGTCATATACTTTATGAATGTCCCTGGTTCAAATAGAGATCCTTCAGATAAATTACTTCTTCTTCTGCTCGCAGGTCTGGTTGCCCACTGTGCAGCTGGTCTTGCATGCGGACTGGCAGGATGTCTGGCACTCGCCGCAGCCGCCCTTCTTCATGCTCTCCTGAAGCGATCTGGTATTCAGAGTTTTAATATGCTTCATATCTAAGTCTCCTTACTCAAAGTAGTGTGTACAGCACGGTATAAAACGGGTTCTCAAATACCCTCCGGCATTATATCACAGCCCTGTTTATTTTAAAAGGAAAACTTATCAGTCCTGCTTCTTGGCGCGCTCTGCGATCTCCTTCTCCTGGACATCCGCCGGCGCCTGCTCATAGCGGGCGAACTCATAAGCGAAATCTCCGCTTCCGCCGGTCATCGAGCGGAGCGTTGTGGAATATCCGTACAGCTCGCTCTGCGGAACATCGGCGTCGATGATCGTGTTGCCCTTGTGATCCGGATTCATACCCAGAACACGTCCGCGTCTCTTGTTGAGGTCGCCCATGACGTCGCCGGTGAACTTATCCGGAACGGTGACATGCAGGGAAACGATCGGCTCAAGGAGAACCGGGCCTGCCTTCATGAATCCGTCCTTGAAGGCCATGTTCGCGGCCGTCTTGAATGCCTGCTCGGAGGAGTCTACCGGATGGTAGGATCCATCGTACAGAACAGCCTTGACGCCGACAACCGGATAGCCTGCCATCGGGCCTGCGGTGACGGAATCGGCAATACCCTTCTCGACTGCCGGGAAGAAGTTCTTCGGAACGGCGCCGCCGACGACAACCTGCTCGAATACATACGGGCTGTTGAGGTCTCCGGACGGCTCGAATCTCATCTTGACATGACCGTACTGGCCGTGTCCGCCGGACTGCTTCTTATACTTGGAATCCACATCGCTGTTCTTGCGGATGGTCTCCTTGAAAGCAACGGCGGGCTTGCTCAGCTGCGCGTCGACCTTGTACTTGGTCTTCAGCTTGCTGATGATGATATCCAGATGCTGGTCGCCCATGCCGTACAGAAGCGTCTGATGGTTGCCTGCGTCGTTGACGGTCTTCATGGTCAGGTCTTCCTGGCCGATCTTGGCGAGCGCCTGCGCAACCTTGTCCAGATCGCCCTTGTTCAGGGCTTCATACTTCTTGTAGGTGTACGGAGTGGAAACGTCGAACTTCTCAAAGAGAACCGGTGCGGCCTTTGTGGAGATCGTATCTCCGGTCGCGGCATCGAGCTTCGCGATGGCGCCGATATCACCGGCACGAAGTTCCGGCACTTCCTGCGGCTTGTTGCCGCACATGACATAGAGCTTGCCTGCGCGGAATTCATCCTGGGTCTCGGTGTCATAGAGCATGTCATCCGGCTTCAGGACGCCGGAAGCGACCTTCACCAGAGAATACTTACCGATGAACGGGTCAACGATGGTCTTCCAGATAAATGCGCTCTTGGCAGCGTCTGCCTTGTAGTCCGCGTCGAATTCCTGATCGTTCTTGGCGTTCTTGCCGCTGATCTTGCGCTCAGCCGGGCTCGGGAAATAACGGACAATGTCGTCCAGAAGGACGCCGACGCCCTGCATGCCGGTGGAAGATCCGACCGTAACGGGGCACATATCGGCGGAACCGATGTTCTCACGGAGGGCTGTAACAATCTCCTCGTCCGTGAATTCTTCACCGCCGAAGAACTTGTCCATCAGCTCCTCGCTGGTCTCGGCAATGCTCTCGATCATGGCGTCGCGGCGGGATGCGATGTCATCCGCAAGGTCCGCGGGGACGTCGATTGCGGTCAGCTTATCCTTGTCGCCGTACTTGTACGCCTTCTGCGCAAAGACATCCGCGAAGCCTGCAAACTTCTCATTCTCGCGGACCGGCAGATACAGCGGGGCAATCTTGGTGCCGTAGATCTGGGTGAGATCGTCGATGACCTTGGCGGCATTCGCGTTCTCCACATCCATGTTGGAAATATAGAAAATCCTCGGAAGGCTGTACTTCTCGCACAGGTCCCAGGCCTTCTGGGTGCCGACTTCCACTCCGCTCTTGCCGTTGATCACGATCACGGCTGCGTCAGCGGCTGCGGCAGCTTCTTCCGCTTCGCCGACAAAGTCGAAATAGCCGGGAGCGTCCAGAATATTGATCTTTACATCCTTGCGGATCACGGGGATCACGGAAGTGCTGATCGAGAACTGTCTGCTCTGCTCTTCCTTATCATAGTCGCTGATTGTATTGCCGTCAGCCACGTTCCCCATTCTGGTCGTAATGCCGGTCAGATAGGCCATCGCCTCAACCAGCGTTGTCTTGCCTGCACCGCCATGTCCCAGGATGACCACATTGCGGATCTTATCGGTGGCATAAACATTCATAAAACAATTCCTCCATTCACGTAATCAGGCCAAAGGCCCATATGCGAATATTGTACTAAAATGACCTCTTATTTGCAAGACTTTTATGTGGTTTTGACATACGTCTCTTGCGAAATCCTGCCGACTGTGGCATACTTTATGCACGAATCGCACTTTAGCGGTTGAAATCATGAAAGACACCGGCGGCGGTTCCTGTCCGGGAAATGCGGCTGTGTGTGACAGATACGGAAGGAATAAACAATGGAGAAACAGACCAGAACCTACGGATTTTTCGGCCTCGGCCTGATCGGAGGGTCGATCGCCAAAAGCCTGAAGAAAAAAGATCCTTCCTGCAGGATCATCGCCTGCAGCAAATCAGCGGAAACCTGCCTCAATGCCCTGAACCTCGGGCTGATCGACGATATCTGCAGCGGGCCCGGCGACCGGGCGTATTCCGAGTGTTCCATGATCTTTCTGTGCGCGCCCGCGGAGAGCAATATCGAGGCGCTCGGGGCGCTGAAGGACGTTCTTTCTGCAGACTGCATCCTGACGGACGTAGGATCCGTGAAAACGCCCATTCACAAGGCTGTCCGGGAGCTGGGCCTCTCTTCCCAGTTTATCGGCGGGCATCCCATGGCGGGATCCGAGAAGACAGGCATTGCCAACGCGACGGATCACCTGTTTGAAAATGCATATTATATCCTGACGCCTACGCACGATGTTTCTGCGCTGCGCCTGGAGGCTCTGCGCTCCTTTACGCTGGACCTGAAAGCGATCCCGCTGGTGCTCGATCCGGAGGAACATGATTTTATTACGGCAGCGATCAGCCATCTGCCCCACGTCATTGCGGCGTCCCTGGTCAATACCGTGCACGATCTGGACTCCGAGGAGGAGCATATGAAGATGATCGCGGCGGGCGGATTCAGGGATATCACCAGGATCGCTTCCTCTTCCCCGGTCATGTGGGAATCCATCTGTCTGGAGAATCATGACAACATCGCCAGGGTCATGGACACCTTCCTGGATCACATGATCAAGGCCAGGGATAAGATGTGCGAGGGGGACGGCGGCTATATCAACAGGATGTTTGAAGAGAGCCGCGATTACCGCGATTCATTCAGCTTCGCATCACACGGGCCGGTCAAGACGAGATACATCATCTACTGTGACGTCATCGACGAGAGCGGCGCCATCGCGATGATCGCAACCGTGCTGGCCGTCAACTCGATCTCCATCAAGAACATTTCCATTGTCCACAACCGGGACCATGAACAGGGTGCGCTCGCCATCGAATTCTATGAAGAAGAACCGATGCGCAAGGCGGTCAGGCTGCTGCGCCATCACCGCTATACCGTCTGGGACAGTGAATAAAGAAGGAAAGGAACGTATCTCATGATGAACAGAACCATCCAGCCCTCTTCTTCTGTGCGCGGGGAGATTGCAGTCCCGGGGGACAAGTCCATCTCACACAGAGTGATCATGTTCGGCGCGCTGGCGGAGGGACGGACAGACGCTTCTCATTTTCTGATGAGCGCAGACTGCCTCTCGACGATCGCCTGTTTTGAGAAAATGGGCATCCGGGTTGAAACGGATCCGGAGGCCGGCCTTGTGTCTGTATACGGAAAAGGGCTTCACGCGCTTCAAAAGAGCGATTCTCTTCTGTATACGGGCAATTCGGGAACCACCACCCGGCTGATCTCCGGGATCCTGGCAGGGCAGACCTTTGACAGTGTGCTGAGCGGGGATGCTTCGATCTGCAAGAGGCCGATGCGGCGCATCATGGATCCGCTTTCGCGGATGGGCGCGGATATCAGATCAGAGAATGAGAACGAATGCTGCCCGCTCCGGATCCACGGGCAGCAGCTGCACGGGGCAGACCTCACCTCTCCGGTTGCCAGCGCGCAGGTCAAGTCCTGCATCCTGCTGGCCGGCCTGTATGCGGACAAAAGGACATCCGTCACGGAACCTGCGCTGTCGCGCGATCATACGGAGCGGATGCTGTCCGGGTTTGGGGCGAAGATTCTTTCCGAAAAGACAAACGAGGGATATAAGGCTTCGATTGAGCCGGATCCGATGCTGAAAGGACAGACGATTCTGGTGCCGGGCGACATCTCTTCTGCCGCGTATTTTATCGCCGCGGCCCTGATCACGCCGCGCAGCGAGGTGCTGATCCGCAATGTCGGCATCAATCCGACACGCGCGGGCATTCTGGAAGTGGTCCGCCGGATGGGCGGAAATGTGGAGCTTCTCAACGAAAAAGACGCCGGCGGGGAGCCGGTTGCGGATGTGCTGGTGCGAAGCTCTTCTCTGCACGGCACCGAGATTGAAGGGGAACTGATCCCCGCACTGATTGATGAACTGCCCGTATGCGCAGTCATGGCTGCGTACGCGCAGGGGCGCACCGTGATCCGGGATGCGGCCGAACTGAAGGTCAAGGAGTCGGACCGGATCTCTTCCACGACACAGATGCTCCGCGCCATGGGGTGCGATATCACGCCGACAGACGACGGGATGATCATTGAAGGCGGAGCGCCGCTTCACGGCGCTCTCATTGACAGCTTCAAGGATCACCGGATTGCGATGAGCGCGGCCGTGGCAGCGCTGGGAGCAGAAGGCGAAACCACCATACAGGACGCAGACTGCGTGGATATCTCCTATCCGCAGTTTTATGCAGATCTTGCGTCGCTTTGCTCCTGAAAAGAGTATTCCTGAAAAGATTATTCCGAAAGCAGGATCCGGTCGTTGTCCAGCTCCATACCGGCCTGGATCCTGAACTGTTCGAGCAGGTCTTCCACCGTCATGGAAGCTCTCTCCTCTCCGCTCTTATCCAGAATAATATGTCCGTTGTCCATCATCAGCGTGCGGTTCCCGATCTCGAGCGCCTGGTGCATATTGTGCGTGATCATCAGGCAGGTCAGGCTGTTCTCGCGGACGATCTTCTTGGTCAGGTCCAGGACGATGTCGGCCGTTGCCGGATCCAGCGCTGCCGTATGTTCGTCCAGCAGAAGGATCTTGGGCGTGACCATGGTGGCCATCACCAGTGTCAGCGCCTGTCTCTGTCCTCCGGACAAAAGTCCCACCGGGTTCTTCATCCGATCCTCCAGCCCCATTCCGAGCTGGCTGAGCTGTTCCCTGAAGAATTCCTTTTCCCTGCGCGTAATGGATGAAAACATGCTTTTGTGCCTTGACGCCTTCAGATACGCCAGGGACATATTTTCCTCGATCGACATGTGCGGCGCGGTTCCCATCAGGGGATCCTGGAACAGGTGGCCGATGTCGCGGCTGCGAAGATGCTCTTTCTTGAATGTTATATCCTCTCCGTCCAGAAGGATTGTGCCGTCGTCTGTATAGAACGCACCGGTAATCGCATTGAACAGCGTTGATTTGCCGGCGCCGTTGCTTCCGACGATCGTCGCGAAATCCCCCTTCTCCAGGACAAGACTGACCCCGTTCAGCGCGGTCTTTTCATTGACTGTGCCGGGGTTGAAGGTCTTGGTGACATGCACCATCTCTAACATATGTTCACTCATGCCCGGCTCCTGTCCTTTCTGATTCTTCTTCTGTAAAATGAAATCTGTCCGCGCATATACGGGATGCAGATCGCTGCGGTCACGATGATGGCCGAAGCAAGTTTCAGGAATTCGGCAGGCATGTTGAACTTCATGGCAATCGCGACGATCAGCCTGTACAGGCAGGATCCGAGGACTGCCCCGAAGGCCCTGACAAAGATCGGTCCCTTCCTTACAAGCGTCATACCGATCATCAGAGACGCCAGCGCGATGGTGACCTGCCCGGTACCGAAGTTAATGTCACAGCTCTTCTGATACTGCGCAAGGAGCGCTCCGGACAGACCGGTCAGCGTGGAGGACACGCACAGCCCGACGGTGATTGTGAAGGCCGGATTGACGGAAGAAGCCCGCACCATCGAAGCATTGTCGCCGGTCGCGCGGATCGACAGCCCGAGCGTCGTATTGAGAAACCAGTGCAGAAACGCGCAGATCACAAGCACGACGGCCAGAAGGATGATCACGGTATAGAGCTTGCGGTACAGCGGATTCTCAGAGACATTCTTCGCAAGAGAAAAGATCGTGTCGGAACCAAAGACATTCAGGTTCGCGCTGGATCCCATCGCAAGGAAATTGATGGTATACAGTCCCGTGTTGACGATGATCCCGGCAAGGATCGACTGCACCCCGAGCCTGGTCTGCAGCAGCGCTGTCACGAATCCGGAACACGCACAGGCGGCCATTGCCGCGGGAAACGCCAGAAACGGATGACCGGCGACCGTCACGCTGGCGCCGACCGCGCATCCCAGGGTAAAGCATCCGTCCGTGGACAGATCCGCTATATTCAGCAGGGTAAATGAAATGAACAGGGCAAGCGCTACCAGCCCGTATAAAAGTCCCAGTTCCATGGAAGTGATGAACTGGGATCCCGTAAAGAACTGAACCATCCGAGAAACCTCCGTAAAAAATGGAAGTACCCCACCATGCGGGGCACTTCCACACTCCGGTCAAAATCAGTCCAAAGTTACTCCGCTTCTGTCTCCACGTCCGTGAATTCCTTTGCAGTCACGGTCTCGCGGACCTCGTCGCACAGATCAGCGAACGCGCTGTAATCAAGGCTGATCGCCTCTGCCGTTTCAGTATTCACGGTTGCGATACCGTTGTCAAGCATCTTCACAGCGGTTTCGGCGGGGGCTGCACCATTCACAAGGATGTCCACAACCATATCTGCCGTAGCGGTTCCGAGCTCTTTGTAATTGACGCCGTATCCGCAGAACGCACCGTTCAGGGCAAATGAATCCGCGCCTGCATAGTGCGGGATGCCTGCATCGATGAAATCTTCATAGATGTTGAGCTCTGCAGTCATGACGGTATTGTCGGTGGGCGTAAAGACCGCTTCCACATTCTCTCCGATCAGGGCCTGCGCAGCCTGGATCACTTCGTCAGCGGTATTGCCGCTCTTCTCGATATATTCGATGCCCTTCTCGTCGCAGTACGCCTTCGCTTCCGCAATCGGCTTCTCAGAGGAGGACTCGCTCTTGGAATACAGAAGTCCGATCTTCTTGATGTCAGGGTTGGCTGCAGTGACCAGGTCCAGAACCGCTTCCGTGTTCAGGCCGTCGGAGGTTCCGGTAATGTTGCTGCCGGGTGCGTCGTTGGAAGCGACGAGTCCTGCGCCTTCAGGATCAGAGACTGCGGAGAAGATCACCGGGATGTTGGTATCTTCGGTCGCGGCCTGCATGATCACAGCGGCCGGCGTCGCAATCGGAACGATCGCATTCACTTCCTGATCCACGAAATCGGTTGCCATCTGGTTCAGCGTACCGGAGTCAGCGTTGCCGTTCTTGTCGATCACTTCGAACGTCACGCCCAGTTCTTCTCCCTTCGCCTCGAGCTCCTGCATGATGGCGCTCTCAATCTGATTGAGGGAGGCGTCGTCCACGAACTTGGCGATGGCGACGGTATAGCTGTCCCCTGCTTCATCCGCTGCGCATACCATGCCGGAAACGCCGGTTACTGCCACAACAGCGCCAAGCGCTGCGGCGAGATACTTTTTCATCATAGCTGTTAACTTCCTTCCTGGTGTTGCTCTCGGCAGGCATATAGATTCCTGCCACTACAATTTCGTTCTTTATTATATTACAGTGAAAAAGTACCTGCAATAAAAAAAGGCACACATTATTACAGTTCACAGGCCAGCCTCCGACCTTCTGCATGGAGTTTTGTGGGCACAACTGAAAACCATAGGCAGCCGACTGAGCTTTGCGAGTTGCTGCAGCC
>CAJOKX010000029.1 GCA_905235415.1 uncultured Lachnospiraceae bacterium
CATCGCAAAGTTCGCATTCCTGTCCGCCGAGAAATACACATCGCTGCTATTGGAGGATATAACTATACCGGCACCGGCATCCAGATTGAAGGCGTTCACGTGCAGCGGTGTCACTGCCATGATACCGCGGCCATTGGTGCTGGTAGCATAGATATCTCCGGAAAGCGTCACACGCTTGCAATCCGGCGTTGTCGCCCATACTTGTGTCCCCTTTCCGAAATCTATACTGATACTCCCGACATTCACGTACGAGTCATTATCCTTTATATAGACATACGAACCATTTTCTCGTGGATAGTAAGTATAAGTCGATCCTGTTACTTGCAACTCTGCTGCTGTCAACTCATGGTCGGTGGTCTTCTCCTCATTACCCACATAGACTTTGAGGTTACTTATGCTTCCTGCATTGAAACCCGTGAAACTGATGGAATTGACCTTGCCAAGCGAAGTCTTGTTGTAGAACTCGCCTGTCCCGTTTTCAAATTGGATACCCATACTGGATTGATGCCCCACACGCACATAACCGAACGTGTAATCTCCTATTCCGTCAACTGTCTTGGTGACTTGGCTCTCAGTGGAACTATAGTCCAAACGTATATCATCTTTTGCGAATGAGACAGTTCCGTATTCCGTTTCGGGACTTCCTATATTCGTATAAACAGCCCAGAACTCCTCACCGTCTGTTGTAATGTTGTGTGCCTTGTTTCCGCCGCCGTCATTCAGCAAATCCGTCGTCAATACAGGCACGCGGGTTACATCTACCGGGTGGTGAGCCCAGCCTACGAAACTCCAACTCTTTCCTTCGCAGTCTTCATATGCCGCAGTCGGAGTGGTGATACCGGCATCGCGTGTCGCTTCGCGAATGGTCAGATCTCCGCCTGTCGGGCTTCCGCCAGCTGCAATAACCGTACCTCCGTTACCATGGAACACCGCCGATTGCGGCGCACAGGGAGGAGTGGAAGAGAATTGCATCGAGCGGCGGAGTATATCACACTTCTGAGCTAAGGTATAACTCTTATAATAACTGCTGTTGTACGTCAAATAATAGGTAGTGTTAGTATTTGAACGAATGGTGAACAGGTGGTCATCATATGCATCTTGCGTTATGGTATATCTATCAGCTATAGTGCTTTCTATCTCTGCATTGCCGGCTGTGGATAAATCTAAGTATTTGTTGGTACTCTTGTTGTACAACACCCAACTATCGGCACTGCCTTGTAACTGCCATGCATATTTTTCTTCAGTACTCGTTAGCGTATAATCAGGAGAAGAATAGGATAATGCTTTATTGTATTCATTTACTGCAACCAGATAACCTGCATTAGTGCCTGTTCCGGCCTCTGCTTTTAGTATCATGTGATTGTTGTAACTATATTGTCTCATGATTGCATATTGGCAACCCGACAACAATTCATCGTCATCATCTATACTGGTATATGTATTCTCTGTCTTTACATACACAGCATATAATGTCTTTGGAACACTTGCACTGAAATTCTCAACTATGGTATATCCGGCAGTTGAACCATGCACGATAGGTGTTTCGCTCCAACCATCAAAAGCCCAACCGGAGCATCCATATTCACCTGAGATGCTTTTTACCGGCACAACATCTCCCGGATCATATTTGCGGACAGTCGTGATACCGCAATCGCTGAACGTCACAGGTATTCCATCTACTATCTCAATGTCATAACTGGTGTCGGCATTTCCGCAACTACCGCTATAAGCCACGCTGACTGTCTGGTCACCTAACGTGGACATGGTATAGCCGCTGAATGTCAGCGATGCATCGTTCCATGCCAAGTCTTCCGTCTCGCCGTTATTATAGGTCACGCGGATCTGCTCGCCTACAAATGAAGAGCCTTGCATCAATGTACGATGGGCAGAGGTCACAGGAGCAATGCTGCTGACCGTCTTGTCAGCAAAAGTAGCCGTCACGGTCACATTGCTTGCCGGCATGGTGAAGGTATAAGGCGTACTTGCAATACTGATAGCATGGTCGCTTCCGTCATTGTATTTCAATGCCGACAGATACTTGCAACTATTCGGCGTCACATTGACGGTCACCGTCTGCCCCTTGCCTGCGGCACCTGTACCTGCTGACGGCGTGGTTGTCACTGTTCCGCCACTCGGTGTAGTAATCTCTATATCATACAGCGTACAGGTCTTCGCAAAGTTAGCATAAGTCGTGGTTTGCTTCTTGTAAAGATATGCATCTGTCTGAGTTCCGGCGTAACATGCAAATCGAGGGCTTGAAGCATTATACTCTAACAATCGACCGGAAATATTTACACTTTCTATTTTACCATTACTATCAAGTTTCCATAGGTTTTTATTGCCATCTTGTTTAGTGGCATCGAAAGCCATATCATTGGATGAGCCGGAGTATCCTAAATAGTATGTACCATCATTCATGTAGAAATTGCTTCCGCTCATCGTGATAGTAATCTCTTTTGCCTCAGAAGGTTTGGTGCTTATAACACCCTCACTTTCTGATACTTCAACACATCCTCCATATGTTTGGTTATAAACTTTACCTGTATAAGCGAATCCGGTTGTTGTTGTTGCAATCAACAAATATGTTCCTGCGGTCACTCCACTTGTAATCTTATTATACCCCGGATTTACCGGCACCGTAGCGTCCGCATATATCGCATAGTAATGCTTGTCACCGCTGATAGCTCCGCTGCTTGCCATGGTAGGCGGTGTGGTGGCGTCCGATACAAACGAGCTATTCTCTGTCCAGCCGTAGAACTCCTTCTCGCCGCAGGAGCGGAGCGTCAGGCCCTTCGCCGTTTTGAAGATAAAATAAGACAGCAGCGGCACCAGGATCCACGTCAGGTAGGTGATGATGTTCTGGCTGAACACGATCTGTCCGACGGCCGGGATCTTCGCAAGCGGTCCCAGCGGGAGCGTCTTGAGCGTGCTCACCTTCAGCGGCGACGTCGGCGTACCGAAGATCACCCGGTAGAAGAAGGTGCAGAATCCGGTCATCAGGATCGCGACCGCGGTTCCCATGACGATCTGGTGCTGTCCCATATAGATGGTCGTGAATCCGTACAGCAGCGAGACCAGCAGGCCGACGGCCATTGCGGACAGAAATCCGGCCAGCAGATTGCCCCCGCTCAGATATGCGCCGGCAAATCCGCCCCAGGCGCCGCCCAGGAACACACCCTCGACCGCGCACACCATCATGCCCGAGCGCTCCGCGACCACTTCACCCAGCGCTCCAAGGATCAGCGGCGTACTCATAAACACGGCACGTGTAAGAAGATTGATAATACTCTGCATACCGGTCCCTCCTTATCCTTCCTTTGTCAGCGCCTGTTTCTTCATGGCCCGAAGTTCCGATTTCCTGCGGAAATAGAAGGACATCAGGACGAACAGCATGACAAATCCGAGCATCAGGTCGATCACGCTGGCAGGCGCATCCGTGGAATGCGACAGGACCGTTCCGCCGACCTGCAGGAATCCGAACAGCAGCGCCGCGAAGATCACGCCGATCGGGTTGGCGGACGCCATGATGGCGATGCCGATCCCGTAGGATCCGATCGAGCTCTCGAAATCCGTCAGCAGCATATGCTGCATGCCGTTGATCTCCGTGAAGCCCGCAAGCCCCGCAACCGCGCCGGAGATCGCAAACGCGATCATATATTCCTTATAGGGATTGATGCCGGACAGCCGCGCAGCGTTGAGATTCTGTCCCGTCACGCGCACTCTGTATCCGAGCGTCGTTTTATAGAGAATCAGCCACACGACAACCGCCGCGATCAGAGCGATGACGATGCCCAGCGATACGGAGGTGCCGTCGATGATCTTCGGAAGCCATACGTCCTTTTTGAGGGAGTTGGTCTTCAGATACTCATGTTTGTCTTCCTGCAGCCAGCTGCCCAGGGAATACTGCAGCAGATAGATCACCACATAGGTGGACATCATACTGACCAGGAATTCATTTGCCCCCGTCTTCGCCTTCAGGAAGCCGATGATGAATCCGGTCAGCGCGCCGCCCGCCATCGCAGCCGCGCAGGCCAGGATGAGGACCACGGGTCCCGGGATCTTCTCCTCAAGCTGCAGCGATACAGCCACCGCGCACATGCTCCCGACATAGAACTGGCCCTGCGCGCCGATATTGTACAGGTTCGCTTTATAGGTAAATGAAAATGCGAGCCCTGTCAGGATCAGCGGGGTCGTCTTGATCAGGATATTGCCCATGGTGAACCTGTCGGAGAAGACGCCCGTGACCATCGTTGTAAACGCCACGCCCGGCGAGACGCCCATCAGCGGGAGGAACAGATAACAGATCAAAAGTCCCAGGAAGACTGCCAGAAGCGTCCAGAAGATCAGCCTTCCGAATTCACGTCTGTTGTTATGCATCGATGCCGTCCTCCTTTCCCGTCTTCTTATCTTCCGCATCCGGAATCCTCTCCAGCGGGACCCCCGCCATCAGAAGACCGATCTGCTCGGTGTTCAGCTCTCCGTTGCGGAAGATGCCCATAAACCTTCCTTCGCATATGACCGCGATCCGGTCAGACAGGGTGAAGATCTCCGACAGTTCCGTCGAGACCAGCAGGATGCTCTTGCCGGCCTCCCGCTCCCCCAGGATCGTCTTATGCACATAGTTGATCGCGCCCAGGTCCAGGCCTCTGGTCGGCTGGTCGAAGATGACAAAATTCTTTCCCATGTCGACTTCTCTCGCGACCACTGCCTTCTGCTGGTTGCCGCCCGAGAGCGAACCGATCGTCACGGACGGATCCGGCGCCTTGATGGTGTACTGCGTGATCTTGTCCTGCGTATAATCGTCCACCGATTTCCAGCGGATCCATCCGCCCCTGTCCCAGCGGTGCAGGTAGCTGGACTTGAGCATCATATTCTCAGAAAGGGACATGTTCGCAACCATCCCGTAGCGGTGGCGGTCCGACGCGCAGTATCCGATGCCCAGCGCGATGTGCTGCGCCACATTCATATGGGTGATATCCGTCCCGTCCAGCGTAATGCTGCCGGACGTCGGGTCCAGCGCCCCGTACAGAAGCTCGCACAGGGAATCCTGCCCGTTTCCGGACACGCCGGCCACCCCCAGGATCTCCCCGGCATGGATCTCAAAGTTCAGATCCTGCAGCAGAGGAGGCTCATTTTTCCGGGCAGCCGTCACATGGCTGACCTGCAGGCGGACCTGCTCCTTCTTCTCATCATGCGCCGGGCGGTTCAGTTCCTCCAGGTCACGGCCGATCATCAGCCGCGCCAGGTCCTCCATCTGAACCTCGGACTTTCTGACGGTTCCGCTGACCTCCCCGTTCCGCATGATCACGATCCGGTCCGCAACCTGCATGACCTCCCGCATCTTGTGCGTGATAAAGAAGACGGAATTGCCCTCCGCGACAAAGCTACGGATGAATTCCATCAGGGTATCGATCTCCTGCGGCATCAGGACGGCAGTCGGCTCGTCCATGATCAGGATCCGCGCGTCCCGGTAGAGCGCCTTCATGATCTCCACCTTCTGCTGCATCCCGACCGGGAGGTCTCCGACCTTTGCCCCGGCGCTGACGCCGAAATGATAGCGGTCGGAGAGTTCCTGCACCTTCCGCTCCTCTTCCCCGTAATCAATCCGGCCCTTCACATTGCCCAGGATGATGTTTTCGGTTACCGTATGTGCATCTACAAGGGAGAAATGCTGCTGGATCATGGCAATGCCCAGTCCCATGGCGTCCCTCGGCGTGTTGATCGTCTGCTTCACGCCGTCGATCCGGATCTCTCCGGACGTCATGTGGTAGATCCCGTAGAGGATATTCATGATCGTACTCTTGCCCGCGCCGTTCTCTCCGAGCAGGGCAACGACTTCCCCTTTATGCAGTTCGATGGAGACATCATGATTGGCAAGCACCTTCGCAAAGCGCTTGCTGACATGGTCGATCTCAACCACCGGCGGCTGTGTATTCTGATTCTGTCCCATAAAAGTTCCTCTTCCCCGGGCGTTCCGTCATGCAGGCAGCTCGGTCCGCCCTGAAAAATAAATGTAAAAGCAGGCAGAGCGCGCTGCCCTGCCTGCCTGAGCCGGCCTGCGCGCATGCGCACCGCCGGGAGTTCTGTTCATCTGATCAGATTCATTCAGCAGGCTGAATCCGTCCGTTACTCAGCCTCTGTCTCAGAAGCTCCGCCGAAGTACTGCTCGAAATCCACTTCGTCGTTGTTGATTGCAGTAACCGCGTCGACCAGGGCCGCGTGGCACTCCTCGCTCAGCTGATCGGTTTCGATGACTTCGAAGACGCCTTCCTTGACGCCGATATCGGTCTTGCCGGTCCAGGTGCCGTTCAGGATGTTCTCGACGATGGTCGGATACACCGCTGCCCAGTTCATGGAAACGGAACCGACTACGCAGTCAGACTCGCCGTTCTTGTCCGCAGAGAAGCCTACGAAGGTCACGCCCTTCTCCTCAGCTGCCTGGATGGCGCCGGAGGTTCCCTCATTGGAATAGCAGAATACGGAATCCGCGCCGTTGTCGATCATGGAAGAAACCAGATCCTTGGTTGCGGAAACATCTGTCCAGCTGTCAACGAATGCGCGCGTTGCGCCTGCGCCTTCGATGCCGCGCTCGGTCGCGATCTGGATCGCCATGGCTTCATAGGTATCCATCAGCTTGACCATCGGGTCATTTGACTGGCCGCCCGTCACTGCGAACTGTCCGTTCTCTGTCGTATAGCCAGCGATGATGCCTGCAAGATAGGATCCTTCATATTCTTTCGGGAATACCGGGATCTGGTTCGGGAAATCAGAGATCTGCCCGTTGATCGCGCAGAAGATCGTATCCGGATAATTCTCCGCGACAACCGTAGCGGATTCATCCCACTGGGATCCGGCAGCCATGATCAGGTCATAGCCTTTCTCTGCGTACTCTGTAAAGGTAGACTCATACTCTTCAGCCGGAACGCTCTCGACTACGTCGATCTCAACGCCGAGCTCTTCCTCCGCCGCAAGAGCGCCTGCATTGTTCGTCGCGTTCCATCCCTGGTCGTCAATGGATCCCGGAAGGAGAAGCGCGATCTTCTTATCCGAAAAATCATCGGATGCAAATGCACTCACACACATGCCTGCTGCAAGAACCGCTGTCATGACAACTGCCAAAGCTTTCTTCATACTAGAACCTCCTTATCGCTGTGCTCACCGCCCCTTCCAAAAGGGCTTCTGTGTCACGGGTGCGGGAACAGCTTCCGTTTCCCGGAAAACCCGCACGCCTCAACATGATTATACAACCTATCTGTGAGCTGTCAACACAATTTGTCTGCCGGCGCTGCAAATCGAGCCTTTGCAGGTGCATTTCACCTGCACTGCCAATCAGGTCTTTGCAGGGCGCATCTCAGCCGCCCAGCAGACCGGGCCTTCGCAGGGCGCATCTCAGCCACGCCGCAGACCGGGCCTTCGCAGGGCGCATCTCAGCCTCGCTGCAGACCGGGCCTTCGCAGGGCGCATCTCACCCGCCCAGCAGCCCTTCCAGCATCCATTCGTAGATCTGCGCAGCCGCACCCAGCTCTTCCACCCGGACAGATTCATCCACCGTATGCGCGACGCTCTCGCTCGACGGTCCCATGCCAAGCGCCGGGATGCCCGCCTCACCGCAGTAATGGCTTCCGTTGGTGCAGAAGCTGTACTTTGTGATCTGTGGTTCATACCCGTGTTTTCTGAAGCTGTCCATCACCTTCAGGACATTTTCATCCTCCCTCTCCAGCAGCCATGCCGGGAAGAAACGCTCCGCGCCGATCGTCTCTCCCGTATAGCAGGTCTCTTCGCCGCAGGCATAGGACACCTTTCCCCTGAAGGAAGGATCTTCCTGCTGCAGTTCGTCCAGGATCTTCTGCAGGGGCGCGAGCACGCTCTCTTTCGTCTCCCCGGTCAGGAGCCGTCTGTCATAGGTGGCTGCGCAGTATTCCGGAACCACGGACTTGCCTGGATACGGGAGGGATTTGATGTCGGTCAGCTCCAGGATTCCTTTGCCCAGGAACGGATGCTCCGTGCAGGGCAGAGTGCGGATTTTATCCACCGCCCGGCACATCGCGTAGACCGCGTTGCAGCCCTTGTCCGGGTTGGAGGAATGCGCGGGAATCCCGTACGTTTCCAGCAGGATCTCCGCCCGGCCTCTCTGGCCGATCTTCAGCTGCAGGTCGGACGATTCCCCGATGATCACAAGATCCGGCTTCACCGCCCTGCTGACCGCGCGCGCCGCGACGCCCTCAAAGCACTCTTCATGGACGATCCCGGCAACCACTGCCTGCCCGGCAAAATCCCTGTCTGTATCTTCCGCAAAATAAGCCGCCGCCGCTGCCATGCATGCAAGCGCGCACTTCATGTCGGACGTTCCGCGTCCGTACAGGATTCCGTCTTCAATCTCCGCCCCGAACGGATCGTGCGTCCAGGCGTCCTCATCCTGCACCGGAACGGTATCCATATGTCCGTCCATCAGGATCGTCGGACCGCTCCGGCGTCCCTTTATGACTGCAATCAGATTGCCGTATTCATCGGTATGCACGTCATCAAATCCGTGCGATGTGCAGAACTGCGCCAGTCTCCCGGCAACGTCCTGCTCTTCTCCGGAATACGAACGGATCCGGATCAGATCCCTGCACAGATCCAGCACTTCCTGCATCCTTGCTTCACTCAGTTCCGGCTTCATACCTTGCCTCCTTTTATCCGGCTGTCTTTTGCGAAAGGACCCTGCCGCCTTCCGCGCCCAGCCATTCATCCTTCAGCACGCACAGCCTTCCGCCCGTAAAGACCGCGTCCATTCCCGTGCACAGTCTCTCCGGATCCGCAAAGGTGGCGTGCGACTGCAGATTCTCCAGGTGAAATACGCAGATGTCGGCGCATTTCCCCTCTTCCAGTACACCTTTGTCCAGATGAAAGACGGCGGCCGGAACCGACGTCATCTTCCGGACTGCCTCCTCGATCGTGAAAACGCCCTTTTCCCGGACATACCGTGTCAGGAAACGGACAAATGAATCATACACCCTCGGATGCCGGCGCCCGCGTTCGGGATAGATGGAATCCGAGATCAGGCTGCAGGCCTCGTCCTTCAGAAAGTCCGTCAGGTCCTCCTCGCAGCCGTAGGTGTCCAGCATCGCCGGCTCGCAGCGCTCCGCAAGCAGCAGGTCATAGAGCGTTTCATACGGATCCTGCCCGCGCGCATCCGCAGCCGCGGCAATGCTCATTCCCTCAAAGGGCGCGAATTCTTCCGTCTGCAGGCTGGTCGCCGCAATGTTTTCAAATCCGGCAAGCTCTACGATGTTGTCGTATTCTCCGGACGGGATCTGCAGCTCCCGCGTGATCTGCCTGCGCATATCCGGATCCTCCAGCGCGCAAAGAAGCGCCTTCGTTCCGCCGCTCTGGAAGCGGGGCGGGATCAGATGGACGAGCTGCGTCGCCCCCGTAACATACGGATAGGTGTCCAGAGAGATCTCCATGCCGTCTTCGCGCGCTCTGCGGATCATCTCCAGCTCCTGTCTGCAGGCAGTGCGCCAGTTGCGCTTCCCGATACATTTCATATGGCTCAGGTGCAGCGGCACGCCGAGCCTCTTGCAGACCCGGATCATCTCCAGAACCGCTTCCACGCACCCGTCGCCCTCCGTGCGGATATGCGCCGTGACCGGGATCCTGGTTCCGCGCAGCACACCGAGCACCCGCTCCAGCCCTGCCTCGTCATAGGCAAACTCCGGCGCGTATCCCATGCCCAGGCTCACGCCCAACGCCCCCGCCTCCAGAGAACGCTCGATCCGGTTTCGGATCTCCTTCTCCTGCGCTTCATCCGGCGCGGCGCCGCCATAGCCCGCAACGCCGGCGCGGACCGTTCCGCCGCCGACCAGCATCCCTGTATGGACGCTCCTCTTTACACGGCGAAGACAGGAAAGGTACGCTTCCATGGACGCGGAAGGATCCTCTTCGGGTGAAAATGTGTCCGGCATGGAGCCGATGATGCTCCTCAGGAAATGATCGGTCTCCTGCGCGTGCGCCCCGGCCTGCGGGGCCGCGGACAGGCCGCAGTTTCCGTTGATCACGCTGGTGATTCCCTGCCGGTTCAGAAGCTCGTCATCTCCGTTTTCGAGCGCCTGCCAGTCTCCGTGCCTGTGGATATCGATAAACCCGGGCGTGATATAACCGCCCTCCGCGTCCACCAGCGTGACGGAGGGATCCTCCTTCAGTTTTTCAACCGCCTGCGCGCTGTCCTTTTCCCGGAAGATGGCGCAGATCCGCTCCTCCTCTGTCAGGACGCTGCCCGCAAAGGCCGCCCTGCCGGTTCCGTCCACAATCCTTCCGTTGTATATCAGATACCGCATCCATCCACCTGCCTGTTCCCGGTCATTCGACGCATCGCTTCATTTAACGCACCGCTTCATTCGACGCACCGCTTCATTCAACGCACCGCTCAGCGGCGATGCCCCGGTGAGAAGCGGCGCGCAGCCGCGAGGTCCACACCGCCGCGAAGGTCAGCGCCCTGAGGCGCGGAATGCCTCCCGCTCCTTCTTCAGCTCCGTCTGCAGCCTTTCGCCGCTCCAGCTGCGGTTGACGTCCGTCTCCACCGCCTTGAGGCCGATCCGCACCCCGCTCTGCCGAAGTCCGTCCAGCAGCGCGTCAAACTGGCTCTTTGTCAGGGCGGACATCACGATCATTTCTTCATCCACCGCCCCTGCGCCGTCTGCCTGCGCTGCAGCGCGGGCAGCCTCCGCGGCAAGCTGCCTGAAATCAGCGTTTCCCGTCAGCAGGCCGACCGGCGTTTTTTCCTGCGCCGCATCCACCCGTACAGGGGTGATCTGCAGGGACCTGCAGAGCGCTTCCACTGCCTGTATCCTGCTCTCTTCCATCCGGTATATCAGCACTTTTGCTTCCATCGGTCCTTCCTCTTCTTCTTCAGGCCTGGCTCCAGAGCGTCATGTAGGCGCCGGTATCCGGCATCTGCGGGTCCTGCGCAATCCCCTTACACAGGGCTACGATCCCGCAGCCTTCGCGATACGTCAGGGGGCGCCTGTAGAAGTCGGTGACCGTTCCGCCCGCCTCCTCAAGGATCACGCTTCCGGCCGCAAAGTCCCACAGCCCCAGCCGCATCTCTGTATAGCCGCCCACCCGTCCGCTGGCAATCATGCACAGACTGTACTCGGAGCTTCCGAGACTGCGGATTCCCTGGCACTTCGACTGAAACTCAAACGCCATCTTCTGGGAGATAGAGTAGGCCTCCAGGGAGAATCCGGATGACCCGACCAGCATGATATTCTCTGAGAGCGGCCGGGTCGAGGAATGGATTCTGCAGCCGTTCTCATAGGCGCCCTGCCCTTTCTGCGCGCTGAACAGCTCATCGGTCGCCGGCGCATAGACAACCCCTGCCCACGGAACCCCGTCTTTGAACAGGCCGATGGATACGACGTGCGGATGCATGTTATGGATAAAGTTCGTGGTCCCGTCGATGGGATCGATCACAAACAGATATCCCTTGTCTGCCCCGCTCTGAAACTGGTCGAGCCCGCTCTCCTCTCCCAGGAAACGGGCGTCCGGAAGAATCTTCCCGAGCCGGTTCACCAGATAGTCCTGTACCATCGTATCGTACTTCGTGACAAAATTCGCCCGGCCCTCTTTATTTTCGATCCCGAGGTCCAGGCCGTGCGCGTTCCGGACGATCTCTCCCGCGCCGCGGGCCGCCAATTCGATCTCGTAAACGATGTTGTCCATATCCGGTCCTCCTCTCCTTCTTCCAGCCGTTTCTCTTTTATCTTCGTGCCCCCGCCGCGCAGTGCCCGGCCCGTCACAGTACACATTCCGGTGCAATGCCCGGTCCGGTCCAGTGCCCGCTTCGGCGCAGTATCTTCTCCGGCGCTGCTTATTCCTGCTCCTGGGATTCTCCGCCCTCCAGCAGGGCCGCGTATACCTCCCGCTTCGGGATCCCGCGTTCTTTCGCCACCGCCTTCATGGCCTCTTTCCGGTCCATCCCGCGCTCCAGAAACTGCTGCATATGCGCTTCGACGCTCATGCTCTCCCGGACCGTTTCCTGCCGCTGCGCGGCCAGCTCCCTGCGGTCCTTCCCGGCAATCACCAGGACGTATTCGCCGCGCGCTTCCTGCTCCTGATAATAGGCTGCCGCCTGCGCGATCGTCGTCGGGCGGATCTCCTCATGCTTCTTGGTCAGTTCCCGGCAGATGCTCATCGGCCGGTCCCCCAGGGTCTCCAGGAGAAGCGCCAGCGTGCGCCCGAGCCGGTGCGGCGCCTCATAGAGCACGATCGTCCGGGTCTCCTCCCGCAGCTCCTCCAGCACCGCACTCCTTTGCTTCTTATCTGCCGGAAGAAATGCTTCAAAGCAGAAGCGTCCGGTCTCCCGGCCTGATGCAACCAGCGCGCTGACCGCGGCGCACGCTCCGGGCACCGGCACCACCTGTATCCCGGCGTCCAGCGCCATCTTCACCAGCACCTCGCCCGGATCCGAGATCCCGGGCGTCCCGGCGTCCGTGACGCAGGCAACCGACTTCCCGGAGAGCATCTGGTCCACCAGGACCTTTGCCTTTGCAACTTTATTGTACTCATGATAGCTGGTCATGGGGGTGTGAATATCGAAATGATTCAGCAGCCGGATGCTCCCCCTGGTATCTTCCGCCGCGATCAGATCCGCTTCCTTCAGGATCCGCACCGCGCGGAAGGTCATGTCCTCCAGATTCCCGATCGGCGTCGCCACCAGATACAATGTCCCGCACTCAGCCATACAGATCCCGAACCTCCTGTGTGTATACGCCCTTCTCCTGATAAATGATCAGCGGCTCTTCTACGTGGATATAGGACTTTCCGCCCCGCACTGCGTCCAGCAGCACCATGTTCGCTTCCCGGTCCTGATACGGATAGACCATCCGCATGCGCTTGACCTCCAGAGAATAGGAAGAAAGCGCGCTGAAGATATCCCCCAGCCGGTGCGGCCGGTGTACCATGTACAGATGACCGCCGGGCCGAAGCGCAAAGCACGCGGCCTTCGCCACATCCCCGATGCCGCACAAAACCTCATGCCGCGCGATGGTCCGGTCGTAGCTGTCTGTCTTCAGTCCGCCGCCCCCGCTCATATAGGGCGGATTCACTGTCACTGCATCAAAAGAAGCAGGCGCGATCCTGCCGCATGCCTGCCCTTTTCCGGCTCCGGCCCCTCCCGGGGCCTCCAACCCTTCCTGCGCCGGTTGGGCACAGATATTTCTGATATCCTCTTCAATAAAACGGATCCGCTCCTGCTGGCCGTTCATCAGCGCGCTCCTGCGCGCCATGTCCACACAGACCGGATTGATCTCAACGCCGGTATAGGAAACCGGGGCTTTGTCCAGCCGCGCGTCGAGCAGGATCGGAATCACTCCGTTGCCCGAACACAGATCCAGCACCTTCATGCCGGCGTGAATGTGCGGCTGCGCAAATGCCGCAAGCAGCACCGCATCCATCCCGAAACAGAACAGCTCCGGGTTCTGGATGATCCGGCAGCCTGCGCGCTGCAGATCGTCGATCCGCTCTTTCGCAGCATCAGTCGCTGTTTGACCCACTGTCTGCATAGATCCTCATCTCATGGCTGCGTCCCGCCTGGCCGCCTGTCTGCTTTGTTCCGCCGTCCTTCTGGTCAGAGGCGTTTTTGTGGTTTCTGCGGCGGCGGTGCTTCTTCGGTGCACCGTCCTTGCCCTGCTCCTGCGCGCTGTTTTCCCGGCTGCCTGCGGGTGCGCCGCCCCGGCCCTGCTCCTGCGCGCCTCTCTCCCTGCTTTCTGCAGATGCGCCGCCGCGGCCCTGCTCACGGGAGCCGCTCTTCCGGGCGCCGCCGCGCTCTTTCTCGCCGTCCCGCGCGGGATCGTGCTCCTTGGATCCCTCCCGCCGGGCGTTGTATTCTTTCGATCCTTCCTGCGCGCCTTCCGGCCTGTGCTTCTTCCTGCGGGACTTCTTCCGCGTGCCGGAATGCTCGGCAGACTCCGCGCCCTGGCTTGGATCCTCGGCGCTTTCCCGGTTATTTCCTGCCTCCGCAGAGCGCTCTTTCGCAGGAGCGCCGTCCTCCTTCGCGCCCGCATGGTCGTTCTTCTTGCTCCTGCCCTTCTCCGGATTCTGGCCCTGGGCAGACGGATCCTTCTTCTTTCTCGGATAGAAGGTAAGCTCTTCTACCGGGAAATACTGCAGTTCCTTCGTCTCGCCTTCCTCAAACAACACACGCACCCGCTGGCGCAGGACGTCCAGCTCCACAACCTTTCCGCTGCGTCCGTCCGCGCAGACCGCTTCCGCGCCCATTTTCGGCATCTTGGCGTTCAGGAATTCATACGTATCCTCTTCATTTTTCAGGCAGCACATCAGCCTGCCGCACGCGCCCGAGATCTTGGCGGGGTTGAGCGAGAGATTCTGCTCTTTGGCCATCTTGATGGAGACCGGCTGGAACTCTCTCAGATACGTCGCGCAGCACAGCTCCCTTCCGCAGGTGCCGATGCCGCCCAGCATCCTCGTCTCATCCCGCACGCCGATCTGGCGCAGCTCGATGCGCATATGGAACACGCCGGCAAGGTCCTTCACCAGGTCCCTGAAGTCCACCCTTCCGTCCGCGGTGAAATAAAACAGGATCTTGCTTCCGTCAAACGCGTACTCCGCATCCACCACCTTCATGTCGAGTTCATGCACATGCACCTTGTCGCGGCAGATCTTCAGCGCTTCCTTCTCCCTGCCCCG
This sequence comes from uncultured Lachnospiraceae bacterium, assembly GCA_905235415.1. Taxonomy (GTDB): domain Bacteria; phylum Bacillota; class Clostridia; order Lachnospirales; family Lachnospiraceae; genus Porcincola. Next base: position 14,689 of record CAJOKX010000029.1, read on the forward strand.
GATCTCGGCAAGCTGCTCCTCGTCCTCCCTGGTGGCAATGCGGACCACCTCGCGCAGAGGCTGCGATACCTGGTCGTCCGCAACCATCTTGCTTCCGGTTGTAATCACCCCGAACTCCGGTCCCTTCGATGTCTCCACAATCACATGGTCCCCTACGCTCAGGGAAAACTCCTTCGGGTCAAAATAATAGACCTTTCCGGCATTGCGGAATCTCACTCCAACGATCTTTATCATACTGTATTGTCCTTTGTCTTAAGAGAAAGAAAGGGGTCAGTGTCCTGACCCCGCCTTGTCTTCAGGCACGCCTAGGCGTACGTGCGCCCGACCGCTTACAGTGCCTGCAGATCCTGCAGCGCCCTGCCCGGAAGGATCACCTTCATATGCTCCCTGAAAAACTCATCCATCCCGGTCGCATAATCCATCGGAATCGCATATTCCGACAATGCGTTGCAGATCCGGTTGAACTGCTCGGGAGGCGTATCCATCTTCCGGATCAGCAGGTAGTACGCGCCGTCGTCCGGATTCTTATAGAGTGAGTTCTCTCCTTCGTATCCGGGTCCGATCCCCTTCGCCGCGCTGATCACGTGATCCAGGTTCCTGAACAGATAGAAGCGCGTATACTGGTAGATCTCCTCTTCCGTCATCGTCCGCATACCGGCCGGACCCTTGGCAGCGCCCGCGCAGGGCTTCCCTGCGCCGTTTTCCGCCTTCTCCGGAACCTCCCCGGACGGGGCGGCGCCTGCAGGATTCCTGGAGCCGCGCGCCTGCGAAAACCTCCGCAGCAGATTCAGTACGTCATCCGCCCCGGTCAGGGACTGCGCAAGCGTGGCAAATGTATTCTGTTTGCCGTCCGGATCCGCAGAAAAACGAGAGAACCTTGTATCAAGCTCCTCTGGATCATCCACCCGGGTTATGATCAGTACAAGCTGCTCATGTCCGGTCGGGACCGCTTCCACCATGAGGGGATTGTTGTTGTAATCAAATCCCAGCTCATCCGCGGCTTTCATCAGCATATCGCGGAACAGTCCGCGCGCCTTCTCCCCTCCGTACACCAGCTCCGACAGCCGGATCTTCCGGTCCTCGAGATCTTCCCTGGTCAGGATGCAGCGTATCTGTCTGTCGTTGATCTTCTCTATCTTCATAAAAACCCACCTTAATGCAATCATTATAGCGATACCTGCCGTTTTGTAAAGCAGTTTCGGCAATCCTGTGTTAAAATATGACCCATGAGTCTGTATGATGAATTAACTGCATACAGCGCCTCCGATGCATACCCGTTTCACATGCCCGGGCATAAGCGCCGCACCCTCTCCATGCAGGATCCGTATTCCTTTGATATCACGGAGATCGACGGGTTCGACGACCTGCACCATCCGTCCGGGATCCTGCTGGAGGCGCAGGAGCGCGCCGCCGCCCTCTATCACAGCGAGGAGACACATTTCCTGGTCAACGGGAGCACGGCCGGCGTTCTGAGTGCCATCTGCGCGAGCGTTCCCTCGGGCGGTCTTCTTCTGATGGCCAGAAACAGCCACCGCTGCGCGTATCACGCCGCAAGCCTCAGGAACATCCGGACCCGGTACCTGTATCCGGAAATGCAGGGGCCTCTGAACGGGCCCATCCTGCCCGAAACGGTTGAGCGCGCCCTGCGCGGTCCGGGCGCTGAAAAGCCGGACGCCATCTTTCTGACTTCTCCGACCTATGACGGCGTTGTCAGCGACGTGGAGGCGATCGCAAAGATCGCGCACCACAGCGGCGTCCCCCTGATCGTGGACGAAGCGCACGGAGCGCATTTCGGCATGCATCCCGCCTTCCCGCCCTCCAGCGTAAGCCTCGGGGCGGACCTGGTGATTCACAGTCTTCACAAAACGCTTCCCGCCCTGACGCAGACGGCCCTTCTGCATGTGAACGGAACGCTTGCAGACCGCGGAAAGCTCAGGCGCATGCTGTCCGTCTTCCAGACCAGCAGCCCCAGCTACGTCCTGATGGCGTCGATCGATTCCTGCATCGGATATCTTGCAGAAAACAGGGATACGTTCTTTTCTGAATATACGAAACGCCTGGAAAGATTCCGCGCGCAGGCGCATTTTCAGCACATGGATCTGCCGCGGACGGACGATCCGTCCCGGATCCTGCTCTTTCCGTCGCATATGAGCGCGCCGAGACTCTATGATCTTCTGAGAGACCGGTATCACCTGCAGCCGGAGATGCTTGCGCCGGAGTATGTCCTGATGCTCAGCAGCGCGTCTGACAGCGAAGAAGGGCTGACCCGTCTGCTGGAGGCGCTCCGCGAACTGGACCGGACCGGGGAGGGGCCAGACGGACAGGATATCCCGGATACCGGCAGGCCCTCCGCCCGCCCGGAAGAGACCGGCGTTTTCGATCTGCGCGCCAGGGCGCGCTTCCCGCTGTCCTGTTCGTTTGACGCTGCGCAGGAAGAGATTTCGTGGGATGCATGTGAGGGCGCCGTTTCCGCCGAATATCTGTATCTCTATCCGCCGGGCATCCCGCTTCTTGCACCCGGGGAAGTCATCACCGGACAGGTCCGGCGCTGCGCAGACGATCTGACGCGCGCAGGATTCCGGCTGCAGGGGACTGCGGATCCCTCGCACCGCATGATCCGCATCATAAAGGAGGACACGCCAAAGTGAAGTTCCATATTTTCTATATCATGGGAAAAAGCGCATCCGGCAAGGATACGCTGTATGAATCGCTTCTGGAAGATCCTTCCCTGTCCCTGAAGCCGATGATTCCGTGGACCACCCGCCCCATCCGCGCCAAAGAAAGAGACGGCGTTGAATATCATTTTACGGATGAAGCGGGGCTTTCCAGCCTCCGGGAGGCGGGGCGCGTGATCGAGGAGCGCACGTACCAGACAGAGCACGGCCCGTGGACGTATTTTACGGTGGACGAAGGTCCTGTCACGCACGACCTGCTCGGGATCGGCACGCTGGATTCCTATGTCCGGCTCCGCGCCTACTACGGAGAAGACTGTGTGGTGCCAATCTACGTGGAGACGGAGGATTCGCTGCGCCTGGAGCGGGCCCTGAAGCGGGAAAAGAAACCGGGAAACCACCGGTATGAGGAAATGTGCCGCCGGTTCCTTGCCGACCAGCAGGATTTCTCGGAAGAGAACCTGCAGCGCGCGGGCATCCGGGAGCGGTTTTCCAACAATGACGACCGGAATGACTGCGTCAGCCAGATCGCGCAGTACATCCGGAACATACAGGAGGAGACTCTATGACGGCGTTCCGGGATCTGCATACACAGTCAAAAGCCGCCGCATACCTGAAGCGGGCGATCCTTTCAGACCGTGTCAGCCACGCCTATCTGTTCTGCGGCCCCATGAGCGAGGGCCTTCCTCTCGCGCAGGCATTTGCCGCCGCCCTGCAGTGCACCACCCTGGATTCAATGCTCCATATGCCGGAGCTTCCCGGAGACGACGCCGGGCGCGGCGGCCGCAGGGCAGACACGGAAGATCCGCGGCAGACGTCTCCCATTCTGCCCGAAGAGGTCGATGCGTGCGGAAGGTGCCGCAGCTGTATCCAGGCCTTAGACGGCAACCAGCCCGACCTGCTCCTCTGGAATCATGAAAAGCCGAAGACCTTTACGGTCGAGGACGCACGCTCGCTGGTGACAGACGTCCAGATCCGGCCGTTTCAGAGCCAGCGCAAGGTCTACATCATCCCGGACGCGCATCTGATGAATGCGGAAGCGCAGAATACGCTGCTCAAGACGCTCGAAGAGCCGCCCGGATACGCACACCTTCTGCTGCTGTGTGAATCCTCCGACCGCATGCTCGAAACGATCCGCTCGCGGTGCGTGCAGATCGACCTGGACCCGGCCGCCTCCGCCCTCGAAGGCGATGCGCTCTCGCTGGCCATGCAGATCCTTCTGAATGTCAGTGACTGGACCATCCCGCAGATTCAGGATGCGGTCACCGGGCTTGAAGACTACAGCCTGACGATCGGGACGTTCCTCGACCATTTCAGCGCCTGGTACCGGGATCTTCTGTACTACAAGGCAACCGGCGATGCAGACGGTCTTCTGAACGGGGACTATATCACGGAGATTGACCGCGCCTGCGCGCGCACATCCTATGCGGGCATCTCCGGCGTACTGGATGCGGTTACAACCGCATCAAAGCGGCTTGGCGCCAATGTGAACTTTGACCTGACGATGGAAATGCTCCTTCTGAGCATGAAGGACGGCGCCGCGGAAGGCTGAATGCGTCTTCTCCCAGAATAAGCACAATCCGGCCGTCCGGCCGGATTGCATCCGATGTAAAAAACTGCCGCACGAATTGCTTCGTGCGGCAGCCCCTTCTTCGCTTCATAGTTCAACTTTCTTCAGATTCTGTGATGCTTTTCTGACCGCAAACCCGTTGACGCTCAATCCCAGGATAATAAGAGCCGCTTCAGCCACTCCGCAGATGATCAGGATCATCCTCTCTGCTGCGGGACTGCTCATCCGCGCCGGCAGGAGCGCCATGGCGCTCAGGAAGGCCACAAGCATGAGGGTGCCGAGCACGACGGCGATGATGTTCACAAGGCCGAGCTTTCTGGCGAAAGTCGTATCGCTGTCCCAGGTAAGCCGCGGTTTTTTAGAATCCCTCAGCAGCATCAGGTTGATCAGCGTCAGATTCAGCAGGAAACAGGCACACGCCCCTGCCAGGATCGTCCAGCTGTTTTCGATGCGGATGATGCCTGCCGCGACACAAACGATGCCGAGAATGACAAGGTAAAGAACACTTCCGATCGAGCAGACAAACAGGGAGAAGTTGCGTTTGCTCCTGTAATACTCCTTACAATCAACCGGCAGTGCCCTGAGAACGGCGAAGCTGCTGCCTTCACGGGAAAATGCGCTTCCGGGAAGGATGTTGAATCCGCAGGAAAAGCAGGATGCCGCGATGGCAAGCGTCATAAAACAAGTCAGGGCGGCGGTCCGGTTCAGCGTAAGCGCGGACAGGTCCAGGAAATTCTTGTTGCCCAAAGCCATCGGCAGCGCAAACAGCACCGGCCAGCACAGGCTCATGACGAAGCCGTAGATCCAATAGGCCGGATTTCTCCTGGAAGACTTTGCCTCATAAGAGGTCAATGCTTTCAGGGCGTCGTTCTTTTTCCCGCCCCGCAGATCGGCCCCCGAAAGCGCTTTCTTTTTCGTACCGGTATTCTGCATGGAAAGAGCCGTATTGAAATAGAAGGCTCTGACGGCGGTCATGGCCAGCGCGGCCATGACGGCAGATGCGGCCAGGCTGATAAGCAGTCCCGGAATACTTCCCTCAAACATGAATTTGCTCATGAAGAGGATATTCGGAAATGCATTCGAGACGGAGGATACGGCACCGACGGTCGCAGCCGCCGCTTCCCCCGACGCCCCGCTCCGGAATTTGCTGTTCAAAACAATGTAGGCGATGGTCAGTCCGAAGGTAAAGATGCCGCCCAGTGCCACGATCATGTCCCGGTTCCTGATAAACCCGAATATCCGGAAAATGATCACGACCAGCAGCACGGCGCCTGCAATTCCGGTGACAGGGATCAGGACAGAGGACAGCACGGTTCCGATGATAAACGCCGCTCCCGCGCCTGCGCGGATACCGAGTCCCAGACAGACCGCATTCAGAAGGACGACACTCATCCCGATCGGAAAAGACGAAACGACGGCCATCTTTGCCATGACGATCTGGCCTGCGGAAAAAGGCATGGGCAGCAGCAGTTCAAGGTCATCCGACGAATAAAGGACCGTCACAACATCTTTCAGCGCCAGCACAAAGCTCATGATCAGAAGGATCAGCATCAGTGCCTGCGTCACGCCCCGCAGAGATAATATCCCGGCGACAAACGGCTGGATCCAGTACACGCCCGCAAACAGCACACAGGTAATCAGCAGGAGGCCGCCAAGCACCAGGACTCTCGCCGCAGCGGGCGAGATCAGCGCTCCGCTGTCTCCCACGACTCCTTTTCCATTGCTTTTTTTAAGAACATTGATCAGCTTCCGGACTTTTGAGAAGCTTCCCGTTGGTTTTCTCTCATTCATCGGTCTACATTCATATTTTCCTGCAGGAATTCCGGATCAGGAAATAGATGACTAACATGACTACAACGACCGCCAGTGCAGCAAGGGATAACACACTCTTGTCAACAATATTCAGCAGTCTGATAAGCGCTACCGCGATCACAAGCAGGCCGCCGACGATATTTGTGGCAGCGGAAAGGATCTTAAATCTTTTGATACCTTTCTCCGAGAAGCCCTCCAGCATGGCCTCTTCTCTGGGGTGAATCTTTCCGGTGGCAAGTGTCGTAACGCCTCTGAAAATGATGTAGAGGCCAAGGGCAATGAAGATAATAAAAGAGGCGTCGATTGATTCAAAGTTCATTTTCATAATTCTCCTTTTCTTGTGTGTCTGTTAACTCCAGGAAAATGTTTTCCAGAGAAGCCTGCGACTTGTGCGTCGCTTTCAGGTCTTCCAAAGTGCCGGTATAAAGCAGTTCGCCTTTTCTGATAATGCAGATCTCATCGCACAGCTTTTCCGCGACCTCAAGCACATGGGTGGAAAAGAATACGGATTTTCCTTTTTCGGCGTGCTCGCGCATCATCTGCTTCAGCTCAAAAGCCGACTGCGGATCAAGCCCGGTCAACGGTTCATCAAGGATCCATACCGAAGGATCATGGATCAGGGCGCCCATGATCATAACCTTCTGGCGCATGCCGTGTGAGAAGGAGAGGATGCGGTTGCCCAGCGAATCGAAGATGCCAAACCGTTTCCCGTACGTCTCAATGAATTCAGCCCGGCCTTCCATGGGAGTGTCGTAAACATCTGCCATGAAATTCAGATATTCGACCCCGCTCAGCCTCAGAAAATGATCCGGGTTGTCCGATACGTACCCAAACTGATATTTCGCTTCAAGGGGATTCTTTTCGATGTCGATCCCGTTGATCGTAATCGTTCCCTGTGTCGGCGCTGTAACACCGGTGATCGCTTTGATCGTTGTGGACTTTCCCGCGCCGTTATGACCGATGAAACCTGTAATGGCTCCATCCTTCGCCGTGAAGGAGATATTCTTCACCGCATCATGATCACCATATCTTTTGGTGAAATTCTGCACGCAAATCAAGATGCTTCCTCCTTTGTGTTTTCATCGGAACCCGCCTCACACAAAACCGGCATCCGCCCGGAAGCGGCGGTGGACAGGTTTCTGCAGGCTGTTCTCATTGTACAATAGAAACAGGACTTGCTAAAGCTGTTTTTGGTTACAGGAGTTCACAGGAGTTTGTGGGCACACTGAAAACACGTTGCCTGCCCTCGCTTTGCATCGGTTGCATTGCAGCCATTCCCAGCTCCTATAGAAGCGTGGTCGCTTCCAT
>CAJOKX010000030.1 GCA_905235415.1 uncultured Lachnospiraceae bacterium
ACTCTTGCCGAATCAGACTCGGTGAACATACTGCATTAACATATGTACCGTGATCAGATTTACGTGCAAAAGCACAACGTGTGTCGTTTATGTTTTATTTAATTTAACTTAATCATTGTATCAAGATATCAGGAATATTTCTATTCGCGAAATCGCCAAACTTCATATGTCACATATATAGGCAGTATTACCACCGACCATTTCTTGCATCGAATAAAAGCTGCGCGGACAAACCCTGCGTCAGAGATATGATGTACTTGGAATCTTGCGGTGTGCCTGCGCTTGTGATGACCGGTGAAAATGATTTTATCAATCCTCCCGAAGAGGGTGAGAAGGTGGCAGAAGCCCTGCCGGATGCTGCATTCAAGCTTGTGCCTGGCGCAGAACATGAGGCATGCGAAGGGAACCCCGAGTTTGTTTTCGAACAGACAGACGCATTTCTGGATGGTCCTCAGCCAGGACGAGATTAACAGCCAAGTGGAAGAGATCATTCTGGACATGGCAGCAGATCTGGACTTCAAGGATTACATGGAGAGAAGATTACAGCAATCCGCTATACAAAGTTCTCCTGAATTTTGATAAGATGTACTTCACGATGACAGACCTTGAAAAGAAGCAGTTCATGAGGAATTTCATCGAAGAGACAGAAGAGTTCATTTCAATGCCTTATCATCCGAAAGATGCGTTGTATCTGAAAAAGATAAAATGAAATATACAAATCGGTATTTGCAGGAGAGAATAATGGATCAGATCGTTGAATGGGCAAAGGAACTCCAGAGTCTTGCACAAGCAGGGCTTTACTATGGACATGACATATATGACAAAGAACGCTATCAGCGTATCCGGGATATCGCTGCAGAAATGATGCTGATGAGATCAGATGTGCCTGCCGGGAAGATTACCGGCTTGTTTTGCGGGGATGAAGGGTATCAGACACCGAAAGTAGATACGCGTGCAGCCATTTTTCGAGATGAGAAAATACTGCTGGTTTGTGAAAAAGGCAAGTGGTCGATGCCCGGAGGATGGTGCGAATTCAACCTTTCTCCGGCAGAGAATACGATTAAAGAAACAAAAGAAGAAGCAGGGCTGGATGTTTCTGTCAAGATGGTCATTGCCGTACAGGACAGGGACAAGCACAATCTCCCGCCATATGCATATGGTGTGGTTAAAATTTTCTATCTTTGTGATATTATTGGGGGAACATTTTTTCCAAATAATGAGACATCTGAAAGCAGATTTTTTTCAATCGATGAATGCCCTGCATTGGCAGAGGAGAAATGCAATCAAGAGCAGATCCAAATGTGTTTTGAAGCTTATCGTCACGCCAATGATTGGACAGTATTGTTTGATTGAAAACCTGGGTTGAGGAACATGGAAAGATCGGTGATGTTCATCGAAACGTACTTCGAAGCAATTTGAAAGGACTGGATTTAAGCATGAAAAAAGGTATCAAAAAACTATTTGGCGGAATCAACCTGACATGGCCGAAGCTGATTCTGTGGGCCGTGATCGCGGGTGCGGTTACTGCGGCGATGGCAATCATTCCGGAGCTTCACTACACTTCCTTCCATACAATGACGGAAACATTGGAGGTGTGGATCCTGTTCGGCATAATTATCATCATGAACAGCCGGTCAAATCTGGATGCTGCATTAAAGTGTTTCGTCTTTTTTTTGATCAGCCAGCCTTTGGTCTATCTGCTTCAGATTCCCTTCAGTTCACTGAGATGGGGGCTGTTCGGCTATTATAAGTACTGGTTTATCTGGACGATTCTGTGCCTGCCGATGGGATATATCGGATATTTCATGAAGAAGGGCAAATGGTGGGGATACCTGATTCTTTTGCCGATGATCGCCCTGACCGCTATTTCTTACAGGAACTTTTTTTCGGATTTTCTTTATTACATGCCGAGGTATCTGCTGATCTGCCTCTTCTGCGTGTGCGCAATGATCCTGTATCCTGTGGCAATTTTCGAGGATAAGAAGATCAGGACTGCAGGGGCCCTCATTGGCGCAGCCGCAGCCATCGGCTTAACGGTGGCCGGTCTTTTGAACCCGCCTGTATACAGCCCGGAGATCATGGGGAACAGCGAGGAGCATCCTCTGGATGACACCTATACGGTTTCTCTTGCGGATGAATCGTACGGAACTGTGAAAATCATCTATTTGGACAGTGTTGAAGACTATATGCTGCACGCTGATTTCAAAAAGGCCGGCAAAACAGTGCTGACGATCGAATCTCCGGATGGAGAGAAGACAGAGTATGACCTTGTCATAGAGCGGGATACATATGAACTGACAGAGCGGTAATCTGCAGTTTGCAGGAGGCTGCGGCCTCCGGCGGATCGCAGCCGCGATCTGCGGAGGATGGTGCTCACGTACCTAGCGCAGTGCGGCAAGAGGACCTGGCTGCATAAAACACAGATTGCAAGATCGGGCAGAAATACGGTAGTATAAGAGCAGATAGCAATCAGGCAGTGCACGCACGGAGGCTTTTGCCCTGCGTGTCCAGGCATACAGAGGAGAATGTCTATGAAGATCCCGGAAGCCTTACTCAGACAGGCGGACAGACTGGAAGCATATTATCAGGAGCATGAACCGTCCCTCGCGCCTATGGTCAGGCAGTGTTTTCTCAGTACCATCGAGACGACGGTAAAGCAGATGGACGACGGAAGCTACTTTGTCATTACCGGCGATATCCCCGCTATGTGGCTGCGGGATTCCGCCGCACAGGTTTCGCTGTATACCCGTTTCGCGAAGGAGGATCCTGATCTGCAGGAGATCATCGAAGGCGTCATCCTGCGGCAGGCGCAGCAGGTGCTGATTGATCCGTATGCGAATGCATTCAATCCGGATGATTCGGATCCGGAGCTGGGGGCGAAGGACGAGACAGAGCGCGGCCCCTATATCTGGGAGCGCAAGTATGAGGTGGATTCGCTCTGCGCGCCGGTCTATCTGGCATATACATACTGGAAAGCAACCGGGAGGAGCGGATTCTTTGATGAGACCTGGCATTCAATGGTGGAGCGGATCATCGAAACCTTCCGCCTGGAACAGGACCATACACGCTCGGTTTACTCATTCCAGCGGTTTGATTGCCCGCCTTCTGACACACTGACCAATGAAGGAAAGGGTGAACCGGTTGGCGTGACCGGCATGACCTGGTCCGGATTCCGTCCGTCTGACGACTGCTGTCAGTATGGATACCTGATCCCTTCGGAGATGATGGCAGTCTGCGCGCTGGGCAAAGCCTCCGAGATTATGAAAACGGTTTACAAAGATCCGGAGACTGCCGCAAAGGCGGAGGCGCTGGCGGAGGAGATCCGTTCCGGAATCGATCAGTACGGAGTCTATGATCATCCTGAATTCGGGAAGATCTACGCCTATGAAGTGGACGGACTTGGCCATTACAATCTGATGGATGACGCCAATTCACCCAGCCTGCTTGCGATTCCCTATCTGGGATACGCCGCAGCGGATGACCCGATGGTTCAGAGAACCAGGAACTTCATTTTGTCGGATGAGAATCCGTACTATAACAAGGGCGCCCTGGCAAAGGGAATGGGCAGTCCCCACACCCCGGAAGGGTATATCTGGCCGATCGGCCTGACCATGCAGGCGCTGACAAGCAATGATCCGGCTGAGATCAGAGAACTGCTTTCGATGCTTGCAGGGACACATGCGGGCACCAACTATATCCATGAATCCTTTAATCCGGACAATCCGGAAGAATATACCCGCCCGTGGTTTGCCTGGGCCAACACGCTGTTTTCGGAGCTTCTGGAAGATCTGATGGAGCAGGGATTCTTTGAAGGGACGTCCGCTCAGCCATCCGGCACCTGAGGCGAAACGGATTCTCTGCGTGGCAGAAGGATTTAAGATACGGGACCTTGCGGCTCTTTTTTGGAGGGCTGCAGGTCCTTTTTCACTTGTCATTTCCGAGGTCAGACGATACGATAATAGAAGATGTATGAACAATGGCAGGGAGGTGTAGGCATATGACAACTCGGTATCCTGATATATTTACGAAAAATGATTACAGGACAGAGGATCCGGATGTACTGGAGCAGAAGATCAGCGCCCTGATCCGGGCGATGACCTGGGAGGAGAAGCTGAGCCTTTTGGGCGGCTCGAGGGAACCGGAGGAAAAAGGAAAGATCGGCAACGCCGGATATCAGTGGGGCGTCCCCCGGCTGGGCGTTCCGGAGATCGTGATGTATGACGGTCCTGCCGGGATTACGGGGATTGTGGAGACAACGGGGCTTCCGCAGCCCAGCCTGCTGGGATGTACCTGGGATGAGGAGATGGCATATGAATTCGGGAAGGTGGCCGCGGAGGAGTGCGCCGCCTGCTCCGGCAATTATCTGCTTGCCCCGCAGCTCGATGTGATCCGCTCGCCGCATTTCGCGCGGAACAAGGATATGAAGTCGGAGGACAGTTTCCTGGCAGCCAGACTCGGCGTCGCAGAGACGAAAGGCGTTCAGGAGAACGGAGCTGTGGCCACGATCAAGCACTTTACCGCTGCGAATCTGTTTGGGACGGAGTTCTTCCATTTTCCGAAGCAGGTGGTGGACGAACAGACGCTGCACGAGACCTACTGCCGCACATTTGACGCCGCGATCCATGAGGGCGGGGCCGGCAGTGTGATGAACGCCTACAATGATGTGAACGGAAGCTACTGTTCCGCGAACAGTGCGCTCCTGACGGACATCCTGCGGACCCAGTGGAACTTCAAGGGGAGCGTGATGAGCGACTGGGGCAGCGTGCATTCATTTACCCTGGACAAGGGCATGGATATTGAGATGCCGTTTCCTGCGTGCAACTCCAGAGAGCGGATTGAGAAGAAGATTGAGCGCGGCAGCATCACACGGGAGAGCGTGGACGAGGCGGCGAGGCGCGTGCTGTACAGTATGTCAGTGATCGGCCTGCTGAGCCTGGTTCAGCTGGATGAAAACGGAGATGTGATGGAGGATCCGGAGCATCCCCTTCCCATACAGATGCAGTGGCGCTACGAGGAAGAGAAGGCCCTTGGCATGATGGAACGTCATGCACAGGCTGCGGAGCAGATCGTCCGGGAGGGGACGGTATTGCTGAAAAATAAGGCCGGCGCGCTGCCGCTTTGCCCGGGCGATGCAGACAGCACCGTCCTGATCGGAACCGGGGCCGTGTACCCGGTCTGCGGGCAGGTGCAGGAGCGCTCTTTCGGAACGCTCAGCCGCATGCTTTCCGGCCGGGAGGCGCTGGAGAAGGTGAGCGGCCGTACGTACAGGGCTTTTGCCGGGATTGATTATACCGGGGTCACGATTCCTCCGGAAGCACTGTTTCGGGATGAAGCGTGTGCGACGCCGGGCCTTACGAGAACCTGGGGGATCCTGGAAGAGGAGAAAAACCTGCTGCAGTTTGAGGAAGGGCCTGGCGGCGGCGGACAGGCTTTTCAGGGAACTGTGGAGATGGACGAGGACGGCGATCTCGTCGATACGGGGCTTGCAAGTTATAACTGCGCTGAGTTCCATTATGCGGACGATTTTCCGCTGGGGCAGTTTGCGGGCGTGGACGCCTGTATTGATTTTGTCTGCGGCAGGGATGAAGAAGGAAACCTGATCAAGAACTACAAAAACGGCCCGTACGGGACTGCTTTCGGGGAGAATGAAAGCTTCACCTGGAAGGGATTCCTGAAGGCGCCTGAGTCTGGAGAATACGACCTGCTGCTCGAGTGTGTGGGCGGAGAAGCCGGTTTCTACATTCAGCTGGAGGACGGCTGGCATATGCCCGGAAAGAGCCTGATGCGGGAATGGGCACAGTGGCCGTGGGAATCGCTGATCTGCACAGACGAAGGGATGGGAATCACGGGAGAAAAGGTGACGCTGGAGGAAGGAAAAGTCTATCCTATACTCGTATACGCGCGTCAGTGCGTCCGCAATAAAGACCTGCAGCTTCGTCTGGCCTGGTGCACGCCCACATGGAAAGAGAAGAATTATGCAGACGCACTTGCTGCTGCCGGCGGGGCGGATACCATCGTGTTTTATGCATGTGACGGCGTTCTGGATGCGGACGGTCTGCTGGGCACCCGCTCGGGCAGGATCGGATGCAGCATGGGAGACGAGCAGCGCCGCCTGCTGCAGGATGTGATGGAGGCCAGGAAGCCGGACAGCAGGCTGGTGGTCATCATGCAGACATCCAATGCCAGGGCCATCGGCGGATGGGCGGATGAAGCGGACGCCATTCTGACTTCCTATCTGGGCGGACAGGAGGGGGCGGTTCCTGTGGCGGAGATTCTGCTGGGAGAGACCAATCCTTCCGGAAAGCTAAGCCAGACCTGGCCCGCGTTTGAGGAGGATACGCCGCTTACGGATACGCCTGCGCACACCATTGAGCGCAGCAGCGGCGTCCCGTTCGGGGAGGGGGATACCCTGATCCGCATGAGCGAGGGGCTGTTTACCGGATACCGGTGGTATGACAGATACGGCGTCAAACCGCTGTTCCCCTTCGGGCATGGACTGAGCTATACGAGTTTTGCGTATTCTGATCTGAAGGTGGAGCGGGACGGCGACGGACTGCGGGTGTCTGTATGCATCACCAATACGGGGAAGCGGATGGGCGATGAGATCGTGCAGGTCTACCTCGGAAAGGTGAGCGTTCCGGAACACATTCAGATGCCGGAGAAACAGCTGGCCGCGTTCAGGAGAGTCAGGGACATCCGGCCCGGCGAGAGCAGGGAGGTGGTCATGACCATCGACTGGCATATGCTGTGCTACTGGGATCCTTCGATGCTTCTGCAGACAAGGCCGGACGGGACAAAGGACAAATGGGTGCGCGCTGCGGGAAGACGCGGGGTCTGCGTGGGCGCGTCCAGTTCGGATATCCGGCTTCGCTGCGAGATCGATGTGGAATAATACCGGCAGGTGAGTACCGGCAAAGAATACCGGCAGGTGAGCGCCTGCAGCGAACAAAAGGATTTTATTGATGAAAGAAAAGAGGGAATGAATATGCGTACAGTCATCATCACAGGAGGCAATTCCGGACTCGGATTTGAAACAGCCAAAAAGATTGCGGCAGACAGGGAATATGAACTGATTCTCGCATGCAGGAATCCGGAGAAGGCCGCAGAAGCGGTTTCTGCGATCAAAGAGGAGACCGGCAATGAACACGTGACAAGCATGACGCTCGATACGGCGTCGTTGTCGAGTGTCCGCGCCTTTGCAAAAGAGTATGCATCTTCCCGGGGCGGCAAGGTATACGCACTGCTGCTGAACGCCGGGATCAACGGAATGCACGGCGGAATGACAGAGGATGGGATGGAGATCGTCTTCCAGACCAATCATCTGGGACATTTCCTCCTGGCGAAGCTGATGATGCCGTATATGGATGAACATGGAAAGATCTTCTCAACCAGCAGCGATATGCATGATTCTCCGATGGGGAAGATGGAGTGGGAAGGCACAGAAGCCCTGGCGCATCCCTCGGAAGAGGGACAAAAGTCCCGCCTTCGCTATTCATTCTCGAAGCTGTGCAACCTGTATTTCATCTATGAGCTGACCCGGAGACTGGAGGCGGAAGGCAGCGGTATTCGCGCCAACGCATTTAACCCGGGCATGATGATGACCAACTTTGCCCCGATGAACAAAGCCAGCGCGGCCATGGTTAAGATGACGATGCCCAATCGCGTCGGAGATCTCGGAAAGTCTTCGGATGCGTATGCCAGGCTGGTTGTGGATGACAGCCTTGCGGATACGTCCGGCCATTATTACGACCGCAGTATCGAGGCAGTCAGGAGCTCAGATCTTTCATACAATGAGGAGAATGCGAAAGAGCTCTGGGAGTCCAGCGAAAGACTCTGCGAACAGTAAGGCAGTCAGGCGGCAGACACAGCACAGGGGCCGGCCTCCCTCGATTCGGGGAAGCCGGCCCCTGTGCTTTTTTGCAGGTCCTTTTTAGAAGCTCCTGGCCCAGGTGACCAGGGAATCGTGCCATATATTGTCTTCAACGTCTTTGCGCATCCGGTCTGTTACGGGACCGTTTTTGGCAAGCTTTTCAAGGATGACGCTCTGCAGTTCCTCCACGGTCATCTCTTCATAGGACTTGTCCCGGGGGATCGGAGCCGCCTTTTTCTCTGTACTCTTTGTCTCAGCCTTCTTTTCAGAGGCTTTCTGCGCAGTCTCTTTTTTGGCCGGAGACTGTGCCGGTGCCGAAGCCTGTGCCGGAGCTGATTCCGGAGCCGGAGTCGATGCCGGAGCAGGAGCCGGAGCTGATTCCGGTGCCGGAGATTCCTTCGCGGCGCTCATATCAGCCTTCTTCTGCGCAGTCTCTTTTTTGGCCGGAGACTGTGCTGCGATCGCCTGCAGGGGGACAGCTTCTGTATATCCGGCCTCGTCGGGCACCCATACTTCCCCTGAATTGCCTTCAAGGCTGCACTCGAGGATGCCTCCGGATACGGTGATCTTCTGTCCGGACAGAACGCCGGTATAGTGTTTTCCATCCTCTGCGGGAATCCGGATCTGTGCGGGTGCGTTCTCATTGTTGACTGCGGTAAGGACGCTGCTGCCGTTCAGGGTTCTTGCAAATGCGTACTGTTTGGTGGTGAGGACGAGTTCTCTGTAGTCACCGTCCTGAAGCGGAGGGCAGCTGCGGCGCAGATGCGCCAGCGCTTTGATCAGAGCAGTATACGGGTTCCGAGTCAGGGCTTCGCTGTAGTCATCCAGGTTGAGCGCGGGACGCAGAGAGGCGTCTGACCCGCGTTCCTTGCGGCCTTCGATCGCGAATTCGGATCCGTAATAGATCGAAGGGATGCCGGGGAGGGTAAACAGCAGGATGTGCACCGGCGTAAAGTTGGCTTTCTCCTGCAGCTTTGTATAGATGCGTTCCACGTCATGATTATCCACGAAGCTGTACAGCTTCATTCCGCCCGGGCGGTTCAGCCCCATATCATAGATGCGCTTCACCGTGTGCGCGATTTCGAAGAAGTTGTGGTCATTGACGCCGGAGTACAGAGCCTTGTGCAGGTTGTAATCCGTCACGGAGTTGAGCATATTGGAGTTCACCCAGCGCGTGTAGTCTCCGTGGATCACCTCGCCCATCAGCCAGAACTCATTTTTCACTTCCCGTGCCAGGGCGCTCAGAGTCTGCATGAATCCGAAATCCAGTACGTCCGCTGCGTCCAGGCGCAGGCCGTCGATGTCAAATTCAGACACCCACATCCGGATTGAGTCGCACAGATACGTCTGCACTTCCGGATTTCTCTGGTTCAGTTTTACCAGAAGATTATAGCCGCCCCAGTTGTCGTAGGAGAATCCGTCATTGTACTCATTGTTGTTCCAGAAATTGACGTTGCAGAACCAGTCCCTGTAGGGGGAATTCTCACGGTTCTTTTTCAGATCCTGAAACGCAAAGAAATCCCGCCCCACATGGTTGAAGACACCGTCCAGGATCACACGGATTCCTTTCCGGTGGCACTGTGCGACGAAAGCCTTCAGGTCCTCATTGGTCCCGAGCCTGCTGTCCACCTTGCGGTAGTCGGTCGTTTCATAGCCGTGGCCCACCGATTCAAACAGGGGGCCGATATAGAGCGCGCTGCATCCCAGATCGCTGATATGGTCGATCCAGGGGATCAGCGTGTTCAGCCGGTGTACGGGCTCCCGGTAGGGGTTCTGCAACGGCGCGCCGGTCAGACCCAGCGGGTAAATATGGTAAAATACAGCGTTGTCATACCATGCCATATGATCAAGTCCCTTCATGTTATTTCAAACAGTCTCACCTGGTTATTCTTGCATTATAAATAAAAGAATAGATATGTCAAATGCACCGGCCGCGTGCCTGTTTTTACATGCAGAAAAGCCCCCTGCTTCTTGACTGGATCAGATGATTGTGCTATTGCGGAGATGTCTGAAAAGAGAGTACCTGTCAGATCGGCATACATCGATTTATAAGAATGCAGAAAGGATGAGGATCATGTGGTTTTGGTTTGCGTTGGGATCGGCTGTATTTGCGGCCCTGACTTCCATTCTGGCAAAGGTTGGGATCGATGGGGTGCAGTCCAACCTTGCGACTGCCATCCGTACGATGGTGGTTCTGGTGATGGCCTGGGGGATGGTGTTTCTGACCCATCAGCAGGACGGGCTGAAGACGATCAGCCAGAAGAGCTGGATCTTCCTGATCCTGTCCGGACTTGCCACCGGGGCCTCCTGGCTTTGTTATTACAAGGCGCTGCAGATCGGAGATGTCTCGAAGGTGGTTCCGATTGACAAGCTCTCCGTGGTGATTACGCTGATCCTGGCGTTTGTCTTCCTCCACGAACAGGTGACCTGGAAGTCTGCGGCAGGCTGTGCGCTGATCGGGGCGGGAACCCTGCTGATGGTGCTGTGAGCGCCTGTTATGTCATGTCGTTTTTGTCCATGTTACGGACTTTTTTATCCAGCGTGTGATAGCTCTCATACAGTCTTGCAAACAGAGGGTCGGGAAGAGGATCGCACTCCCATACAGTCCCGGCCGGGGTGAGTCTGTTGCGGGCGCCGAAAAAGACGCCGTTCAGGTACCGCGCACTGTCATTCCAGCGGCCGGCAATCACCTCCGGGAGGGTCAGCGCCACGGATGAGATGCCCGGCGCGATATACGGCTTGTAACCGAGCGCTCGGACGGAAAGATTGGCGCCGACGGTATCTCTCGTCAGGGCGCGCGCTGCCTCGTCGTCATACTGATCCGGGCGGATACTGTTGACGGCGACAAGGCCTTCCCCGTGCGGACCGAATACGCGGCCGCCTTCCGGGAAGAAGGCAAGCGGCGGGGTATCGGATGCGTGTTTCCGGGCATAGTATGCGGCCCTGGCATACATGACGCCCAGCCCGAAGCCCTGCACCTGCTCAGGGTGCAGGTATTTTGCCGCCTCGGCGCACAGAAGATCCAGCGGGTCGGAGACAACGCCGAACAGTCCGCTGAACCCGGCGTCTGCTGCCGCCTTCGCATAGCGGGAGAGAATCTGCCGGTTGGAGGACAGCTGCGCCATGCGGACGTCTCCAAGCGCCTCGTCTCCGACGGGAGGAACACTCTTCGCCGCGCAGAACAGGAAGATGTCGCACGCAAACAGTTCTTCTTCATGCAGGAGGACGACCGGAGGACAGGGGGCCTTCCCGAGCGGGGAGAGCACCTGGCTGATCTCGATCTCCAGCCGTCTGCACAGGTTTTTGTCAATGTCATAGAGCCCGATTGCAGAGACGTATCCTTCCCCCGCGATCCGAAGTCCCAGGGCAGCGTTCATTCCGACGTCCCCAAGGCCGATGATGTGGACCCGTTTCAGGTCATTTTGCGACTGCATCATCCAGGGATATGCAGGCAGGGAACTTTCCGGATACGGGTATGCGGAACGCAGGTCTGTAATAGAATGCATCGGTCATTGTCTCCTCATCTGTATGATAGGCGTAGCCTCCGGCGGATGCCACGGTCCACGACGTCCAGTGGACGTCGGATTTGGATCGACCGAAGCGGAGCGGAGACGCGCAGTGGAAGGCCGCTAAAGCGGCCGCGCGGTCGGGGGCAAGTACGCCGATGGCGTACTTGAATCGCAGGGCCTGCACCTGATGGCTCTACAGGCGGAATTCTCCGTCGAGCAGATGCTTGAGGCGGTGCAGCTTCTGCATCTCGCGCTCCAGAAGGAGCGAGGGGGATTCCTGGATTGACGAAGTGTCCAGGATGCAGGTGTCCGGATGCCTGGGCTCGGCCAGCACTTCGCCGGTGCGCGACATCGTCAGCTTGCGCCCGTATTTGTCCTGGTAGAGTTTCTCGAGGACCAGGAAGATATTGCGCGAGTTCTCCAGACAGACCTGCGACATATTGTAAAAGGCCTCCATCGACGCGCCCTTCATGAAAGACGGGAAATGGTAGGGCAGGATCGAATTGACAGACGGCAGGGACGGGGAGGAGTGGATCTGCTCCCTGACGCTGATGCCGTCGCCTCCGATGAACGGATACAGGTCGGATTCAATCAGCCAGGACCTCATGTTCGGGACAAAATAGACCGATTCAATCGGCTCTTCCATGACGTTGGCAAGATCATTGCCCCGCCCGGAGCGGACGCCGACGATCAGTTTGTTCAGCTTCAGTCCTTCTTTCTCCATCGCTTTTTCAACCGCATCCAGGCGGTGTCCTTTGTGATAGAGATCATCCACCAGGATCACGGGGCGGCCGAAGGATTTGATGGTGCGGATCTGTACGCTCAGCGGCGTGTACTGCGGGAACTGGCGTATGGTAAACCGCTCCATATCAATGTCATACAGCTTCTCGGTATTGAGGTCCTTCGTTACGCAGTCCGGGATCAGCACGCCTTTGAGGATCTTGCCGAAGGGGACACAGATCTTCTCGCCGAGCTTTTTTTCGGTAAGCTGCCGCTCCGGGAGCGGGTTGTTCTGTACGATCAGCCGGATCAGGCGGTGATTCATGACCTCCGAGTCAAAGCACAGGAGCAGCTGTCCCGGGAACAGGGCGGCGACTGCTCTGCGCAGCTTCAGATGGGACTCCCACAGAACCGACTTGACCTGGGGGGCGTCTGAAAACTGTTCTTTGATGAAGGACGATGTATCAACAAACAGGACCAGCGGCCTTCGCAGGTCAACAAGGAAGCAGTCCGGCATCTCGGGGATCGGAAGGAATCCGCTTCCCAGAAGCACATCTTCCATGGAAGACGCCCTGAAACAGACCGCGTAAGAGTACCCCTCTTCCTGGCAGTGCGCAAGCATTTCATTGAGCGCGGTATAGCGCTCGTCATATGCGCTGCTGCGCTGTCCGGCGATGGCTGTGATCACACAGGTCCGCCCCGAGATGCGCTCGCGCATCTCAGCCGCCAGATCGATATCTCCGCACGATGCATACAGTTCGCCCGGTTCCAGATCGTGGTAGAGAACGCATCCGCAGATCCGGTCCTCCAGATCCTCATTGCGCAGGATCACTGCGTGCCGGGAGGACATACGCTGGCCGGGGATGCCGCCAACCTCCGGAAACAGACCGGCCAGCTCGAGGAACAGGTCTTTGTCCGGACTGTCAAAGAGGAAGGTGTCTACTTTGCGGGTCTGGGCCGCTCTCTTATACATCGGCTCCATGGTATAGAGCCCCTTTTCATAGATGTAGTTCTGCACAACGGGCTCTACGAGGTCAGCGATATCCTTGTTGCCGCTGACATTGCTGCGGATCCGTGTGGAACTCATGTTCTCAAAATACGCCGGAAGCTTCAGGTACAGGACCTCTCCCGTGATACAGTCCGCGGCGCCGGCATTTCCGTATGCGCCCTCCGTGTTGCGCGCGAACAGGATATGCGGGAAGCTGTGGACGGAATTCTCAGACGGCTGCATCCGGTAGGCGGACGCATTGGCCACCACGTCGGTTCCGGCAACCAGATACACCTCCTCTTCGGGGAAACACCTGCGAAGGGCGGCCAGATCGTCCGGGTTTGCAATATTGACCGGAATCTCAACCGGGAAGAGGAAGACGTCGTTCAGATCGGCCACGGACATGGCCATGATCTTCCGGCGGACTTTGTAAGGCTGCGTGTTCTTTGACCAGGAGAACTCGTCCACGGCAAGGTAGACGTGGAACCCCATGGACGCGATCTCTTTGACGATGGCCTTGTGGCCGAGCGAGAACGGGTCAAAGGTTCCCGGGAAGAACGCGATCCTGTGCCGTTTTCCGTCGGCGATCTGATCGTGATCCTGCAGATAATCGGAGATAAAACGGTATATATAATTGAGGGATGCAGCGTTGTAGTACCACAGCGCACTGTCTTCGTCCCAGAGGACAAAGGTCAGCACCTTCCTGGACATGGAGGTAAAGTACTGCTTTTTCTGATCCGGCGTCAGAAGAGGACTGCCGAAGATTCCCTCTCCGAGGAAATAAAACGCCTCCCGTGCCACCTCCTGATTATAGTGCACGGTTCCGGAGATCAGAAGACCCTCCAGTTCCTTGCGCATATCATCGGAGATGTCGCTCCGGGGCAGGTACTGCAGGATCACACTGACGGTTTCCAGCGTCAGGATCACGACGGCAGGATTGCTGCTGGCGTACAGTTCCCGCAGCTGCTGCAGAAGCGCGTCGCGCTCGCCGGAGGTCATAATGATAAAGATCCGGCCCATAAACTGCGGAATGTATTTGGCGACGGAGTACTGTCCCATTGACAGGGCACGGACCAGCTCCAGGACGATCTCGTAGCGCTGCGATTCGGACAGGCGCGGCATGATCTCCACCAGGTTCTCCCCGGCCTGCAGCTTATTCGTCACGCGCGGGGTGAACTGCAGCAGATTCAGGAGATGGGAGGCATACTGGTAGACCTTCAGGAGGTCGGTTTCTGCCATCATTTCCTTCTGCAGGATCTCCATATTGACCAGCTTATAGATCCATGGAATCTCAGATCGCTGATTCTCGATATAAAGGAGCTTGTCGTCATATTCAAAGCAGAGCGGCTCTTCGTTCATCAGGCTGCGGATCTGAGCGACCATATAGCGTACGCAGGCCGGATCCGAATCTGACACACTCAAAGCATCAAGGGCGGTCTGCATTTCCTCGTCTCTTTCACATCCCTGCCTGAGCCAGCAGACGATAAAGCGCAGTGCGCCGATACGGATCTCGCTGTCGGAATCATTGAGGAAGCTCCGGGCAAAGCGGAACAGAAGCTTGCGCTGGTTTGCGCTGCACAATTCGTACGGGATCTCCGGCATGCAGTCCAGCAGCAGGAACAGCACAAGGCCTTCCCAGCGGGAGGACTTATAATGCTCCAGAACGACGTTCAGGACATCGCGCCGCTTCGCTCCGTCCGTCAGTTCCAGAAGGCTGCGCACGACTGTCTTCATGGCATACCCGATCCAGCGGCGGTGCAGCTCGGTCGTCATGTGGCTGGGGAAGAGCATCCGGTGCAGGATCGAGCGCCACACGTCCTCCATGCGCATGCCGATCCCGGGCGGGGAGACATTCTCCGGCAGTTCCTTCTTGAAAGAAATGTCAAATCCGGCAAGCACCACAGCGATGACGCGGGCCGCGTGCCGGCGGATGTCCCCGTCCTGATGGGAGAGCATCTCATAGAGGAAATCCAGGATGACAAGCTTCTGATCCTGTTTGAGATACCCGGAGTATTCCTCAATCACCGTCAGGAACGCGCGCACGTGCCGCCAGTCCTTCTCGCCCCGGATATCCTCCAGAAGACTGATAAATGAGACGTCATGCCCGGTCGTATACATGACCTTCAGATTGTGGGAGATTGCCAGGTGTTTGTAGGCCTGCACCATTTCATCCGTGCTCATCAGTGCATACGGGGTCTGTTCCTTCTTTCCTCTAAAGCCGGAGGTAAGGTCCGTGGACACGCCCAGTGACACCATGTACGCTTCAAAGTCCTTCAGTTTGCTGTAGACCTTCGCATAGCGCTTCAGCTTGGCTTCATCCACATTGTCCAGTTTGCTGAGGATGATGTCATAGGCTTCCTGCAGTGTCCAGAAGCAGACCTGTTCCGACCCGTCTTCGCCGCGGATGCTTTTGACACGGAAATCCGAGTAGATCAGGATCAGGCTCTCTGCGCTCAGATTTTCCAGCTCCAGATCCCATACAGAGTGTGCGGAAGCGGTGGATCCCAGCGATTCGAACCCGAAGCGCTGCGCAAACTGATAGGTGTAATAGTAGTGCAGATACGGAACACGCCCGGCTTCGCTCGGACGGCAGCCGTATTTCCCGATATCGTGCAGAATCGCGGCACCGGAGCACAGGGTGGGATCCACCCTGACCTCTGTGTGCAGCAGCTGCCTTGCGATATACACGGACACATAATTCACACCCGCGATATGGCTGAGCGTTTTGTGCAAAGTGACAGCTTCATGAAGGCGCATAAACGCATACAGATAGTTGTCTTTGAGGAAGGTGAGAAGCTTTGCATACTCGGCGCTGTTGTCATATCCCCGGGCCTCTTCCTCGTCCAGAAGCAGGATGCAGCGGGTCCGGGAAAGCGGAAGAGCCGCCGTCTCCCGCTCAAAAACCGCGTTGAGCGTATCCAGGTAGAACAGCACGGCATCGCGCATCTCCTCCTTTTTCTCAACGCTCTCCCTGCCCGGATAATACGTATCCAGAAGGTACCTGCAGCAATAGGCATTCCAGTCATCCGGGGCCTGGGCAGGCGAACTTCCGCACAGGGCGGCAAGATCCTGCGCGCACAGCTTAAAAAGGGCGGAAAGATCCGCGCCGTTTTCTGTCATCGGGCATGAAGCGGCGATGGCGCGGATGCGCTCATTGAGAGAATTCTGATCGATCCTGTCTGACATACGACCTGTTTGTCCGCCGAAGGGGTGGGTGGGGGGCGGAGCTTCCTTTCTCCCGGATGAATCCGGGGGCAGTTCATTTTAAAGCAGTGTTCATAAAGAGCTCTGTATCTGTCCGGGCGGCACTTTGCCGGGCATGAAGATGAGCAGATGCTCCTTCTTCATATCGTGTATGAGCCGGCAGAGCCCGTCGCTGACTTCATAGTAATGAATGACCGAATCATCGGCGTCCGGAACGATCTCCCGGATCCTGTCCGGGAAAAGACCGAGGGATTCGGGGCGGAAATGAATCCGTCTCTCATCCTCAAATACAGCGCCGTACAGGATGTTCGCCTCGACCAGGTCCTGGAAGATATGACTCCCGTAGGATAGTTCCGGCTGGTATCCGGCGCGGGATTCCGACAGTTCACAGATCGCCGAGAATGAGCTGATATCCGAAAAGGCGGCCGGAACGCCCAGCTCCGGAGACGAGGTCCCGATCCGTCCCGGTGTCAGCAGAAGAAGCGTCTTTCCTGCATCCCGCAGGGACCAGTTCAGCTGCCCGACAGACCGGCCGATCTTCGGTTTGTCGCTGTAGGGGAGTTCGTAGTACGCAACCGGGTCGATATAGACGATCCCGTCGAGCGAAACGGATCTGGACATCCCCATGGATGAGCGCACGGTTTCAAGCAGCACGGCGGATTCCGGAAGCGTCCCGGGATCCGGACAGGCGCCGGAGGAGGCGCCCTCTTCTCCGGGCAGGGCTTCCGTATCCTGCAGGACCTGCAGGGGACGGCACTGCAGAAGATTGACCACGAAGTCTCCGTCCTCGCTTAAGTTGATCGTAAACTCGATATCCACGCTCTGTCCGTAGGAGTCCTCCAGCTGGTGGATCATCTCATCCATCAGATCCATCAGTTCCTTTTTCCGGACGATTCCGCGGCAGGAAATGAATTCGATGTCACGCTGCACGCCCCGCTCCCGGAATGCGTGTTCCGCCTGCGTGTCGTGCTCCAGCAGGATCCGTCTGAGCCATACAGGCAGGCTGTCCTCAATCTCCTCCAGCGTCACGTCGCGCAGCGCAGCGCGGGTCTTGTCGATGACAGAGATCTTCCGCTGGCTGTAGCGATGCTTCTGCGCCGAGGTGTGATAAGGGGTTGCCTGCGGATCATCCAGGCTGACCAGCCGGGGGTATGCGCCTTCGGTCCGGTCGACCGCAGCGGTCCCCAGTCCCATCACCAGCCGCAGCATGCCTGCGTCCGGGCGAAGCGTGGGAAGGAAGCGGTACGGGCTGCAGGAGTAGCCGACTCCGGCCGCGCAGGGAAGATAATAGCTGCCATAATGGGAACCGGATACCCGCATGACGAGGATGGCCATCTGCTCGTCCCGCTTCGCAAGGCCCCTGCGTTTTCTGTAGTCGAGCGCCGAGAGGGACATGGTGCTCGCATAGACGGTTTTCACCGCATCCTCAAAAGCGCTCAGACGCTCCTTCTCCGTTCCCGTATTGGGGACAAAGACAGAGTCATATTTCCCGGCAAACGCATTGTCAAATCCGTCCTCCAGGATGCTGCTGGAGCGGACGATGACCGGCGCATGGCCGTAATAATCCAGCAGATGGGAGAACTGCTCCTCAATCCGGGGCCAGAAAGATCCGTTCCGCAGACCGTCGTACAGCGCCTGTGAAGCCTCGAAATACCCTTCTTCCGTGCGCTGCCTGACCGACAGATCCCACAGGCCGTTGTTCACGATATAGCTGGTGAAGACGTCTGAGCCGATGAAGAAGGAATCATCCGCCTCAAGACAGTCATACAGATCCGGACGGCGGTTCTCTATGATCCTGCGCGCAGTGAGCATCCCGCACGCCTTTCCCCCGATCTGCCCGCTTCCGACCATGTGCTCCTTCACAAAGAAATAATCCTCCGGGCGGAAATGCTCCAGGATCAGGGAGCGCATGCGAAGATCACGGCTCATCATGATGCGGCACATCCTGAAACAGTCTTCTGTCAGATCCGCACCGTATTCATACCGGCGCTGCACCGACAAAAAGAAACGGTCCCAGCTGTCCATGCTCAGGTCGGGATGCATGCGCGCGGAGATGTCCTGCGCGCGGTGATACCGGCTGAGCTTCACACCGTCCGTGATCGGCTGCAGATCCCCTGTCTTCGGATCCGCGAGATGCGGCTGGAAGAGAAGGGCGTCTGTTTTGTCCCGGATCTGCTCGGCGCGCACATATATATTCTTAAAATCGGAACAGACATCCAGAAATACGTCGGAGATGTCGGAAATCCTGTGCGCGGCAAGGTCGGAATGCATGCCTGCCTTCAGAGGGAAGTAGGCGGTGCATCCGCGGCCGGTCAGAAGCGGTGTGATCACGCTGAAGAAATTCACCATCATCAGGTCCGTTGCCCATGCAGTCTCAAGATCGGACAGGCAGTCGAACAGAAACAGCGTTCCTTCCGGCTGCTGGGCAATGGCATCCTGCACCGTCACCGTAAAATGCTGAAAACGGTGATTCAGGGGGATGGGAATCGTACGCACAAAGGAGGCTTCATCCGGGAGAAGCTCCGGCAGGGATGCATCCGATGGGACGGATGCGGAAGGGCCGCTCCGGTCGGCGTCATCCGGGATAAAACGCAGAAAGACGGCGGAAAGGCCGGCCTTTTGGGCGAGGGGCAGCGCATATGTAAGGAGCCTGGGATAATCCGCCAGGTCAGTCAGCGAGAAGACGATATTGCGCCCTGAACCGGGAGCTAAGATCTGAGACAGACTGGTTTCCTCACAATACTTCATTGGACCCTCACTTTTTTTCATAGAGACTTCCAATTGGTTTTGCAGCGTGCTATACTGAAGTAGCTGCATCCATAGTTGTATTAACAAGTATACATCGTATGCGGCTGCTTTTCCACACATCGTGCATGTTGTTTTCTCATAGTTGTTTCATGTACCGGTATCAGACGTCTGTTGGAATCATGGATTGAGTGGAGGAAAAACACGATGAACAGTTATATCGGGCGAGTGATCGGAAGAGTGAAAGAGAAGTATCCGTATCAGCCGGAGTTCTGCCAGAGTGTGGAGGAGGTTCTCTCCTCTCTGGACAAGGTGGTGGAACGTCACCCGGAATATGAGAAGGCGGATCTTCTGGGGCGCATGGTGGAGCCCGAGAGGATGTTCTCATTCAGGGTGGTATGGCAGGATGACAATGGGACCGCGCATACGCAGAACGGCTACCGCTGCCAGTTCAACGGAGCGATCGGTCCGTACAAGGGCGGCATCCGTTTCCAGAAGAATGTCACCCCGAGCATCATGAAGTTCCTTGCCTTCGAGCAGACCTTCAAGAACAGCCTGACCGGCCTGTCCATGGGCGGCGGCAAGGGCGGGGCGGACTTTGATCCGACCGGGAAGTCGGACGATGAGATCATGCGTTTCTGCCAGAGCTTTGTCCAGGCACTGTACCGCTATATCGGGCCGGATACCGACGTTCCTGCGGGCGACATGGGCGTCGGCGGAAAAGAGATCGGCTACATGTTCGGAGAGTACCGCAGGCTGAAGGGGAACTTCGAGAACGGAACCTTCACCGGCAAGGGATTCTCCTACGGCGGCAGCCTGATCCGTCCGGAAGCAACCGGCTTCGGCGCGGTTTACTATCTGGAAAATGTCCTCCGGCATGATTCCGAGACCCTGTCCGGCAAGACGATCGCCTGCTCGGGCTTCGGCAATGTCACATGGGGCATCAGCAGGAAGGCTGCAGAACTCGGCGCCAGGGTTGTCACACTGTCCGGGCCGGACGGCTATGTCTATGATCCGGACGGCGTTACCGGGCAGGAGAAGTTTGACTATCTGGTGGAGATGAGGGATTCCGGACGCAACCGCGTTGAGGACTATGCGGACCGGTTCGGCGTGGAATTCCACAAAGGCGAGAAGCCCTGGGGCGTGAAGGCGGACATCATCATGCCGTCGGCGATGCAGAACGACGTGCATCTGGACAGCGCTGAGAAGATCGCGGCAAACAAGGTCCGCTACTACATTGAGGTTGCGAACATGCCGACGACGAGCGACGCGCTGCGGTATCTGATGGAACAGCCGGACGTGATTGTCGCCCCGTCCAAGGCAGTCAACGCGGGGGGCGTTGCGACCAGCGGACTGGAGATGTCCCAGAACAGCGAGCGTCTCTTCTGGACGGCAGAGGAGGTGGACAGCCAGCTGCACAGGATCATGGATACGATCTATGAGAATTCGGTGCAGGCGGCACTGAGAAATGACCTGGGCTACAACCTGGTCGCCGGCGCGAACATTGCGGGCTTTGAGAGAGTTGCGGACGCCATGATGGCACAGGGGTTGTTCTGATACAAGACAGGATCATCAAAGAGACTTCGTCCGGAAACGGAGTCTCTTTTTTAGCGCGTAGTGAGAAGAATACAGGAGGTGCATTGTGAAAGTTGGATTTGTCGGACTGGGAATCATGGGACGTCCCATGTGCAGGAATCTGCTGAAAGCAGGATATGAAGTGTGCGCGTATACGCCGCATTCCACCGAAGCGCTGGATGACGTGGTATCGTGCGGCGCCGTGCGCGGAAAGAGCAATGCGGACGTCGCCTCCAGAAGCGACGTTGTCATCACGATGGTTCCGGATTCCCCGCAGGTCAGGGAGGCAATCTTCGGAAGGGACGGCATCGCACAGGGCGCGCGGGAAGGCCTGGTGATCATCGATATGAGTTCGATCGCCCCGCTGGAATCCAGAGCACTTGCCGGGGAGTGCGCGGAAAGAGGCATCCGGATGATGGACGCTCCGGTTTCCGGAGGAGAGCCGAAGGCAATCGACGGGACGCTGTCGATCATGTGCGGCGGGCCGAAGGATCTGTTTGACACCTACAAGGAACTCCTGGGGCACATGGGATCCTCCGTTGTGCACTGCGGCGAGGTGAACGGCGCCGGCGATACCGTGAAGCTGGCAAACCAGATCATCGTGGCGGTGAACATCGCGGCCTGCTCGGAGGCGTATGAGCTTGCGGTCATGGCAGGCGTGGATCCGCAGAGCGTATTTGACGCAGTCAGGGGCGGCCTGGCGGGTTCAGCAGTCATGGACGCCAAAGTCCCGATGATGATGGACCGCAATTTTAAGCCCGGCTTCAGGATCGACCTGCATATCAAGGACCTGAAGAATGCGCTCGATACGGGACACGGGCTCGGCACCCCCATGATTCTGACATCCGCCGTGCAGGAGATGCTGCAGTGGCTGCACAACAACGGGAGCGGGAGCGACGATCACTCTGCCATCCTGAAGTATTATGAGAGAATGACAGGGACGCAGGTCATCCGGGAATAAAATACCCGGCAAACATCCGGATACGCACGCAGGCAGGTGTCCCGGTTGCACCTTCCGGATCACTGCTGAAGAATCATCCGGATACGCGCGCAGACAGGGTTTTGGCCGCAGGGCCGGGCCCTGTTTTTTGCACCATGCCTTTTGCTGTTACAGTTCACAGGCCAGCCAACTCTGCTTTGAGTTTGTGGGCACACTGAAAACACGTTGCCTGCCCTCGCTTTGCATCGGTTGCATTGCAGCCGCTC
>CAJOKX010000031.1 GCA_905235415.1 uncultured Lachnospiraceae bacterium
GCTGCAGCAACTCGCAAAGCTTAGTCGGCTGCCTATGGTTTTCAGTTGTGCCCACAGAACTCCATGCAGAAGGTCGGAGGCTGGCCTGTGAACTGTAACCTTTATTTCAAAGAATCATTTCCCGGAACCATTTCCTGCCGCAGCACAAAGGAGTCTGCCCCCTGCGCCGCCCCGTAGTGTCAACTTTTTCACCGCAATCGCTGCCAGTCTTCTCATCCGTACAGATGCAGGGCGCGTATGCCTTTGCTGGTGATCTTGTAGGCAGGATTCTCCAGGATCTTCCGTGCGTTCTTCAGCTCCTGCCGGATCTGGATATGCTGCGGACAATGCCGCTCGCATGCGCCGCACTCGATGCACTGGGAGGCTGAGGCCGGTTCTTTGCGGATCGCGTTTGTCATGATGTATTCCTTCATGCCTGCGATCTTCCCCTCGCTGTAGCAGCGGTTGTAGGCTGCGAAGGTACCCGGGATGTCCACCCCCTGCGGACAGGGCATGCAGTACCTGCATCCGGTGCACGCGACCTTCATTTTGGAATTGATGATGCCGGCGACCTTTTCCAGCATGGCCTTATCCGCATCGCTCAGCACGCCAACGGTTCCGTGGCACGCAGTCCGGATATTCTCCTCCAGCATCTCCATCGAGTTCATGCCGGACAGAACGACGGTGACTTCCTCCTGGTTCCAGAGCCAGAGAAATGACCAGCCTGCGGGTGTGTGGTGGACGCTGTGTGTCCGGATGACCTGCGCCGCTTCATGCGGCAGATCTTTTGCAAGCTTCCCTCCGCGCAGCGGCTCCATGATGATCACCGGAAGGCCCTTCTCATGCGCGTACTGAAGTCCTTTTTTGCCAGCCTGGGAATTCTCATCCATGTAGTTGTACTGGATCTGGCAGAAATCCCAGTCGTACGCATCCACAATCCTGCAGAACATGTCCGCGTTGCCGTGATAGGAGAATCCGACCTGGCGGATCTGCCCGGATGCCTTCTTCTCTTCCAGCCAGCTCTCGATGCCCATCGCCTGAAGCTTCTCCCACGCGGATATATCATTGAGCATGTGCATCAGATAATAGTCGATATACTCCGTGCGCAGCCTTTCCAGATGCTCGCCGAAATACTTATCCAGTCCCTCTCTGGAGCGGATCATGTAATGCGGAAGCTTTGTGGCAATATGTACCTCGGAGCGGATCCCGTGCTTTTCAAAGATCTCACCGATCGCCGCCTCGCTCCCCGGATAGATATACGCTGTGTCAAAATAATTGACGCCCGCTTCGTATGCCCTGAGCAGTTCCTTCTCGGTTTCTTCCATATCAATACGGCCGCCCGAACGCGGGAACCGCATGCATCCGAACCCGAGACAGGACAGCTTATTGCCGTATTTGTCCTCCCGATACTGCATCTCCATATTTCTCCCCCTTCCGCGAATCCAGCCTTACTCGCTTCGCAATGCTTCCACCGGATCCTGCCGCGCCGCCCGTCTGGACGGTATGAACCCTCCGGTCATATTCAGGAGGACGCACAGGAGGATCAGGACTGCGCCGGAGCCTGCAGGCAGGTACGTGTACACCGGCTGATCCGTATAATTGTGGATCGCCGCATTGAGCGGGATCTGCAGCAGCAGTGTCAGTGCGATCCCGATCGCGCCTGCCAGTATGCCGATGATAAATGTTTCGGCGTTGAACACCTGTGCAATGTTGCGGCGCGACGCGCCCATGGCGCGCAGGATACCGATCTCCTTGCGTCTCTCCAATACCGATATGTATGTGATGATTCCGATCATGATCGAGGAGACCACCAGTGAGACTGCCACAAATGCGATCAGCACGTAGGTGATGACATCGATGATCGTGGTGACGGAAGACATCAGGGATCCGACGTAATCCGTATAGCTGATCACCTGCTCTTCATGCCCCGTCTTCTTCATGGCGCTGTTGTAAGCGTCCAGAATCCGGATGACCTCTTCCTTGCTTTCAAAATCATTCGGATAGATCGTGATCATCCCGGGCTTTTCGGGGTCCGCATATCCGAACCGGATCAGATTGCCGCTGTATGTCGCGCTGCCTGCCTCTGCGGCGGCCGCGTACATCTGCTGCAGATGGGATTCATCCAGTTCCAGGCTGATCACGTCCCCGATCCTGTCCGGATCAATCTCCACCAGATCCATCAGGGCAGGGAGCATTTCCTCCAGAACGCTTCTGAGCGTCGGTGATTCTCCGGTCCGGCTCAGTTCGCGGATGATATGCACCGTCTGCACAGCGCTGAGGCGGCCCTTGTCTTCCAGCACTTTGTCCAGGCCTTCCCAGTCAAATGAGACTGCGTCCGGCAGATTCTCCGGATTCACCTGCGCAAGCTCCATCACCTGTGACCAGGAGCCGGTGCCGCCTGCTCCAAATGCGGCTCCTGTCAGGACATCCGTATCCGGATCTTTCAGCTGCGCCTGCACCACTTCGCTCTCTTCCGCATCACCGATCAGCGCCCGCATCAGGTCCGTTGTATAGCAGATGCCGGGCTGCAGGATTCCCATGGAATCTCCGGATGAACGTACAACCGCGCTGATGTGCAGCTCCTGGGTCCGGTCCAGCAGCCGGGTCATGGCCGCTGTATCCTGTTCGCAGTCAACCCATACGCCCAGCTTCTCGTCATACGTAAAGCGCCTGTTCGCGGGCAGGATGCGGAAGCTGATGTCCAGGAAATCCTCCGGGACATAGACGCCGGATTCCTGCAGGCCGGTACTGACCTTCTCTCCTGTCTTCATGCTCTGGATCAGGCTGTCCAGCCGGGCGGCGTCCTTGAGTCCCATGGTATACAGCAGATAGTCCGGAATGGTTCCGTCCGGCATCAGTACCAGCACGCATTCCTCCAGGCTCTGCGGCCAGTGTCCCGCAAGCAGCTCGTAGGAGCCCTGATAGATCTCTTCATTTTCAGGAAGCATGAAGAATACGTCTGTTCCGCTGAACACCGACATCATGCCGCTCAGGTCGTCATCCATCGACAGTCCCATGGCATTCATGGTCTGGTCCGGATTCACCTGCCTGTACCCATCATTTTCCTTCAGATAGATCTGCGGGCTGATTCCGTAACTGTATGTCACGCAGCGCGTTACGTCCTCGATCCCGCTCTCTCCGCTCTCGAACCATCTGCGAAGGGAGGCCAGGTCATTCGTATCCGCGCCGGAAAACATCGCCCCGAGCACCTGCTGCTCCTGCACTTCTCCGTTTTCTTCGCTCTCTTTCTGAGCACTGCTGCCCATCTGCGCCATCGCCGCCATGGAAGATTCCATGGAAAATGTGGATGAGGAGATCTGCAGCGGATATTCGCTCAGCGAATCTTCCTCCATCCTCTGTATATACCGGTGCGCCCCTGCCGAGAGCGACAGGATCAGCGCGATCCCCGTGATCCCGATAGAAGCCGCAAATGCAACCAGCACGGTTCTTGTCTTCTTGGAGAGCAGATTGGAGACAGACAGGGACAAGGCTGTCAGGCGGGACATGGAAGGCTTCCGCACGCTCCTGTGTGATTCGCGCTTTTCCCGGGTCTTGATTCCCGGCTTCTCCGCGGCCGGGCTCTCTGCAGATTCTTCCTCCGCCACCGCACGTGCTGCGCCGCTCTTTTCTGGCTCTTCCTCTGCGGCTCTCCCTGCGGCGCTCTCTGCGGCGGCCTCCGACTCTGCGGCGCACTCTGCCCTCTCCGGCTCCACCACACTCGCTGCGGCGCTTTCTTCAGTCTCCGCCTCCGGCGCCTCCGGATCATACGGATCACTGTCGGTTATCACCCTGCCGTCGCGCAGGCGGATGATCCGCGTTGCAAACCGCTCCGCAAGTTCGGGATTGTGCGTCACCATCACAACGAGATGGTCTTTTGAGACTTCCTTGAGCAGGTGCATCACCTGTTCGCCGTTCTCGCTGTCCAGCGCGCCTGTCGGTTCATCGGCGAGTACGATCGACGGCTGATTGACCAGCGCCCTTGCGATCGCGACTCTCTGCATCTGTCCGCCGGACAGCTGGTCCGGCTTCTTGTGCATCTGTTCCGCAAGGCCGACGCTTGCAAGCGCCTCCGCTGCCCGGGCCCTGCGCTCTTTCTTCTTGACGCCGGCCAGGGTCATCGCAAGCTCAACATTTGCAAGAAGGTTCTGATGCGGAATCAGGTTGTAGCTCTGGAAGATAAAGCCTACCGAATGGTTTCGGTAGGCATCCCAGTCCCTGCTCCTGTAATTCTGTGTCGGAACGCCGTCTATGATCAGCTGACCGCTGTCGCTGTGGTCCAGACCGCCGATAATATTCAGCAGCGTCGTCTTTCCGGAACCGCTCGGTCCCAGCACAGCCACAAATTCATGATCTCTGAAAGACAGCGATACGCCGTCCAGAGCCTTCTGGACGAGCGCACCGGTTTTATATTCTTTATGAATCTCTCTGATCTGAAGCATACTCTAATTCCGCCGGAAGCTTCCGGCTTCATCGCGCGGATCAATGAATCCGCACGGCAAAGTCCTGAAGTCTTACTCCCTGACTGTCAGTTTGATGGCCTGTTCTGTCTCTGCTTCGGTCTCCGCCTCGGTTTCTGCCTCCGTCTCATCGGATCCGAAATGCGCTTCGATGTCTTTGGCTGTGTCGTCCGCGATCTCTTTTACATCATCTGCGAACTTTTCCGCCTTCTTATAGGCATCGCTCTCCTTCAGCTCCGACTCCATGGTTTCTTTCTTCTCCTGCGCCGCTTCGGAGACATCATCCACGATCCCTGCTGCCTCGTCCACAATCGTATCCATGTGCTGCTGCACCTTCGCTTCAAGTTCCGCATCCGCCTCCGAGTCCGAATGGTTCCCGACCGCAGTGCCTGCTCCGAATGACAGGATCACTGTAACAATCCATGCAAGAATAATCTTCATACCAAAGTTCCCTCCTTCTTTCAGATACATCCGCAGCTTCACATACTTCCGCAGTTTCACATGCTTCCGCAGCTTCACAAACTTCCGCAGCTTCACATGCTTTCGCAGTTTCACATACTTCCGCAGCTTCACATACTTCCGCAGCTGTCTGCCGCGTGCCGGATCATTTGCCTGTATTATAGCCGAAATGCCCCTTTGAGCGCTACTTTCTGCTGCCATTTATCATTCTTTTTTCACATTGTTCCTGTTGCAGAAAACGCGTTTTTTAATATAATGATTGTGTTAATACCTATTACAATTGTGGGAGTATTCATGAATAATTCGGACCGGCGTTTCATACGTTCTTTATCTGCATCGATTCTGCTTCTTTCAGCAGTGCTGAGTCTGCTCATTTTCCACGCCCCGGTATGGGCCGAGGAAGAGGAGGATTCCGCGCCGCTTCCTGATGTGCCCGGTTATTCCCAGACAATATACGGATATACCTATACGGGAGTCGCGCAGGTTGTCGTGATCCCCTCTTCGATTACGGAAGTGAACAACTACATGTTCTATAAGAACAAATCAGTGCGCGGCGTGATTGTTCCGGCAAGCGTCACATATGTCGCAGAGCATGCATTCAGCAGATGCGACAACCTGCGGTATATATGGTTCATGTCCTCTTCCGTCAGCGTCTCTGATTATTTTATCGACAATCTTCCTTCCCTGATCAACATCAGTGCCCCGAAGGATTCCGATATTTACAGCCGGTGTGTGAGGGAGCGGATTCCGGTGACGTCCAGCCTGCAGCCCTGCTTTGAGAAGAAAACCGTGTATCTTCTCCCGAAAGACACAGTGAAGATGCCGCTGTTTAATTCCCAGAATGCGGTTTATTCATCCGGAAATAAGAAGATTGTCACTGTGAAAAAGGATGGGACGATCCGCGCGAAAAAGAAGGGGAAAACGGTCATCACTGCCACATACGACTCTCAGACGTACACCTATAAAGTGGTCGTCTACGACAAGACCCAGAAGAACCGTGTCAGGCAGATCCGCAAGTCCGAGAAGCTCTCTTCCGGAAAGCTCAGTTCGGTTGAAAAGATCCAGTCCGTGCATGACTGGCTGGTCCGCAATGTGCGGTATGACTACGACAATATGCTCAAGGGGAAGGTGCCGGGATCGGAGCATACTTCGAAGGGGTCCCTCATCAGGAAGCTGTGTGTCTGCGACGGATATGCATACGGTTTCCAGAAGGTGATGAAGTCCATCCATATCCCCTGCAAGGTCGTCCGTGGCAAAGTGGACTCCGTCACCCATGCCTGGAATATGGTCTGTGTCGGCGGAAAATGGTACCATGTGGACGTGACATTTGATGATCCGATCATCGATGGAAGCAACACCAACACAGTTCCCATGTATAAGTACTTCCTCAAGTCCACTTCCTACATGAAGGACCATGGATACAAGTTCAAGGAAGCAAAGTATCCGAAGTGTACCAGCAAAAAGTATGATAAGAAAGGGCTGAGCGGATACCGCAATACACTCGGCGAAACCGTCTACAGCTGGTAATGCAGCAAAGAAGATAAAGGTACATGCAAAATCCCCGGTCCGAAAGGGCCGGGGATTTTTAAAATCTAAAATATAATGATCCTCATATCGGGGATTTTTTGAATCTCATATCGAAAATATATTGTTCCTCATATCGGGGAATCTCTGAATCTCATGCCGGTGGTTATCCGGATCTCATCTATAAAAATGAACCGTGAAAGCGCTCAGGCTCTGACTAGTATGTCAGGAGATTCTCTCAACATACGCCTCATACAGATCCGTCCACGACTCATCATACGCCGGGTCTCCTCGGTGGTCTTCCAGCCCCCAGGTTTCCCGCAGATACGGTCCGAGCCAGCTGCAGACCTTCTCCATGCCCGCATTGTTCAGGTGATCGCCTTCGTCACGCGTATCCACGCTCCAGTCAATCGGAACCTCTTCACGCATCTCATTCAGGTCAATAAACGGAACTTCCAGTTCTTCAGACAGATCCACGCAGGTATTATGTTTCTGGGTGTTCCAGTTCTTCACGCTGGGCATGCTCATGATAATCAGCTGGATCCCCTTCTTCTTACAGGTTTTTGCAATCTTCCCGATATAATAATGATTGATATCCGCGAGCGGCTCTTTCTCATCGGTCGGGGTCATATACCGATCCAGCAGATAAGGCGGCGCGCTGTTGTAGAGGGCCGCATGATAATAGCCCTTGCGCACCTCCACGCTCGTATACGCGGGAATCGTCGTGAAGTCCTCTTTTGTGAGCGTCTTCCAGCGGTTGTGCCAGTGAATGACCGGGAAGATGCTCGAGGTAATGCTCTCCAGGGCGTCCTTCCAGTTGAACGGCGAGAAAATGACATTGCTCTCGATGATGAGCAGGTCCGGAGACTGCGTCTCCAGTACAAGCTGCAGCATCTCATAGACCTCGCACAGCCTGCAGGCGTTGACGCCGCAGCAGTACGAAGTGATCCCTTCATTGTGAAACAGCTCCATGGGGGAGATCGATGTCCTCGATTCACTGTCTCCGAGCATGAACATGTCGATGGTATTCTCCGGCTCCGCTTCGAATCCGTATGCCGCCCATGCATCATGGCCTGCATCCTGCGTGTTATTCTTCGGGCTCGTCAGGATGGAAACGAGGCAGAGCATGAGCGCTGTCAGCGCAACGGTCAGAACCGCAGGAAGTATCTTTTTCAGATATTTCATACCCGCCTCCTCAGAAGTTCGCGTAGATCGGATCCACCGGAACGTATCCTGTCCCGTAGGCTCCGAACAGCAGAATCAGTGCGACAAGAACCGCGGTGATCAGGCACCGGATGAACATTGGTTTCTTATAGAGTGCATCCAGAACCCTGCATCCCCTCTCCTTCAGCAGACTGATCACGAATACACAGACCACAAACACCGCGACGATGATGTAGTCCTGCCGGTCCATCCCCAGCTTCAGGAACTTTCCGTCCGTAAATGACTGCAGCGTTGCCCTGGTGAACATCTGCCTGAACATGATCAGGCCGGTTTTCAGGCTGAGCGCTCTGAAGAACATCTCGCCCACCGCCACCAGGAGCGCCGTCCGGATCATCTGGAAGAGACGGTACGGGAAGCTTCTGCGGTTGATATGATGTTTCTCACAGAAGGATATGACCACCGGCGTGACAAAACTGCCGGCGACGATCAGCGCAAAATGATACATGCCGAAGAAGATAAAGCTCCATCCGGCGCCGTGCCACAGACCGTTGAACAGCCAGACCGCAAACAGCGCAATCGAGCTGGTGACAAGCGGGCCATAGTGATTGCCGAACTTCGCCCTGCATTTTTTCGTCAGCTTCTTGAGCGGCGCGGACATGGACAGCGGATAGAATACGTAATCGCGCAGCCAGGCGCCGAGGGTGATGTGCCATCTGGTCCAGAACTCGGAGATGGTCTTTGCAAAGAACGGCTGATTGAAGTTCTCCGGAAGGACAAATCCGAAGCACTGTGCGCTTCCGATCACGATGTCGATCGTTCCCGAGAATTCCATGTATTCCTGCAGCGTGAACAGCACCGCGGCCAGGAACATCATCCCGCCGTCATAGGACGCAAAGTCCGTATAGAGAAGCTCCACCGCAGAATTGACACGGTCCGCGACAATCATTTTCTTCAAAACGCCGTAGAGGATCCGCCACAGTCCCTTCTGGAAATTCTCTCCTTTGATGCGGGGAACCTCCCAGATCTGCTCCGCCGTGTCATAGCGCATGAACGGCCCTTCCATCAGGGTCGGGAAAAACGCCAGCCACAGGGTCAGCCTGAAGAAATTCTTCTCCGGGGCGCGCTGCTCCCTTCCTACGTCAAAGACATAGGACATCGCCATCAGCGTGTAGAACGAGATGCCGACCGGAACCAGTATACTGGGCACTTTCAGCTGCCTGCCCGTATGAAGCGTGCGCAGGAGCGCGTTCAGATTGTCTATAAAGAACGGGGTATACTTCAGCGAGAGCAGGATGCCGAAACAGACAACGCCTGCAAGAAACACCCATCTGCGGACCTTCCCGGCGTACTTGGCGCGGATGGCCTTTTTCTGAGACCGTTCCGCCGATAACAGCGCTTCGTCCCGCGCCGCAAGGACCCTGTCGATTGCAAGGCCGCACAGCCAGACGCACAGACACGCCGCCACGTGCCACAGCACCAGCGGTCCGCTCAGATACCAGAAAAATGCGTAGCTTGAAAGGAGCAGAAAGTATCTTCTCGCAGTCTTCGGAAGGATCAGATATCCGAACAGGACCACGGGAAGAAAAACAAGAAGATATTCAACTGAGCAGTAGCTAAGCATGCTGTCAACACTCTCCGGTTCCAAGCATTTATCCGGGCCGCCGCATGACGGTCCCCGGACAGATTGTCAGATTCAGCTTATTCCTCCATGAGGCGGGTGATCAGAGCCCACATCGCATCGGCGGAATTGAAATTCGCAGGGATGATCTCCACGGCGGGAACCGTGATGTCAAATTCATCCTCCAGCTCCGAGATCAGTGCCAGAACCGTGAGGGAATCCAGCAGATGGTCGTCAATCAGCGCCTTCTCTTTATGATAGTCATACTCCGGCTGCATCTCTTCAAGAATCTCATATAGTCTGTCCATGTTTTACTCCCTTCTGTACATCACTGCCGCCGGTTGCCGCGGCTGCATGCTGTCATTGCCTTCTGCCGCCGCTTTCTGCGGCTGCCCGCTGTCTCTGCATGCAGATTCCGCTCACTGCGGCTGTCCGCTGTCTCTGCATGCAGACTCCGCTCACTGCGGCTGCACGCTGTCTCTGCCTGCAGACTTCGCTCACTGCGGCTGCACGCTTCCGCCGGCCATGCCGGCGTTCAGTTTCCATGTATGCTCTGCTTCCCTGAGAAGCTGTATCTGTCCGTCCTTCTGCACCCACACAACCGCAGGCAGGTCCCTGCTCAGAAACAGGGAGATTCCTTCTGTCATGCTGTATGCGCCTGTATTATGGAAGATCACGACGTCCCCGACGCTCAGTCTGTCAATCGGCATCCGCTTGACCAGCAGGTCATTGATCGTGCACAGGGATCCGCACAAGGTCCAGACATTCTCGGCTCCTGCGGCCGCCTCGCTTCCTGCATCTCCTGCTGCCGTCCCGCTTCCTGCATCTCCTTCTGCGGCTTCAGCTCCTTCGGTCTCTTCTGCCCGTTCTCTGGGCGGATACAGTTCGCACAGCGGCTGCTTCATCGCCATGAACTGTCCGTAGTAGGTCAGATGGTGGATCCCGGAATCCAGGATCGCATAGTTCTCATGGTGGCAGCATTTCACATCCACAACCCGGCTCAGCAGGCTGCCGCACGAGGCGGCGATCCCGCGCCCGAGTTCCAGCGTGACCGGCAGACGGTTCCGCATGCCTTCCAGAAGCTCTCTGAACTCCTTCAGGTAGGCTTCCTCGTCAAAGGTCTCTCCTTCAAAATAAGCTGCCGGAAATCCGGGTCCGTACTCCAGCTCGCCCGCGCCTGTACCCGTCTCTTCCCGGATCCTGTCCAGGAAATCGTCCAGCATCGCAAACTCCCTGCGCGTTTTCTTCAGCGACGTCTTCTGCGTGCCGGAGAAAAACTGTATGCCCGCGATCGTCATATACCGGCTCTCTTCCGAGCCCGGCTCAGTGCAGCGCCGCATCAGGCGGAGGATGTCCTCTTCTTCCATCCCGAACTGATTGCCGCTCGTCAGACGAAGCAGCAGCCTCAATGGCTGATTATACTCCCTTGCAAGCCGAAAGAGAAGCTCAAACTGTGCGGGAGATTCCGCAGTCAGGATCCCGCTGCACAGCCCGTTCTCAAATGCATACCGCATAGAGGGTTCATCTTTATAGACGCCGGACAGGACAAACTTCCCAGCCGGGACCTTTTGCATCTCGCAGATATACATCTCGCCGGGAGAACAGATCTCAAACCGGTCCACCTTCTCTTCCAGGAACCTGGCAATAAACGGATTCGCCTTCACCGCGTAGCACAGCTTCACATCTTCCGGAAGCGCATTTTTCAGCAGACGGATCCGCTCCTCCAGAAGCGTCTCCTCGAACACATACAGCGGACAGGAAAACCTGTCAAGAAGTGTCTGTATCAATGTCTGATCCATATCTGTCCTCTCTCCGGCCCGCCTGGCCGGCCCTCTTTTCCTGCCTGCGCTCTTTGTTCTGTACTTCTAGTCACTTTTTATTCTTCATTTCTTCCATGAGCGCCCTGCGGTCGATCTTTCCGCGCCCTGTCACCGGCATGCTCTCCACCTGCTTAAAGACGCCCGGAATCATGAATACGGGAAGCCTCTCCT
Source organism: uncultured Lachnospiraceae bacterium (assembly GCA_905235415.1). Lineage (GTDB taxonomy): Bacteria > Bacillota > Clostridia > Lachnospirales > Lachnospiraceae > Porcincola. The sequence goes on from CAJOKX010000031.1 coordinate 11,193, forward strand.
TCAGCTTCTGTATCAGGTCGCCGCGCTCGATGGTTCCGCAGTAAAATGCATACAGTCTGCTCTTTTTTTCATCAAAGACGCAGCAGCTTCTCTCCACGCCGTCGACTGCGTTGATCGCAAGCTCCACCTCCGCCAGCTCGATGCGGTGTCCCATGTACTTGATCTGATCGTCCATGCGCCCGCAGAACATCAGCTCGCCGCGCTCATTATACCTGCCCAGGTCGCCCGTGCAGTAGATGACAGAGGCATATTCCGGGGTCCGCGGATCTTCCCTGAACCGCTCCTTCGTCTGCTGCGGCATATTCCAGTAGCCGAGCCCGACTGCCGTCCCCCTGACGCAGATCTGGCCCGTGACGCCCGGTTCGGTCACCTCCCGGTCCTCCTCGTCAAGCAGGAAGGTCTCTTCATTTGCAAAGGACGCGCCGATCGGGATGCCTTCTGTATAGTCCCTGCTGCGCTCGATCCTGTGAAATGTGCAGTTGCAGGTGATCTCTGTGGGTCCGTACAGATTGACAAACTCTGCCTGCGGCAGGTGCTCCATCCAGTTGGAAAGCCGCTTTGGCGGCATCACCTCTCCGCTGAACATGACCAGCCGGACCTTCTCCGGCACCCTGTATTCGAGTCCGTGAAATGCGCTGACCAGACACAGGGCCGATACGGCCCAGATCATCACCGTCGTTTCCTGCTCACAGAGAAAATCGAGCAGCGGGGCCGGCGTTGTGAAGAGCGGACGCGGCACCAGCGCGAGCTTCGCGCCGGTCAGCAGGCTGCTGTAGATGTCCTTGACGGATACGTCAAAATCCAGCGGCGCCTGGTTCGCGATCACATCGTCCTCCCGGATGCCGAACTCATTTACAAAACAGGTGATAAAGTCAATGACTGAGCGGTGGCAGATCAGCACGCCCTTCGGAACGCCGGTGGATCCTGAAGTGAAGTTGACATACAGCGGATCCGTATCCAGGTGCTTCTCCCGGATCCGCGCAAGGCCCTCTTCATTGATCCCGGATTCCTGAAGCATGGAGATCCTGAAGATCCTGCACCCTTCAAACAGCTCTCTTGCCTGTTCCAGATGCTCATCGTCCGTGATGACGGTCTGCGTCTTCAGGCTCTGCTGAATCTGCAAAAGCCTCGCGGAAGGCAGCTGCGGGTCGATGAGCGTATAGAACGCGCCCGCGTAGACGGCGCCGAAGAAAGCGGTCAGCGTATCGGTCGTCTTCTCCATATAGACAATGACCGGGCTGCGCCGCGCGGCGCTATTAAGAAGGCCGCTTGCGACACGCCGGCTGACCTCCATCAGGCCACTGCGGCTGAGCTCCTTCTGCCCATCCGTCACCAGGATCCTGTCCGGATCACTCGCTGCGGTATTTTCCAGAAATTCCAGAACATTTGTATAACGTGCTGCCTGTGTCATATATTTCCCTACTATGCAAGACTGTTTGCCCTGTCTGATTTCCTATTGTATCCCTATTTCCAGAGAGCGCCTGAGCCCTCTTGCCGCGCCCGGTGCGTTGACACCATCTGCCTTCGATGCGGTCCATGTTCCCGGCAATGATGCCGCCGAACAGCATCCCCAGCGCGCCCAGGCCGACGACATTGACGGTTCTGATCTTATTTTCCTGCATCTCTTCTGCCCTTTATCTTATGCCCTTTATTTTCTGTCCTTTATCTTCTGTCAGCTTTATTAAAGATCTGCGAAAAACATCTCGTAATAATCGTCTTCTCCGGACAGCAGCGGCGAATTCTCCCCGCCTCCGTTGGTGCTTCTGCGCATCGCGGCGTACGCTTCCTCGCCCGCCTGCAGCAGATCCATGTCATAGATCTCATACCCCAGTTCACGGCATGCCGCACAGAATGCACTGAGCGGATTGCTCTCCTGCTTCGTGTCCAGAAGCTTCTGACGGAGCGCCGGGTCACGATGGGCCTTCGTCTTCAGTTCATCGAGCATCTCACCGATATTCATACTGTATTGCCTCCTCTCAGTATTCTATCCCGCGCCGCGCCTTCTGGTTATGGTCGAACGGATGCTTCTCTTTCCTGATCACTGAGTGATAATCGCACAGGCTGATCAGTGCCTCTCCCGGATCCTGCCCTGTCAGAATCACTTCCAGGCCGTCCGGTTTTGTCTCCAGAAATGAGACGATGCGGCTTTCCTCCAGGAAGCCTTTCCGGACCGCATAGAGCGCCTCATCCAGAAGCAGTACGTCATAGCCGCCCTCTTGCGCCTCTCTGACAGCATCTTCAAACAGCGCCCCGCAGAAAGCCTTCTCCTGCTGCTTCTCTTCGCTGCTCATGCAGAAGCTGAACTTCACGCTCTCATGTGCGTCCAGGAACGTGATCTCCGGAATCTTCTCCATGGAGCGTCTCTCGGCGGATGAATTGTCTTTCATGAACTGGCAGATCAGCACCCTGTATCCCGCGCCGGCGGCGCGCACGCACAGCCCCATGGCGGCGCTCGTCTTTCCCTTGCCGTCTCCGCTGTAGAGATGGATCAGCCCGGTTCCCTGCCTGTTTTTATTTTCCATACTGTATGACCGCCTCAGACCGGCATCCGGGTTGTATCTTTGTAGATGTCCGGAATCTGCGTATCGAGATCCGGAAGACGCTCTTTCAAAGCGTCCAGCAGCTTATAGGCCGCCTTCGAGTTTCCGGGGATGATATTGATCACCCCGTCCTCTTTGTACCGGACCACCACGCCTCCGGTGACAATGGTGCCGGCGCAGCAGTTTCCGCCCCGCACACTGTAATCATGCGGGTACGCATTTGTGATATCTTCCAGCGGAAGGTAGGCGGCTGTCTGGAATCCATCCGGCATATACAGAGCCAGCTGTCCGACCCGCCATCTGTCATACCGGGAAGCCTTCTCATAGTCTTCCCCGATATCCTCGATCTTTCGTGTGAGCGGTTTCAACTTCATAGCGCCCCTCCTTCCCGGACCTGCCCGTCCTCTCAGTGCAGGTGCTCGTACGTATAGACCCGTGTTCCGAGTGAATACGGAGTCAGCTGGTAGCAGTAATAATTGATCCAGTTGGCGTAGAGCGCGTTGGCGTGCGCTCTCCACAGAAGTCTCGGCATATTGTCAGGATCATCGTCCGGGAAATAATCCTTGGGCAGCTGGATGCGGATCCCTTTCTTTACGTCCCGCGCGTATTCACATCCCAGCGTCTTCCTGTCATATTCCGGATGCCCCGTCACAAAGATCCTGCGCCCGTTTCTGGACATTGCCAGGAACACGCCCGCTTCACTGGATTCCGCCAGGACGATCAGGTCCTCGCACCGGAGGATATCTTCCCTGGAAATCTCCGTCCAGCGGCTGTGCGGTGCGTAAAAATAATCATCAAATCCGCGCACCAGCGGGATCTTCCGGTTCAGGACCTTGTGCTTGTACAGTCCGAAGAGTTTGTATCCCAACTCGTGTTTCTCAAGGCCGTAGTGATAATACATCGCGGCCTGCGCAGCCCAGCACAGATGTATCGTGGACGTGACGTGCTCATTGGTCCACTCGAAGATCTTTACCAGTTCATCCCAGTAATCCACCTGCTCGAACTCCATCAGTTCCACAGGCGCGCCCGTGATGATCATACCGTCATAGTCGTTGTCCTTCACATCTTCAAAGGTCTGGTAAAACTTGTTCAGGTGGTTGAGCGTCGTGTTCTTCGCCTCGTGCGTACTGGCGGCAATAAAAGTGATGTTCAGCTGAAGCGGCGTATTGGAGAGGGACCGGAGCAGCTGCAGCTCCGTATCCTCCTTCAGCGGCATCAGGTTCATGATCAGAATCTCCAGCGGCCGGATGTCCTGCACATCCGCCTGTCCTTCATCCATAACAAATATATTTTCTCTGTCCAGGATCTCCCGTGCGGGCAGATCAGACTGAATTCGAATCGGCATATTGAATCATTCCTTTCATCTTAACAAGTCCAGCAGTTCTTCTTCGGTCAAAATCGGAATGCCGAGCGCTTTGGCAGATTTATTCTTGCCTGACGAGGAAGAGGCGTCGTTGTTGATCAGGTAATCTGTTTTCTTTGATACAGACCCCGTCACCTTTCCGCCGTGTGCCTCTATCTCCTGTGCCAGTTCCCTGCGGTTTTTGAAGTGGTGAACCGCCCCCGTGACCACAAAGGTCTTTCCATAGACCGGACTCTCTTCCGGTCTTCCCTGTGTGTCCGTATCGGGCGCACTCTGTATAATCGTGATCTCACCCAGCAGGTCATCCAGCGCCGCGGCATTCTTCGGCATTCGGAACCAGTCCGAGATTGCCACAGCCATCACGGGGCCGACGCCCTCGATCCGGGTCAGCTCTTCCACGTCCGCACTGCGCAGACGGTCAAGATCCTCGTCCACCGCCCTGCTGATCCCCTTTGCATTCGCCACCCCGACATTCGGGATACCAAGAGCAAATAAAAGTCTCGGCAGGGTTGTCGTGCGCGCTTTCTCTATATTCTCCTCCAGGTTGGCAGCGCTCTTCTCCCCGAAGCCTTCCATGACCTCGATCTCTTCCCTGTGCGCCTTCAGCCTGAAGATATCCGCAAATGAATGAATCAGCCCGGCGGCTATCATTTTCTCCAGCGTCATCTCCGAGAGGCCTTCGATGTTCATGGCGTCCCTGGAGACAAACTGTGTAAATGACTTAATCTGCTTGGCCGTGCAGTCCGGGTTGTCGCAGAACAGCGTCTGTGTGCCGTTCGTTTCGTGCACCGAGGTTTTCTCCCCGCACACCGGACAGCGCTCCGGGAGCTCAAGCGTATCGGAACAGGTCAGGTTCTCCGCGATCTGCGGGATGATCATGTTCGCCTTGTAGACTCTGATCTCGTCTCCGATCCCCAGCTTCAGCGAACGGAGGATGCTGACGTTGTGGACGCTTGCGCGGGAGACGGTCGTGCCCTCCAGCTCGACCGGGTCAAATACGGCAACCGGATTGATCAGACCTGTTCTGGACGGACTCCACTCGATCCGCTGAAGATGCGTCGCCGCCTGCTCATCCTGCCATTTGAACGCCAGGGCGTTGCGCGGGGTCTTGGCAGTGTTTCCAAGTGAGTCCCCGTACGCGATATCGTCATACAGCGCCACCAGCCCGTCCGAGGGGATCTCGAATGTCCGGATCCTCTCCTCAAACCAGGCAAATGCTTCGTCGAGCGTGTCTGCAGAGACGAGCCTGTGTTCCACCACCTCAAAGCCCTGCTGCTCCAGGAAATGGAACTGCTCCATGCGGGAGTTGTGGACGTCCACCCCGTCTGCGCGTACCAGGGCAAATGCGTAGAAGCGCACGTGTCTTTGCGCCGTGACTTCGCTGTTCAGCTGCCGGACCGATCCGCTGCACAGATTGCGCGGATTCTTATACAGCGCCCCGCTCTCCCCGATGGATTCATTAATCTTCTCAAAATCCGGATAAGAGATGACGGCTTCCCCGCGCAGGACCAGCTCTCCCTGATACTGAATCTTCAGCGGAATGTTGGTGAATACTCTCGCGTTGGGGGTAATTACGTCGCCCACGATCCCGTTGCCGCGCGTCACCGCCTTCACAAGCTGCCCGCCCTGATAGGTCAGTACCACAGTCAGTCCGTCCAGCTTCCAGCTCATGACGACCGGATGCGTTCCGATGAATGCGCGCATCTCCTCGCGGTCCTTTGTCTTTCCCAGAGACAGCATCGGCGTGCTGTGGGTCTCTTTGGGAAGCTCATCCACCGCCTCATAGCCGACCTTCTGCGTCGGGCTTCCGGCCAGGATGATCCCTGTTTCTTCTTCCAGCGCCGCAAGTTCATCATAGAGCGCATCGAACTGAAGATTGCTCATGATCTCCCGGTTCTGCGTGTAATACGCCCTGCTGGCTTCATCCAGGACCGGGATCAGTTCTTTCATTCTATTGATTCTGCGATCTTCCGCCATAGGATACTCTCTTTTCCGCCATCTTCCGAAGCTGCGCTGCCTCTTCTTTGGTCAGGTAGCGCCACGCCCCTTCAGGCAGGTCTCCCAGTTCAATGTTCATCACCCGGATCCGCTTCAGCTTTGTGACATGATAGCCGAATGTCTCGCACATTCTGCGGATCTGCCGGTTCATTCCTTCTGTCAGGATGATGTCAAACCGGTGCTCGTCGATTCCGGACACTTTGCACGGGCGGGTCTTTCTGTGAAGTGCTTCCAGCCAGACGCCCTTCCCCATCTTCTCCAGGAACGTGTCCGTGATGTGTCTGTCCACCGTGACCACATATTCCTTTTCATGGTACCCGCGCGCCTTCTGGATCCGGTTTGAGGCCTCCCCGTTGTTCGTCATCAGGATCAGGCCCTCCGAGTCCTTGTCCAGCCTTCCGACTGCAAACACCCTCTCCGGACAGTCGACCAGATCTTCCAGGAGCGGATCCCCCCAGGTGCGGTCCGTCGTGACCACAACGCCTCTTGGCTTGTTGACGGCAAGAAAAACCTCTTGATCCGTTCTGCTGACAGGGACGCCGTCCACAAGGACTTCATCCTGCTCTTCGACGATTTGCCCGACACTGGCCGGGGCCCCGTTCACGGTGACCTTTCCCGCCTCGATCAGCCTGTCGGCCTCCCTGCGGGAACAGACGCCGCAGGCGCTCAGATACTTATTCAGTCTCATTTCCATTGATTGTAAGAAGAGCTGCCGCATATAGACTCTGCGGCAGCTCTGTCAGTTTCATACTATCTGTGCACCGTTACGCAGCTGCATTGCCGGCTGCCTCTTCACCCTCTGCCGCCGTACTCTGCGCAGAAGTTTCTGCGGTGCCTGTTGTGCCTGCAGAAGAGCCGCCGAAATCCAGATACTGCGTGGAGACATATCCGTCAATCGTTGTTCCGGAGGAAGAATCCGAATAGGTGATATGCGTCCAGTCGCCCTGGGATTCCACCACGTTCACTTCCTGTCCCGGATACAGCGTCCCGAGAACCGCTCCGCTGGTGCTCGCCTCAGAACGGACATTCACGCCGTCAGTCGCTTTCGCACTCGATCCGGACGATGCGCCCGAGGATCCGGACGATGTACTGCCGGAGGAGGCGGACTCTGTGGAAGCCTCGCCTGAGGAGCTGATCCCCTGGTCTTCCAGATAAGCCTTGAGATCCGGATCCGATGCCGACAGTTCCTTGCATCTTGCGTTGACCTCCCGGATCAGCGTCTGCACATCATTGCTCTTATTCGAATCCGTCACGAAATCCTGATACGCGCTCCAGTCTGAGATCACCAGATCCTTGCTGCTGTTCGTCGTTACAAACAGCTGCCGAAGGCTCGGAACTGCAGTGCTGATATTCGGAAGCTGGCATTCACAGTAGACATACACCAGCGACGAACCGTCTTCCGGACCGTCTTTGGAGAATGTGGCAATGTTGTCATAGCTCTTGATATCACTGCTGAAGGTTTCCGACTCAACCGAGTCGTTCCACGGATCCACGATCGTCGCAAGCGTCGCGGCATCCTCGGAGGCAACCGCCTTGTAATACTTCTGGGAGAGCGCGAGCAGATCAGGATCATTCTTCGTAAGGCTGACGGACGCGCCGATCGATGCGCCGCTTCCGGAGACCTCCGTTGACTTCTCATCCTTCTGACTGGTCGTAACAGCCGTTGTCTTCTTGCCCGTATCTTTCTTGCGCGAAGAAGAGCCGCCTGCCAGACGGAATATGCATATACCGATGATGATCACCAGGATCACTGCCATACCAAGCAGAATATAACGAAGATTATCAGACAGCCATTCTCTGAAATTATCCATCATGGCAACGCCTCCAGTCAAAAAATGCAGTGCCCTTTATCAATTTCTCCCAAATCATTAGTAATTATAAAGGCTTTTCACAAAGAAAGCAATTGATTAACGACCGGAGAGCATTTAATTAAGAAAAAAAATGACTCAATTGACTTTGCCGGAGGGCTATGCTAAGATGTTGATCGTTCAAACGGACAAGATGCATCTGTAGCTCAGGGGATAGAGCAACGGTTTCCGGTACCGTGTGGCGGGGGTTCGATTCCCTCCAGATGCGCTCAGAAAGCCTTCGGCCCTTATGAAGCCGGAGGCTTTCTATATATTTGGAACCTGCCCTCTCTCAGGCTGCACGCTCTCATGCAGCGGCCTCTCAGGCTGCACGCTCTCATGCAGCGGCCTCACGGGCTTCCATGTTTCATGCAGCAATCTCGACCCGGTCCGTGGATCTGCAGTAGAGGTATACGTTGTCTGAAAGAAAATCCTGCGGCTCGATCTGTGTCCTGTTGATATCCCGGACCATGGCGGTCAGGTTCTCCGGGGTCTCCCCGAAGCTGGCAGGGATGAGCATGCACTCATGCACGGAACTCGGGAGAATATACAGGTCCTCCTCCAGTTCCCCGGCAAATTCCCGCAGCACCTTCCTGTTCGTCATATAGCACGCCCCGAACTGTCTCTCAGAATTGGACAGTACAAACATCGGGGATGACCCCCTCTCTTTCGGATCCTCGATGGTGTCCTTCAGGCCCAGTTCAAACATAAACGTATCAAGAATCTTTGACAGATTGACAATCTGCGGCGGAAGCAGGTCCGGCGTGTTGGCGCGCGCCGCCAGGTCCAGCTGCTCTTCGCTGATCCCCAGCCTCTCCAGATGCTCTTTTTTCACAAGCACCGCCCCGCTGCCGATCCCGCTTTCCCTGACCAGGACATAATAGGCTAAAGACAGGTCCAGGAACTCCTTGTGCGGGATCTCTTCCAGAAGATCTTTGTTCCTGTCCGTATTGATCAGACGGTATACGACGTTCTTCAGAACGGTTTCGGAACTCATCAGGTCCCTCAGCATCCCTGTATCCTTCGCGGAATTATCCAAAAAGGCCCGGTACTGCTCCAGGATCTGATCCGCAATCTGCTCAATATCCGTTCCCTTCCGGTATCTCTCGTACAAAGGGTTCAGATAGATATTCGGGCTCACCGGCTCTCCCGGACGCAGGATCGTCAGGCCTTCCATCATAACGCCATTGTTCTTGCGCACCTGCGCGACCCGGACCGTACACGCATCTTCCACGCGCGATCCGACCTCAATCTGTATGGCTTCGAGAAAATCTTCATATGTCATCAAAACAGACTCCTCCATCGTATTCGAAAAAAGTAACTGGGATCATAGGTACCGGACTGCTGCAGACAGGCATAAGAATGGTTCGGGCCGGGTGAATAAGGAATCGATCAAACCGGAATACCGGCATCCCAAAACCCGAAAACAGAAAAGCATCAGCAACGTGCTGTGGTGTCATACTAACACATTGCGGATGCCTGTACAATCTGTGCGGAGATGAATTGTTGCACAAATCTCTTATTCAATATGTGACGATTCCCATTTTCCTGATACAGGGTTCTTCCTGCAGGATTTCTCAGGGTTTCTAAGGAGTTCTGCAGGGTTTCCCAGAGGTTCCCAGGGTTTTCAGGGGTTCTCAGGATTCTCAGGGTTTTCAGGGGTTCTCAGGAATTCTCCCTGTATTTCATGCATATCTTTTTAAATGCATACCCCACTTTTTTCCCTTTACTCCCGGATCTTTCCGGATGCCACTGCACCCCGTAGACCGGAAGGGACCGATGCTGAAGGCCTTCTACAATCCTGTGATCCGGGGAATACATTGTATACACGATATCCTTCCCCGGACTTCCCGTGCACTGATGGTGGTTATGGTACATCTTTGTGGAGGAGCCGCATGCGCTGAAAAAGGCTGACGAGCGCGCCACCTTGACGGCCTTCTTCCCGACTCTGTATCTCCCGACATGCTGTTTCAGAGTTCCTCCGAAGGCAACATTAATCAGCTGGCATCCTCTGCATACGCCCAGGACAGGTTTGCCGGCATTGACAAACTTCTTCAGAATTTTCAGCTGCAGGCGGTCTTTCCCCAGTCTGCATCCTTTTGTATGTTTGTCCCGCTTCGCGTGATATACGGTCGGCTTGATATCCGGACCTCCCGGAATGACAAGTCCGTCATACAACTCCGGGTTGACGGCGGAACTCTTTACCTGATTTGCCTTCATTCCGCATTGTTTCAGAAATCGAATCATCTGCGAGGACACGGATTTGGAAGTATCCGCGACTGCAATTCTGATTTTCTGCCTGGCGCCGGACGATCCTGCTTTCTGCTTCGCACTGGCAGATCCTGCCAGAATCAATACCGCGGCCATCACAATCAAAAGACACCGGGCAGACCGCATCATTCTCCTGACTGCCCGAAACTCCCTGTCCGATTTATTAACAAATAACAAAACAATCCCTCAAATCAAATAAAAAAAGGAATCCGAAGATCCCTCTGGAAATGGCTGAAACACAAAGAAGCTCTGCAAACGGGGGTTCATCTCAATCTTCTGTTATTGCTCAGTGAGAATCGTCCGTTTACCTTCCTCCCGGTTCAGCCTGTCTGTTTATACACTACCAAATATCTGCTTATTATAGTCCTCCGTATAAAAATGTCAACTGCTTCGAATGTATAGCTGGCTACAGTTCACATGCCAGCCTCCGACCTTCTGCATGGAGTTCTGTGGGCACACTGAAAACACGTTGCCCACCCTCGCTTTGCATCATATCCCCGATCCGCCAATGTTCTCGATCTGCCAGTCGATCGGCGTCTCCCCAGCATCATATCCCTGATCCGCCAAGGTTCTCGATCTGCCAGTCGATCGGCGTCTCCCCAT
>CAJOKX010000032.1 GCA_905235415.1 uncultured Lachnospiraceae bacterium
ATCTGCTCCCATTCACCGGATCGATGACGGTTCTTATAATAGCCATCCAGGTAGATCAATACCAACAGGTATCCTGCCTGGATCAGGAGAAACAGAAGACTGAAGTGAAGGGGCATCTCTCCTCAGTCTGTAATGTAATACACGATCGCATCCACCGACCCGATCTCGATCCCATTTGACTCTAAATAATTGATATTATCTCTGTCAATGTACAGGGAGAAGGTGGCGGTGCTCCCGGCATGCAGGCCGACATTCTCATACTGGTTTGTGTCCACATAAACAAGATTGCCGGCCGTATCCAGCAATGCGCCTACCAGATAGTATCCTTTCCGGGTCTGATCCGATTCGTTTGTAACCGTAATGTGAATATAGTTGTCATAACTGTCAGATCCGTTGATCTCATATTCGGCTTCGCACGGGATCCTCTCTGCATTCGTTCCTCTGTCAGTGGAATCTACGGAAAACTTTATGTCGCCAATTGTCTGGTTCTTCAGAGCGCTGTCCCAGAGGAATTCCTTGACATAGGTGTATTCGCCGGGGTTCAGTACGATCCTGCTCGGAAATGTGTTAACGAAGTCCGAGGTGACCAGAATCTCATCGTTTCCGGAGAACAGAACGAGCTTTCCATTGTCGACGCCTGCTGGGGCATCTCCGTCATTTTGAATCTTCGCATAGAAGTTCCCGGAATCATCGCCCGGAGCAATGACAATTGCTTTATCAGATACTGATATGTTTCCGTCCGCATAGCAGCTTCCGGTAATCGCCAAGCTTGCTATGAGTGCCAGCAGTGCAGCTTTTTTCATGATGTGTGTCCCTCCTTTGTATTGTGAATCGATCTTTGATTACAGTCCGGGAGAGGCACTTTTGTGCCTCACGCCGGATGATTCCTGTTCTCTTATGATAGAAATTCGGAGTCCGGATTCCCACCATCTTAAAGGTGCTTTTTGGCAACCTGAAGTTGCGCCTCCAGCCGAATTCTGTCGAGCGTGTCCCACGGCAGAAGGAGCTGGCCGATCTCAGAGCTGTCCATCTCGGCAAAGGACTGAATGCTTTCATTGCCTGATGGGTCTGTCCCGGTTGTCTCTTCAAAAACTCTTCCGTCGTAGAAGATGCAGGCTCTGGTTCCCGCAAACTCGTCTGTGTCCACCTTCTGCACGATCTCGAATCCGTCAAGAACATGCACCATCCTTTTCAAAAGGTCCTGCCGGATGGTGTTGTTCAGAGAATGCCTGTCCTGTATAAATGCAGGATCCTCGGAATAAACGCGATCCGACTCACCCACCTGCGGCCTGAACCGGTCTACCTTCTCATCGCTGAAGAGCCAGTCCAGATCCTTCTCCAATATGTATGACAGTTCCAGCAATGTCCTGATCTCCGGATAGGATATACCGGTCTCCCATTTTGTAACGCTCTGGCGGCTTACATCGAGCCTTTCTGCCAGCTCTTCCTGTGAAAATCCTTTCTGCTTCCTGGTAACCTTCAGTCGATCTCCAAAACTCATAATGATCCCCTTTCGTTTGTGCATGGCCGGTCCTGTATGAGGTTTCAAAACCGGCAGACTATTGCTCTCTCTATAGGGGCGAAAAAAAATGCGAATTTGTTAGTTTCGACTCACTTCATGCATTGGCTGCCTGGAAGGATAAAAAAAGGATCGCCGAAGCGATCCAATGAAGAGTACTGATCTTATGCAGGCACCATCTCCAGACCCGGCGCTGATGCCCTTCTTATGCCTGCTCTGACAGGTCCGGGGGTTCATATTTTTAATCATCCGCATCTGCGTGCATTTTCTTTGCTTCCAGGTTCATTACCACAACTTCAAGAAGGTAGGCTTCCTGCCTGTCCGGCGGGAGGGAATTATACTGGTACAGGAACAGATGCTCCATGATCTCCCTCACGCTCTTGGCTCCGCAGTTGCGTATGCCCTTCAGCTCCCGGCCTGATGCTACTGCCTGTGCCACATCACCTATTGTGTGAAAATCAGCCCTTTTCAGGCTGTTGAACGACCTTACGCTCAGGTCCAATGATTCGATCGGTTCATCTTTCATCCTGCCAGTCAGGTTCATGTAAAAATGGAATTTTCCGCCTTTCTTCTCATGAAGGTTCACTCCCTCCATCTGGTTCATTACATCCATCACGCTGCGGCGCTGATCGTTTTTCATATCGAATTCCTCCGTAAACATCCTTGATGACCTCTTTGACGGCATGGCAATGGATCTCCAGGATCCCATCGCCGCACTTCTTTTGGATCATCTTTGTCAGGTATTGGAGGTTTGAGGCCTGGTCGGACACCGCGACCATGTGGATATGGTTCTCCTTTGTAGTACGGAAGATCTGCCGGATGTACGCCGTATGGGTGGTGACATACTGCAGCACCTCCTCATACTTCTCCGGAACCGTTACGATATCAATGAACATCGTGATCTCATCCTCACGATAGATACAGGTGTTGTATCCGCGGATGATTCCCTCTTCTTCAAGCTTTTTCACTCTCTTCTTTGCCGCAACCCTGGTCATCCCGATTGCATTCCCGATGTCCTGATAGCTCATCCGGGCATTTCCCTTCAGAAGATCCAGTATCCTAAGATCCGTCTTATCCATAACCTCAACCCTCTCATCAGCGTCGACCCTGATGGAACCATCATACAGAATCGGATGAAGAAAAAGCAATAGGCGCGGTTTCGTTTCGAAACCTTCGGTATCGTTTGTTAACCCGGAGCTACCTCTTCATTGTTACGGCTTCTGATCGTCTTTATTGAAATGATCCATTGACAATACCACTCATTGGGTGGTATTGTTCTCTCATGGAGGTGACGGTCATGACGATAAAGGAAATGAGAATGAAACTGGATATGACCCAGGAGGTGTTTTCCCAACGTTACAATATCCCAAAGCGCACCATTGAGAACTGGGAATCCGGGAAACGGACGCCCCCGGCCTATGTCATTGAGATGCTCGAAAACGCTGTCATGCATTACAAACCCCGTACGATGGAAGAGATCTTGCGTATGCCTCTTACGATCGTTGACCTGAAGTATATGTGTGATGTCCTGATCCGGAAAGGATACGGGGAAAAATCTGTGCTTCTCAGCAACGACTCGGAGGAAACCGGGTACCATGGAATGTACTACGGTTTCGGGCCGGAAGATGAGTACGAAGACTATGTTACCCTGAACTGACACATTAAAAACCCCGCACTGTGAGTGCGCGGGGCAGATCTATGGATCACTGCAGAAATAAACCTGCAAAAAGCCAAAAAGCGTGGACACAGGCTCTCCCAATGTCCACGCTTTTTAGAGTATAACACTTATAACACTTTCGTCCCGCTCCCGGTCTTTCTTATCCGAACAGGTCCAGGATCTGCGCCTTGTCCTCGTCTGTCAGCGTGCCCGGCTTCCATCCGAGTTTCACCGAATCGTCCGCATATCTCGGGATCAGATGGATGTGGAAATGAAATACCGTCTGGCCTGCGCTCTCCCCGTTATTCTGTACAATATTGAGGCCGTCCGCATGCAGTCCTTCAAACAGTCTCGTTCCTACCTTCCTGGCAACAGCCATGGCCTTTCCGAGCACATCCTCCGGAATCTCAAACAGATTTGCGTAATGCTCTTTCGGCAGTACCAGCGCATGTCCCCTGGACGCCGGATTCAGGTCCAGGATGACACGAAATGAATCGTCTTCATAAAGTGTCGCAGACGGAATCTCTCCATTGGCAATCTTACAGAAAATGCAGTTGCAGTCTTTCATAACCTTTCCGTTTCCTCCTCTTTCCCTTCCAGTTGTTACTCCGATTGTTACTCCGGTTACTCCGATATTCTTCGGACGGTCCGCTTCTTCGGATGATACAGCAGCGCCGCAAGCAGAAAACCGCACGCCATGCCGCCCAGATGCGCCGCATTGTCCACGCCTTTGTCCACCATGCTCTGCATGATCATCAGCATCACCAGCAGCCCGAGTCTGCGCATGTTACTGCTCCCGAGCTGTTTCCGGTTCTGCAGGGCAAAACATAGATATGCGCCCATGCAGGCGAAGATCGCTCCGGACGCCCCCGCGGATACCGCATATCTTCCGGCACGCGCACTGACGAGCACCGAGATGACGTTGCCGCCGATCCCTCCAACAAAATAAATAATCAGGTACCGAACGGGGCCCATAATCATTTCCACGAAATCCCCGAGAAACAGCAGGCTGAACATATTATAGGCAAGATGCTCAAATCCGAAATGCAGGAACATCGATGTAAAGAGCCGCCAGTATTCACCCTCCAGAACCAGCGGTCCGTAGGAGGCGCCATGTGCCAGCATAAATGAAGCGTCTGTCGTATCTCCCATACACTCCAGCACGATGAAGACAACAATATTAATCACTGCAAGCGTGAGATTGACTTTCCTGCGTTCTTTGATGAAATTGGCAAATTCATTCATAACCCGTCACTTCCTGCATCCGGGATCTGTCCTCACCTGCAAGATCCCCTTCAGGTTGCATCATACCATGCACAGGTCTTCCAGAAAAGCCCCCCGTGACCCGAAAGTCGGATGAAAGCGAACCCGGTCTTCCCTACCCCATCCGGAACCTGTACTGCAGGGAGCCGATGCTGATGACGGAACCGTCTTTCAGAAGGGTGGCCCTTCCGCTCTCCAGCCGCTCCCCGTCCACTCCGGTTCCGTTGGTGGAATACAGATCCGTCAGATAGAATCCGTCGGTCCTCAGCTCGATTCTGGCATGAACCCGGCTGACCGCGTCATCGGGCAGAACGATATCCGCCTTCTCCCTGCTCTTTCCCAGAATCATGTGCGTTGAAGAGAGAACAATATCCGGGCAGCGTTCTGGCTGCAGACTGATCAGACAGGGGGACGCTTCTTCCTCCCGCACACGCTGTGACATATAGGAGACTTCTTCCTCCCGCGCGCGCTGGGACGCGGACAGTTCATCCTCCGCATAGACCTGCTTCAGAAGAGACTGATAAAACGCATCATCCCCCGGATCCTCTTCATCGATCCAGACATTGTGAATTTCAGATCGATCTTTATCGATCACGCTGTATGTCAGCCATATCAGTGCGATACTCATCAGCCCCACTCCGCCGATCTGTGTCAGATCCATGCGGAACAGTATGATTGACAGGACTGCGGCAGGGACGATGACCAGCACCGGAAGAAGACGCCGGACGGACATCTTTTTTCTGTATCCCGCGCCTGCGCCGCTGCCCTTCCCCGCCGTCTTTGAGCCGGTTTGTTTCCGGCGGCCTGCACTTCTTCTCTGCCTGTCCGGTGGTGGGAGCACCCGGATATTTTCCTGCCCGGGAGGAGTACCAGGCACCGTCCTTCCGGGAGGCGTACCGGGTACCGTCCTTCCGGGAGGCGTACCGGGCGCCATTCTTCCGGGAGCCGGACCGGACATCGTTCTTCCGGGCGGCGTACCAGGCGCCGTTCTTCCGGGAAGCGGGCCGGGGCTGTACGCCTGTTTTGGAGTGTCCGGCCCTGCATAGCCTGAAGAAGCATAACGCGCCTTCGGATCTTCTTCCTGTATCTGCGCCGCGCAGTCATGCAGCAGTTTCCGGAGCACTTCTCCCAGCATGTATTGATCAGCGCTGACCTTGTCAAACAGTCCGTAAGACAGGTTGGCTGCGGTCTGGTCTGAATGATCGAGCTTCTTCAGAAAAAACTCTGCCAGGATCCGGATCGTATCCGGATCTTCCTCTGACAGGTGCGGGATGTAGCACAGCAGCACCTCGTCTCCGCCCGGTCCGAGAAAGATATAGTCCGGATCCAGGCACAGATCCCCGGGATCCAGCAGATACCCGGGCAGTTTCAGAACCGTATCCCTGACAGCTGTCAGAATCTTCCTTATATCATTTCCTGTCAGCTGCACCGGCTTATAGCGCGCGGCAATGCTCGTGCATCCCGTCACATCCGCGCGCAGGCTGGTCTCTCCGTCTTTGACAGACAAACTCAGCGGCAGAAGAGAGGGAAGCTTCCCCCTGAGCGCCATCTGCAGAATATATTCATTTTCATCGATGTGTTCTGTATCAAAGACCATGTACATCCGGTCGAGATCTTTTACAAGTCTTCCGTACTCTCCTCTTTTCAAAGATTCTCATCCGTCCTTTCCAAGAAGCTTGCTCACATACTCCAGTCCGCGGATCTTCCGGATCGTATCCGCAGGCCGGAGCAGGTCCCGTTTCGCGGATGCGCCTGTATCCAGCGTGCTCTTCCCGAACAGGTTCGGGAGAAGTCCCGGAAGGCGGAGGGATGCGCTGTAGGAAACCGATGCCTGTGTGCCGGATGCGGAAGCAGTGGAAGATGCCTTTCCGGACGCTCCTGTGCGGTCCGCCAGCTTCGCGGCGCTTCTTCCCAGATGCGCGTTTCCGCTTTCCTTCCAGTGGTTCAGATCCGCGATCGCCGCGATCTCCTGTGCAGCGCCGTTCAGTACGCCTCTGTCATGCAAATAAAAGCCCAGATACAGCAGCGCCAGCAGGACCGGCAGGATCACCGCCATCAGCAGGGCCGCTTCCACGGTATAGCTTGCCCGGAGACGGTCCGGACAGCTCCTCCATCCGCCAGCCGCACGTCCAGCTGCCTTCTGATTCCTCCACGAATCTCTGTCCATTTCGTTCATCCTTTCACACGAGGGCCAGACCAGGTCGAGCTTGCGATGCCTGGTCGCCCTCGTCGTTCACCCATTCACATGGATTTCAGACCAGGTCGAGCTTGCGAAGCCCGGTCGCCCTCGTTTCTCATCCTTTCACGTGGGGGTGCCAGACCAGTTCACGCTTGCCTAGCTCGGTCGCTTTCGTCGTTCACCCTCTTATATGGTGCTCAGTCCCTGCGCCGCGAGGACCAGCACGTGCCCCGCTGCCAGAAACGGAAGAAACGGCAGGCTGGAGCTGCGCGTCACTTTCCTGCGGACCAGCTGCAGCACCGAATATGCAGCGCACAGCAGCAGCGCCGCAGTCAGTGCACTGAATTCCGCATCAAACCCGATCGCGCTTCCGCACACCGCGCACGTCATACCGTCGCCGGTTCCGATGGAAGCATGAAACAGGAGCGCGAGAAGCAGCATCCCGGCGCCCGGTATCATCCCCGCAAGCATCCCCGGCAGAGTCATATCCCGCAGGAACACATGCAGCGCGCATATAAGCGCCGCAAACAAGCCCATCGGCTTCACCGGAACCGTGCGGCTCTTCAGATCGCAGACCGATAAGTATATAAGAAATACAAGTACGGCGATCCGGAAGATCATATCCGCTCAGCCTCCTCTCCTCTTTTTGCAGTCTGCACATTCACGCAGGTGCTCGCACGCATCCAGCGTCACCGTATTGACACTTCGCTTGAGCGACGGGCAGGAAAGGCTCGTATGCCAGCGCTCTCCGTAGGGATCGATGTAATACTGTCCGCCGACAGCGCCCGATCTTCCGCAGTGCGGACATTTCTTATACTTGCTCCCGCTCTTATTGCGCGCGCTCGTAAGTCCTTCCTCCGTTGTCGGAATGACGGTGACCTTCAGGTGGGAGCAGTTTGGATCGGTATGATAGACCGTTCCGGAATCCGTCACGTACACGGTCCGGTTCGAAGAATCCGCCGCGTCTCTCACGGCCGCTCCGTTCGCAGATCCCTTCGCGCCCGTCCATCCGCGCACCACCGCCTTCTGGACAAAAAACGTGAACGGGAGCGTGATCAGGGAGTATTTCGGCTTCGCCTGATAGGTAAGTACCAGACGGATCCTGTCGCCCTCCTTCATATAGGAAGAATTGAGAAAAGACGCATTCCGGACCGCCCCCGGATCCTCCGCTTTCCCGATGACCTGCGAAGAAGCCCAGGCGTCTGACAGCGCGCCTCTGATCAGGTGATTCGCATCCCCGTATTCCTCTTTGTACGCCGCCATCGCCATCTCCTGCGCCGTGGTTGTCATATACCCTGCATACTGGGCAGCCGTATAAAAGACCATCGCAAACTGAAGTACGATCGCAATCAGCACAAAAAACAACGGCAGTTCGATCGCAGCCTCAACCGTTAGGCTTGCGGAAAATGAACCGGGAAAGGATGTCCTTGAACACCGGGGGTTTGAAATGGGAGAGAGTACGCTTTCCTTTCTTTTTGTTGCATGGTCTGTATGATATTTCGTTGTTGAACAATATGGCTTATTGTCTTTGGAGGAACGGCGGCAGACCGAAACAGAACCGGAGGAGGGCACCTCCGTTTGTTGTATGGGGAGACTTTCGTCCGCCGCCCATATGGAATTCTTCAAAAATAATTCACAGTGCAAGAACATCCTTTCTCACCTCACTTTCCGCATCCGGCCCTGCATACACTGCCCATGAGAACCGGCCCTGGTCTGATCGTATCAATATGCAAATCCGGCCCTGGTCCGGCCGTATCAATATGAAAATCCGGCCCTGGTCTGACCGTATCAATATCAAATCCGGCCCTGATCTGGTCGTATCAATATGCAAATCCGCCCTTGACCTGTGTCTGAAACGATACGGCCTCCGTTCCGAGAAGCGCCGCCGGAATCCTCCCGAATGCCGCCGGAATGGACCAGTCAGAGCAGATCGTCATCCCGATCACGCAGTTGTCCGCCCTGAACGACGCCTTTCCCTCCAGCGCGCGTTCATTCAGCTCAATCAGGTCCAGGGAGCGTTTCTTCAGTCTGGATATGCCGGTCATGTTCAGAAGGATCCTGAGAAAATCCTCATAATTCAGTCCGCTTCCGCCGCCTGCTGCCACATAGTCCGCCCGCTTCAGATCCGATGCAAGATCAATCAGCCTGTCCAGCGGGACATTCCAGGTCTCTATACTTTTGCTCAGCGGGACTCTTCCGCCGTGGAACAGAATCCGTACGTCGAACAGGCTCTCCCCGTACGCCCAGGCCAGCAGTACTGCCTGCTTGAACGCTTCCACCAGAAGCGGTTTCCCGGTCCATCCCACAACAGTCAGCGCAAGCGCCGAGATCTGCGCGTTGCAGGTCGGATTGGATACCAGGAATCCGTAATTCATGCCTTCCCGGAGGAAAAGAAGGTTCCTGGCGATCTTCTTCAGATTGGCCTCGTCACTGTATTTGCCCGCGATCAGGTACTCCGCCTGATAGCGCAGAATGTCGCTGTCGAACCGGTCTGAACAGTTGCGGAAATGATCCAGCAGATATTCACAGAACAGAAGGTTATCGGTTCCGGAGCCGCGCGGGGTATCGAGTACAAGCGTCCCCCGGTTGGCTTTCCTTTTGGACAGCAGGCTCCTGCTGTCCAGTTTCCTGTCAGAGACCCGGCCCTCCCCGAGCACCAGCTCCAGCAGCTCCTGTTTCTGCAGCTCACTGATCTTCTCAAGCGGATTCTTTTTCTCCCCTTCCTCCTGCGCCTTCTTCAGTTTTTCGGCCTCCTCCCCCTCGGCGATAATCACAATGCCTCCGGAGTCGTCCGTGCTGCTCTCCATCTCCCCTGTCAGCTCCTGTCTGGCCGAATCGACTTCCCGGTCAAAGGTCTTCATACTTTCACCGCTCGACTTTTGCTCCGCTTCAAATTCACTCTCCGCCTGCCGGATGTCCTGTGAACTGCTGTACATCGCCTCCAGCTTGCCGAGTGCATTGGCCCAGGCCGTCTGCCGCATATATTCCACTGCCTGCTGATAGTAATAATTACCTCCCCTGTCGGTAAGAAGGGCGTATTTTTCGACCTGATGCTGCGATGCGGATATATTCCAGGGATCCATGACCAGCCCCGGCAGCTTGCCGCTGATATCCGCCGTCACGTTTTCATTTTCCTTCACATAGCCGCTCAGTTTTGTCTGAAGATACTCCTTTGAAACCTGATCTCCTCCCGCGCCCGCATCGACTGCAAAAAGGCCATATTCTTCCAGAAGATCATTGTCATATTCCGAAAAAACAGACCACAGTCCCAAAGTGGATGCATTCGCACACGCTGCGCGCGCACCCGCCACACGGACTGCTTCTACGACCGCGCCGGAGATTCCGAGGAACACCACACTGAGCAGGCTGAAAAAAACCGTGATGACAGCACGCTGTCTTCGCATACGCCCTCCTTCCTTCATTCATTTGCAACAGGAATAATGGACATGGTCAAAGATCAGACGCCTTTGGCATCCTTGGCCGCCCTGGACAGAACATCCTTGACGATCTGGGTTACCTGAGACTTAAAGATGACCACAAGCGAAATGAGCACGACCAGGATCAGGATGATCTCCACAACGCCCACGCCCTCCTCATCCGTAATGAGAAGATGCGCTGCCGACGCGCAGGCCTTCCTCAGACGCTTCAACGCTTTCCTCATGGCAAGGTCCTCCTTTCCGCGTATTTTCCTATGCCATGCCCGGACGGAACGATGGAGAGACCCGGTCAGCTGCTCTGAAACAGCCTCACCGGAACAGAACCCATGCTGCGGCACTGTGCGATTCTTCAGATGATATGCCCTGCAGAGCCGGTCGTCCTGCCGGATACAAAGCACCAGCGTAAGAAAGAGCCGCCGCCAGGGTGCAGGAATCAAAGTGACAATGAATCTGTGTATAAAAATGAATACATGAAGATATCTCATGTGACAGCCACGTACGCCGGCGGCGTACGCAAGCCTTGCAGCAACAAGAAGCGCTGTGGCAAACCGAACAGTCTGCCGATTGATTCACATCCGCGAATGTCCCGCTGCGATGTAGTGCCGTTATAGCACAGCACGTTTGGAATTGCACGCAGAAAAAGCACGCGGGAATCATTTTCAGAGATATAGACAAAGATCCCGGGCCCAATCTCCCGGATGTTACGTCAGGATTGTGTGATGTTTCCGCTGACAGCAATTGCAGGCAATTCTTCCACCGAAAAAAGAGAGCCGCTTTTGCCTTGGGGGTTCACACGGGTGATTGACACTGGTGGAGTGTTAAGACCAGGCAGTTCACATTGACAGGGATGCCTGGATGCACTATAATGCTATTATTCTGAATGATTGTTCAGAGAAAAATAATTCAGAAAAAGACGAGGGGGGGTGCAGAACAGTGTTTATTGGACGGGAAAAAGAGCTAAAGGCACTTTCGGCCGAGCTTTCATCATGGAAGAAAAAGACTGCCGTTCTTATTTATGGAAAACGCAGAGTGGGTAAATCGACACTGATCAATGAGGCAGCGAAGGTTTTTGATGGCATTGTCGTGAACCACCTGTGCGTTACAAGCACCTTTGAAGGGAATCTGGAACTCATTTACAAGAGCGTGTCTGAGAGCCTGTCTCTCCCCAATCTTCGCTTTGACTCCTTGCTTGCGATGATGGACTACCTCAGGACGCTGGACAAGAAAATTCTGCTGATCATTGATGAGTATCCCTGTCTGAAGCAAACGAAAAAGAAAAATGAAGTCGATTCCTATATGCAGGCAGTCATCGACAGGCTTCCCGAAAATGTGAAGCTGATTCTTTGCGGATCCTACATTACAATCATGAAGGAATTGCTGGCGGAAGAGAATCCGCTATTCGGCAGATTTTCCCTGATCCAGCACATCCACGATTTCGATTACTGCGACGCTGCAAAATTCTACCCTGACCTTTCGGTACGGGAAAAAGCAGCCTTTTATGGCGTGTTTGGAGGATGCCCGTATGTCCTTGAGAATCTGGAAACAGACAAGTCTGTAAAGGATAACATTATCCGACTGCTCCTGCCGGAAACGGGGCTCATCAGATCTCACATCGAAAACGTTATGCTGAAGGAGATCCAAAAGACCTTTGATGCCAGGATACTGGAGTCCATCGGAAACGGGAAGAAAAAATACACTGAAATAAGAGCTCAATTAGGCAATAATGAGACTGGTTTGCTGGATAAGCAGCTGAAGATTCTCCTGGACATGGAGACAATCCAGAAGACCGAGCCGATCAATCGCCGGAATGATAAGAAGAAGCAGTTTTATGAAATAACGGACAACTTGATGCGGTTCTATTTTTCATTTATCTTCGGGACGGCTGGTACTATAACAAGGATTGGTGAGGAGCAATACTATTCCAGGAACATCGAGGAGAGGCTTGAACAGTTCATCAGCAGAAGATTTGAAGGAATCGTCCTGCAATACTTCCACAGGATGGCGGTTCAAGGGCAATACCCGGATATTGAGGACTTTGGCTCTTATTGGTATGACGATCCGGTAAATAAAACAAACGGAGAATTCGATTGTGTTATTAAGCGTACCGGTAATCAATACGACTTCTATGAGTGTAAATATTTTGACAGGCCAATGACGCTCCGGGAGTGTGAGCAGGAGAGGGATCAGCTTCGAAGAATCAAAGGGATGGAAGTGTCCGGCATAGGTTTCGTCTGCTCTGGAGGCTTTGATTTTGAGATCAAGACGGATTCTATCCTGATCGATGGGAACGCCCTGTATCGATGACAGTCAGGAAGCACCGCTCCCCCTTCCGGGCATAAAAAGCAGACGCCCCATCAGGGATGTCTGCATATGCCGCGCTCTTCATTTCACGGGATCAAAGAACATATGTGATCCTCTTTATCAGGAGCCCCCACTGCAGCGTTCCTGTGCATGAACAAAGTATACCCAGGTTATTACTTCCTGCTTTTGAATACAGCTGCCACGATTATAATCATGACTATGGCGCCTCCTACTATAAATGGATGGCCTGACATACCAATAAACATTATTTTCCTCCATTCTTAGCTTGTTCTCTTGTTAACTGATGTAAGCATATCACAGAATTTTTTAATTTTTGATCAGATACGCGTGGATTATCGTTGCTGTGTGCGTATAGAACTATGTTGCAAGACACACAGCAATGAAAAGTGCCATTGCAAAGTGAAAAAAAAACTATTAAATACACCTATGGAGGAAATAAAAAAATGATGAAAAAAGGTTTATTGGCAGCAGTTATGATGTGTGTGTTAAGCGCGGCGACTGTTATGTGTGTTCACGCGGAAGAGGCCCAGACTGAACAGGCAGCAACAGAAGCGACTGGCGCACCTGCGGAATTCAAGTGGGACGAGAAGATGCAGCAGATGTTTACCGCTGACGGATTCGCCGGTACTATCTATGACGTTGATGCACTCAGCATGCAGATGCTTGTTCCGGAAGGACTGGAGCAGAGACAGCCTACCGACGAGGAGAAAGAGAAGGATACCATCCTGGTATTTGAGAATAAAGAGCAGGATCAGAAGATCGAGCTGTTACTTGGTGCCATCGGCGAATGCAAGAATCTTGATGATGTCAAGGCATATCTTGAAGAAAACATTCCGGGGATCGTGGTAACCCCGACAAAGATCAATGAGTTTGACACACTTGTATACGGCAGCGAAGAAACGAATTCTATGTGCGTACTGATCGGCGCCGGTGATGCCGGCTTCCTGCGGGTGATCTGCCGTCCGGTCAATGATCCTCAGATGAGCAAGCTGTACTCTTATGTAGCAGCATCCATCCAGGGAATCAAAGACTGAAACAACTAAAGGTTATTGCAAGGGAGGCTCCATTGAGGGGCCTCTCTCTTTACGAATTTTCCATTGCGTGGTAATACGAAAAGGTCCGGGGGGAATCACTCCTCCCGGACCTTTGTGCTCATCTCAGAAAGATGCTTACACCCTCTGTCCTCGGTGCTCTGTTCATTTCTTGCGGAAGATCCGTTTCAGCGCATAGATCCCCAGCGTCACCCCCACCATCAGCACGATCAGTGCGATGAGCGGCATCCCGGAAGACGTTAAGGGTTTGATATCCGTCTGGCACAGCCGGCAGCCTCCTGAGAACAGTACACAGGCGATGATGACCAGGATAATGTCGTTGATCTTTTCTCCAAGCTCCCTGACCGTATCCTCATATCCGGTCAGCTCCATGTTGATCTTCAGCCTTCCCTTCATGACGTCCGTCAGCGCTTCCGCCGCAAGCTGGGGGATTTGGGACACTTTCTTTCCCACATCCAGGACGCCCTGGCCAAGGGACATGATCTCCTGTTCCAGACTGAAAGACTTCTTCATGCGGTCCATCAGTTTCTCGGAAATGATATCGAACAGATTCAGTTCGGGGCACAGCTGCTCCATCACACCCTCTATAGTAAGGAACGAGCGTACCAGCATGGTGAATCTGCCCGGCATCACAATATGATGCTTATCCGCCAGGTCGCAGATCTCGCCCAGCAGTGCTGAAAAGTCGATGTCGCTCAGAGTGGAAACATTCATATACTTGGCGCTGAACGCCTCGAGGTCTTCCTTCAGTTTATTGCGGTCTGTTCCTGCAGAACTGGTTCCGATTGACAGAACGCCGTCCGCCATCGCATTTACATCCCCGCGCAGAAGGCCGACGATCAGCTTCTGAAGGGCATTCATATCCGCTTCCGTAATCTCTCCGACCATTCCGAAGTCGATCCAGTACACCTTGCTGCCGCTGACCATGATATTCCCCTGATGCGGATCCGCATGGAAGATACCGGCGTCAAATACCTGATGCAGGTAGCTCTCCAGAATATCCCGTCCGGCCTGCATGGGATCGACCCCCTGTTCGGCGAGCTTCTCAAGCTTGCCGACCGAACAGCCGTCCACAAAGGTCATGGTGAAAATGCGCTCTGTCGTCAGTTCATCCACCACCGTGGGGCAGGTGACCTTCCCGTCAGTCAGGATCTCTTCCTTGAAGAAGCGCGTATTTGCAGCTTCGATCCTGAAATCCAGCTCCTCTTTGGTGACTTTTTCAAATTCTTCGATGATGGTCACCAGATCCAGGGCGTCGCCATCCGATTCGCTGCTGTCTCCTCCGCCAAGCAGTCCGCCCAGACTCTTGAGCAGATCGAAATCCTTCTGCATCATTTCCGCGATCAGCGGGCGCTGCACCTTCGTCACAACCTTCGTGCCGTCCAGCAGAACGCCGTAGTGGACCTGGCCGATGGACGCTGCGCCGATCGGCTCATCCCGGAATTCACGATAGATCTCGTCGATCTTCTTCCCGGTCTCCGACTCAATCACGGCACGTGCAACAGCCGGCTCCAGCGGTTTCACGTTCTGACGCAGTTTCTCCAGCTCCCGGCAGTAACTCTCCGGCAGAAGATCCACACGGCTGGACATGATCTGACCGATCTTCACATAGGTCGGACCCAGATCCTCCAGCGTCGTCCGAAGCTCCTCCGGTGTGAGCCCGTTTGCATAGAAATTGTGTTTTGCCAGAACGCCCATCATCTGGGCGGCTCTCTTTTTCTCCTTCTTGTCCTCGCGGATCTGAGGCGCAAGCAGATTCTCCAGCTCCGGCGTCATCTCCATAGCGGTGTGTTCAAAGCCTTCCTTGCCTGCAGCAAGCGCTCTCTGCAGTTCATCCTTGCTCTTGACCGGAACCTCTCCTGCTTTTTCGGAGGGCACATCTGCCGCGGCCGCTTCTGCGGTCTCTTCCACCGTCTCATTTGCCAGTACTTCTTCCGTGGTTTCCCCGGACAGTTTCTTTTTACTGTTCTTCGTATCGGACATCTCTCACCCCTCCTTACACGTTCCGAAGCGGCCAGACCAGGATCAGCCGCACGATGCCAACCGCAGACGCGAAGAGGACCGTTCCTCCGATCACCTTCACAAAGGAATGCGTTGTATCCCACCAGGGATTATTGAGTATGATGATGCCTGCGCCGATCAGCAGCATGCACAGAATAAGCAGAAGCCACCACCATTTCTTCCCGGCGCGGCGTGCGTACATCCACGCATGGACTGCGCTGTGCACACCGTCTACAATCAGCAGAATGCCGAAGAACACACTCAATACGACCAGTGTATTGTCTCCCGCTGTCAGGACATAGATTCCAAGCAGCATCAGCAGCAGTGCTGCGATAAACAGGATGTAGTCCTTCAGTTTTCTGCTCCCGCCGATGAAGTCCCACACCATCACGCCGCCCAGCAGCAGCGCGGCATATCCGAGAAGATGGACGAGAATCCCGTCATATTGTTCCGGAATGATCAGAAGAAAAAGCCCGAGAATCATCATGAGTACGGATGATATGATGATCTGGTGCTTCAGCTTGCCCAGAGCGTCAAAAAGCATATGTATGTCCTCCTTTTTCTGTTTCGAAAATGGTTCTGCCGGGCATGAGCGGTTCATACGGATACAGGGCAAACATCCGGTCGGAGGCAATATCGTTCAGTTCCTCCGCCGTATGCATCTCCCCATCGCATTCGAGCGCGGTGTATTCCGGATGTTCTTCCAGATACGCCGCCAGCGTATACGGTGAATATGCTTTCGCAAATTCTATGGATTCCAGGCAGTCTTCCGGCGTGTGGTCCACAGTTTCGCAGAAATCCTGCAGGAATGATTCATAGTCTCCTTCTTCCACAACCTGCGCGTCCAGAGCCGTCAGGCTCCCGTCCTCTTCTTCCTGAACCGTCATCAGGAGCAGATCCCCGCTGCCGCACAGATAGTGAAGCTGATGTTCCTCATCCTCTGTATAGTTATATTGCATGACATACGCCAGATACGGAAACTCCTTCGAATAGCCGATCTCTTCGTAAATATTGCCGACATCCATGATCTGTACGTCACCGCTCTCCAGAAGGTCCGCGTTTCTGTCCTGCATGTACTCTGCCGCCAGTTCTGTTGCCATATTCCCCTGCTCAAGCAGCATTTCTATGTCTATGCCTTCCAGATCTGCCAGGTCTCCAAGATCCACTCCGTCTCCGAGAAGCTGTCCCAGAACAGGCGTCAGAATCTCTTTCAGCGAATCAAGATCATACGAGCCGTACTCCTCCTTCACCTTGTCGAGTATGCTGCCCGCCACCTGGGCAATCTCACTGTCTGCTTCTCCCAACTGTTCCTTCAGGGTATCGATCATACCGTCAACGTCCGTTCCCTCCGGAAGTTCCCCTTCCAGAAGTCCGCCTTCTCCAAACAGCTGATCAGCGATTCCATCCTCCCCCAGTATGGCATCCAGGATCCCGCTTCCTTCCCCGGCCGGCTCTGCCTCAGCCGCCTGAAGCGGCACCGCCGCAAAGGCTGTCATTGCAAAAATCCCTGCCAGGACCATCATTCTCCGTCTCATATCTATATCCTCCTTCTGTAATTGAATTGATACCTGTCTTTTGGAAATAACCCGAATGCAGCCATCTGCTGTCACGGAGCAGTGCTCCGGAAATGCATCTGCCTTCTGCGCATGGCAAAAGCGCTGCATTCGTTTACTTACTTTAAATATAAATAATCATACACTACGCAATTGCAAAGGTCTAATAGTTTTTCTGTTTCTGCATCCATCTATGGCATTTTCATCTCGATGCTTACGCTGTAAAATGAAAGAAATCGGCAAAGCGTCATGTGGCCGGGCCATTCCGTCCGTACTGCCCAAGCCAAACTGACCGGAGGGGATATTTTGAAGAATACAGATTTGAGAACAGAGAAGGCATCTGCCTTCCTTATGCAGGCATGAGCGGGCCTTTTGTCAGAATCGATCTGCATGGTCTCCGGCAGGAGGAGGCCATCCGGGTGATCGATCAGGCGATTGCGTCTGCCGGTCCTGCGACCTATCAGCTGCAGCTGGTCCACGGCTATCATCGCGGCACAAGCCTGCGCTCCATGATCCAGGACTGGTACCGGTATGATCCGAAGGTAAAACGCATCATGCCGGGAGACAATCCCGGCATGACAGTGCTTGTATTAAAAGAATTGTACTGAGCGATATGGAAGCCTTCATTTCCGCAGGCTTCTCTCAGCGCCCGAACCGCATATTCGCGGGGGCGCTGTCTGCAAAGCGGATCTCCTCGAAGCGGAAGGATCCGCCTTCGCCCACCGGAGACTGCGCCAGGATCCCAAGGCGTACGGTCTTTGGAAGCTCGGTGGCAAGGATCCTAACGAATGTCCAGTTCGTTCCGTCTTCAGAATACTGGACAGAGACGGTCTGATCGCTGCGGCACATCTGCAGCCAGACCGTTTTTCCTGCGATGCGCACCGAATTGGCGTCGTCGGAGCGGCCGTTTGTCATGACGGTGACCACCGCGCTCTCGCCCTCCTCTGTACACTCAAAGCAGGCCTTGCTCCACAAAGTATCATTGGCATAAGCAAGCAGGCAGCAGGCGTCGTATGTGGAAAGGAATTCGTGGGAGACCTTCGCTGAAAATGTGAAATCCCCGGTTACTTCCTCCGCCAGGTAGACGGCGTTGGACACGACCGTTCCGGACAGCGGATCCACGACAAGATCAGATGCCGGTTTGGCTGTCAGCAGATATCCATTGTCCAGACGGGTGAATTCTGCACCGTTAAATGGGGTAAAGTTCATAGCAGTCCTCCTTTGTTTCCTTTGTTTCATCATAATGATACAGTCAGGTTCATTTTTATACCCTGTTCAGACTGTAGCATGACTCCTGCAGGGAGGCAATCGTTCTGTCTTCCCTCCTGACACAAAAATGCTGGTGCAGTCGGGAAGATCCTGTTATGATGACAGCATGCAGTTTTTATGGAGTCTGATGGAGGGACGCAAAATGGCTAAAAATGACAGATTTGAAAAAGTGTATTCGCAGGGTAAGGTGGATATCGTCGAGATATGGATCGATAAGGAAACCGGCGTCAACTATATGTGCCGCGTTGCCGGCTACGCAGGCGGGCTGACCGTTTTACTGGACAAAGACGGCAATCCGGTCATCTCTCCCGTTAAGGACCGGTAAGATCTTATTCAAGAGCGCCTCGGCCCTCTTGCCGCGCCGCGCTCGGTGCGTTAGCACCATCTTCCTTAAAACACAGCAAAGCCGCCGCTCCTTTCCGGAGACGGCGGCTTTGTATCGTTTTTTTCAGATCCCGGACTGCAGAATTACTTCTTCTGCTCCAGCTTCGCCCCGGCCTTCCTGACATTGTGCACCGCGACGAATGCGATGAGGTTCAGGACGATGGCGATGACAGATGTGACGACGATGATCGTCGTCGCTTTGCCCCGGACCACAGTGATAATCAGCTCGGCTGCAGAGAGAATCAGGCTGATGAGGATGACCAGCCATGCGCCGAATGCTTTCTTTGCGTCCTTTGCGGCAACAAACAGTAAAATACCGGACAGCAGCGCGACTGCCATGCCGACCCATGCACCAATACCTCCGCCCTGGTAACCGGATCCTGCAAAGAAGACCGCCTCTACCAGCTCGAAAACTGCGAACAACATCAATATTTTCTGACTCTTAGACATCTGATTTCTCCTGTTCTGAAAACGGACACCATCTCCGCGTGCACATCGTTTTGCAGCAGATGTGTCTGTATCTTTCTCTTTCTGAATATATCTGCCTCTGCATTTTTATAACACTTCAGAGCATGTCCGTAAAGGTTTTTCGGATCCGGGGTTGGACATTTCCCTAATTCGGTAGATAATGAGTGTGCAAGCGTATTACATCACGAGAGGGCTGCCATGCGTGAATTCTTCCTGTATATCATCGCCACCCTGATCACACCCGGTCCCAATACGATCATCTCTTTCAGCAACGGACTCCGGTATGGCGTCCGGAAAGGGATCCGGTTCAACCTGGGGGCATTTTCGGGCTTTTCCTTTCTGATGCTTTTCTGCCTCCTGTGTTCGAGAACCATCTACCGGATCATCCCGCATATCCGCCCTGTCATGTCCGTCCTCGGCGCCGCATATATGCTGTACCAGGCATACCGGTGTCTGAAGGGCTCTGCCATCTCCGCGGACGCATCCTCCACTGCCGGCTTTAAAGAAGGCTTTCTGCTTCAGTTTGTCAATGTGAAGGCGATCCTGTTCGGAATCACGGCGATGTCCGGCTATATTGTGCCGATGGTCCCGTCCCTCGCGCTGCAGTGTCTGTTTGCGATCATCCTTGCCCTGACAGCCTTTCTGTGCGCCGTACTGTGGCTGATCGCAGGCGCATTTACAGGACGCGCCGCGCCGCTCAAGGGAAAATACATCAATTATATCTCCGGCGTACTGCTCATTTACTGCGCATTCCGCCTGCTGCAATAACCGTTCAGAGAACAGAAAGGAAATGTGTTTTGATTCATTCATTAACAGATGACGATATCCGTATGCTGACTCAGTTCCGGCATGATCTGCATCAGAATCCGGAGCTGTCAGGCCGGGAGTACAGGACAACCGAAAAGATCCGCGCCTTTCTGTCCGGTATTCCGGACTGCGAGATCATCGATCTGAGCGTGAAAACGGGCCTCGCCGCGCGGATCCCCGGATCCCTGCCCCGCGAGGTGATGCTCCGGGCGGATATCGACGCGCTCCCGCAGACGGAGTGCACGGATATCTCCTGGAAGTCCTCTGTGCCCGGCGTGATGCATGCATGCGGGCACGATCTGCATACAGCGACACTGTGCGGCGCCGCCCTGCTGCTTGGCAGGATGAAGCGCTCGGGATATCCCCTCCCGACAACAGACCTGGTGTTTCAGCCTGCCGAAGAGGGTACGACGGGTGCAAGGATGCTGATTGACGCCGGACTGTTTGACCGGATCCATCCGGACGTATGCTTTGGCATGCACAACTGGCCTTCCGTAGAGGTCGGCAACGCCGTGTGCCGGGAAGGCGCCCTGATGTCCGCGAAGAGAAACCTGGACATCCTTGTCCGCGGGCGAGGCGGACATGGTTCCATGCCGCACCTGCACGCGGACCCGATCGTCTGCGCGGCAGCCATCATCCAGTCCCTGCAGAGTATCCTCAGCAGGAATGTCGATCCGCTTGAGACCGGGATCCTTACCATCCACCAGATTGAGGGCGGATGCCCTGCGAATCTTGTCGCAGACCAGGTCCGGATGAAGGCAACCGTACGCTCGCTGTCGGACACGGTTCTGGACCGCATGATCGAACGCGTGGAAACGATTGTTGAAGACACGGCGAAGGCGTATGAATGCAGGGGCGAACTGATCTGGAAAGAACGGATCCCTGCTGTCTGGAATTCCCCTGAGATGACGAAGGAAGCGATTCGCCATGCGCGCAGCTGCGGACTGACTCTTGTGGACGCGCCGCCCTCCCTGGCCAGCGAAGACTTCGCACTGTACAGAAACTATGTCCCGTCCTTCTTCTTCTGGATCGGGAGCCGGCGGGCGGGTTCAGACCTCCATGAACTGCACACGCCGCAGTTTTTCGCAGATGACAGCGCCATCGCATATGCGGCGCAGCTGTATGCAGAATGTGCCTGCGGGTAAAGGGATCCTCCCCTTTTCCCCTTTTCGTTACAGTTCACAGGCCAGCCAACTCTGCTTTGAGTTTGTGGGCACACTGAAAACACGTTGCCTACCTTCGCTTTGCATCGGTTGCATTGCAGCCACTCGCAAAGCTTAGTCGGCTGCCTATGGTTTTCAGTTGTGCCCACAGAACTCCATGCAGAAGGTCGGAGGCTGGTCTGTGAACTGTAACCCCTTCTCCGATCTTTTTTCTGAATTCCGTGGATTTTTATGCCGGACAGCGTATAATGCAATCGAGACATGAAGTTGATAAACAATTGTCAATGTAATCCATCCACCGGCAAGGACCGGGCAGGAAAGAAAAGGAGAAATGAAAATGAAAAAGACACTTGGTATCCTGATGGCTGGCGTTCTGGCTGCATCTGCAGCAATGACCTCCTTCGCGGCGCCTCTTGGCGAATACGACCCCAATGACGTAATGGAGCAGCTTCAGTCGGGTGATGAAGTGGCAGAAGATGTAAGCGGACAGGCTTTAAACGGCGTTACCTGCCTGACTGAGATGCTTGCCTTCGCCGGCGCCATCAACGCAGATGACGATCAGAAGGCGGCGCTTTCCAGTTATGTGGAAGCCAATGACAACACGCTGGCAGACGACTCTCTGGATACTTCACAGAAGCTCGGTCTGTGCGCCTGCAATATGCTCCTGACACTGGACGTCATTGCCAGAGAAGCAGATCCGAACAGTGCGCATGCCGACGAGATCCAGAATCTGATGGAAACCTTCCATACTGCAGATGACGCCACCACCACCGGCGACGAGCAGTATGCCAATGCGCTGCGTTTCTCCGCCTATATGGCTGCGACTGCCGCAACGGTCTGCGCCCCGACAGAGGACCTGGCCCGGCAGCTCTCTGACGGAGTTGAAGACTTCAACAAGGAATTTGACGCCGCACAGGGAGATGAACAGCTCCAGGTCTCTTCAAAGTGGCTGTATAAAATGATCGGTGCGCTTGTCAAGCTTCAGAACAGCAATAACGCGGAAGCGATCGATTCGTTCACCGAACATGCAGAAGCGGAAGTAGAGTCTGCACAGGGTCCGAAGCAGGCATCCATCACCTGGCTGTACAATGCAGTCCGTGCTGCCAGCGGCCTTGCAGGCAACATCAGCGCAGACTGATCTCAGACAGACAACTGCACAGACAATGACAAAGGGTCAGCTCCCCGCGGGGGCTGACCCTTGATCGCAGCACGATCTGCTATTCTTTACTTTGCAGCTGCCTTTTTCTTCTTCTTCCAGCGGATCAGGACGAGCGCCAGCAGGAGGATGATCACCGCCGCTGCTGCTGCGTCTGCTCCGTAGAAGAGCTTCTGCATGTTGGTCAGGCCGCCTTCGGTCTGCTCGTTGATGGTGTAGTATCCGCTGTTGCCGACCGTGTACAGGATGTTCTTGCTGGCCTGGCGCATCGCAAGGAGTGCGGTCGCGCTCTGATCGGACAGGACGTTCGTCTCCGCCCCGTTGAATCCGAGCATCAGGTCGTTTCCGTTGCGGATGCAGTGATCGGTGATCATGTATCCGTAGGAACCGTCATAGTCGGTCTCGACCATGCCGACATATCCCCACTCGCCGCGCAGGACGTTGTTCAGCAGATTGCTGTTCGCGCAGGAGGGCTCTGTGCCGATCCAGTTGAAGGAGGACATGGTCGCAAGGGCCGTTCCCTCGTAGTTCTTGACTGCCAGCTCAAACGGCTTGAGGTAGATCTCGCGGATGGTCTGCTCCGGCGCGTAGGTCAGCAGGAAGGAGCAGCGGTTGGTCTCCTGGTCGTTCAGGGCGAAATGCTTGATGTAGGGATAGACGCCCTTCGTGGAGGCACCGTTGATCTCATTGGCCGCAAACAGGCCTGCAAGGACACTGTCCTCGGAGTAGTACTCGAAGTTGCGTCCCGCAAATGCGCTGCGGTGCATGTTCATGGCCGGGCCGTACCAGCCGTAGTTGTTGGCGTCGGCGTATTCCTGTCCCATGGAGGTTCCGATCTCATAGGCGACATCCTTGCTCCAGGTCTGTGCCATCAGCACTTCTGACGGATACGCGCTTCCATAGGCGCCGGTAATGAAGTTGCTCAGGCCTGCAGGTCCGTCACAGTCAGAGGTTCCGACCTTTCCGACGGAATCCACGGCAACGGTCTGCCAGCCGCCGACGTTGATCAGGGATGCCATCTCGTCGAAACTCATCTGGTCGAGCAGCTGATCCCACATCGGATCGTCATAATCCTTGCCGGTCAGATCCGCCAGCTTCAGGCCGTTCTTCTCACCCGTCTTGGGCATCTCATCTGCATCATTGTTATATTTCGTTCCGTCGTAGGTGCCCCAGGAATACTCTTCGATCTTCGCGCGGGTCGCATCGTCCATCTCAGAATCGGCATCCTCCAGAACGCGTCCGCAGGTCTGCGCATAGTTGGCAAACGCACCGGCGCGGGAAAGGACTTCGAAGTCTCCTCTTGCATAGTCCTGGAACTGGTTCGTGGCAACCGTCTTGTCGCTCTCGCGGCCGTCCTTGCTGTAGTCCACATCCTCTGCAACCGTGAAGGTCTCTTCCGCCAGGACGGTGTGGGAATCGGAGCGCACGGAGATCGTATAGTCACCCGCTTCCAGGATGTATCCGCCGCCGTCGATCCGGACGCCTTCGGAGTCGTAAGATGCAAGGTCTTCCTTCTTCAGTTCAAAATGAATCGTCTCAGACTCTCCTGCCTTCAGGGAGCCGGTCTTACCGAAGTCGATCAGGTTGACGGATGCTTTCTCGATGCCGCCGTCGGCGTAAGGCGGAGTGAAATAAACCTCCACAACCTCTCTGCCTTCCGTATCGCCGGTGTTGGTGACGGTCACGTCGAAGGATACGGTCTTGTCATCGTCTGCAAAGTTCTCAATCTTCTGCTCAAAGGTTGTGTAGCTCAGGCCGTATCCGAACGGGTACTGCACTTCATCCTCATAGGTGATCGCACCATCGTCGGATGCAGTCTCATAGTACTTGTAGCCGACATAGATGCCTTCCACATAGTTTGCGAAAGCGATGTTGCCTTCATAAGCGCCGTCCGCCGCCGCGATCGCCTGCTTCAGGTCGTCCACATTGGTAAATGCATGATTGCCGATGTTGTTGATATACGGCGTGTTCATCAGGTCCTTCACAAAGGTATCGACCGTACGGCCGGAAGGATTGACTGCGCCGCTCATGATCTCGCCCAGTGCCGAAAAGCCGGTGATGCCTGCGCCCGGAGCCAGGAGAACCGCTTTGATCTGCTCGTATTCATCCACCCAGCCAAGCTCCATGGCGTTGTTGGCGTTGATGATGACGATGACATCGTCGAACTCGGAGCAGACCTTCTCAATCAGGTTCTCTTCCGTGACGGACAGTTCCAGATAGGACTCGCCCTCTTCAAAATCGTCATAGGCGCCGTTGTTGGTGTAGGACGCCTGCATGTAGTTGTAGTTGGAAGGCGCCGCAGACACCTGCGCTGCCGGATTGTAAGTGCCGTTGATCACGGAATACATGTCCATGGGAAGGTCGGCGCCCTCTCCGCCGGAACGTCCGATCACGACCACTGCTGTGTCGGAGAACTCCTTCGTCGCCCCGATCAGGTCATCATTGTAGACGCTCACGGGCGGTTCCGGAATGGTCCAGTCCTGGGACGCCATCGCGATCGTCGGACGCTCCGCCCGGTATTCGCGGTACATGGCGCTCAGGCCGTCGTTGGTTTCAAAGCCTGCATTCTTCAGGGACTGCAGAATGCTGACAGCGGTTGAAGAATCGGAGGATCCTGAACCGGTGCCGCCATAGAGCGGATTGGTGGAAGCCCACCCGAATACATTCAGCTTCTTTGTATCTGTCAGCGGAAGAAGACCGTCGTTCTTGAGCAGGACGATGCCCTCTTCACCGACCTTCTGCACGGTTTGGCGGCTCTGCTCAACCGTTTCCTCAGAAAGCTCCACTTTGGATGCATTCAGGTATCCGGCCACGTTGTTGTACATGGGGCCGAAGCAGACCGCGTTGACGATGCCGACCAGCGCGGCCAGGCCGCCCAGTCCGGCGATCCAGCGGATTACATGTCTGTTTCCCTTTTTGGCAAAATGCGCCAGAATCATTACGACAATGACTGCAATAACGATTGCGATCGCTGCCCAGATATACCCTGAAAGCATCGTCAGGTATGAGAGCAGGTCCGCCTCACTGACGCCCATCGGTGCAACGATCGGATAGATCAGCGAGCTTAAGAATTGTGTCATTTCTACCCCTCCTGGTTTGTGCAATGGATCCGGTCCGTCTGATGCCGGACCGTTTCCGTCTTCCGGTTCGACGCAGGACCCGTGCGCGGGTCCTGCGCATTCTCAGATTTCATCAGCGTGTGCGCGCCTTCACTTATTCCGCTTCGGTCTGCACGTCTGCATTTTCTTCAGCTTCGGTCTCAACGCCCTCCGCCTCGGTCTGTGCATCTGCGCTTTCCGCCGCCTCATATACCTTCAGGCTGTCGCCGAAGTCATAGGAGCTCACCTTCGTCAGCGGCGCTGCCGTGTACTTGTCGGTACGCGCATCGTCAATGACGCCGGACCAGTTCAGTCCGAATGCGAAGTCATAGGTGCTGCCGTCCGCATCCTGATAGCACTCCATGTCTCTCGGAACGTCGGATACCTGTGCTTCCACCGCATCCATGGAGGATGGCTGCTGGAATACAAGCAGTCCATTCGGCTCATATTCGCCGAGGATGATCTGCGCGACCGCATCGGTCTTCTGCGCGTTGTAGGAAACCAGGATCACGTCGCAGAGCGGTTCCACATCGGTCCAGACCATGCCGCGTTCCATGGAAACGGACGCGATCACCGGAACGTCTTTGGAGACGGACTCTGCATACTGCAGAGCCTCCAGATGGCCGTAGTTGGGATCTGCCGGAGCGGTGACGCCCTTGTAGGAGCGGTTTTCCTTCTCGCCGTCGACAATGTTGCCGGACAGGGACGGATCCGCTGCATTTTCTGCGGTGTACTCTGCATACTGCAGGGACGCCGGATAGTACACTTCCTCGCCCTCAGGCTCGGTGGGCGGTCCGAACGCCGCGGTCAGGTAAGAGGAATAGGAAGCGCTGTAGGCGCCGGTCATTCCGACCAGGATATAGTCGCAGTCCTGAATCTCCTCTTCACTTGCACGTGTCAGGTCGTCTTTGGTGTAGACGGGATTGCCGTCTGCATCCGGCTCTCCGGTCGGATCGCCGAGGGTATCGGTGACAACCTCGAAGTACTGTCCGAGCGTGTCAAGATCCATTCCCGGCTGCCAGCTCGGCGTACCCGGATTGATGCCGAACATCCAGTTGGCAGTGAAGCCGGTGCTGTACACATACGGTACATAGACCTTCGGTTTTCCGCCCTGCGCCTCTTCGGCTTCTGTTTCTGCTCCCGTGGAGGCTTCCGCAGATGCGCTGCCTGCCGCCCGGATGGTTCCGTCGTTCTTGAGCATGACCACGGACTGTTTCTGGGTCTCCAGCCCGTACGCGTTCGCGGATTCGCTCGCGATGATCTGGTCTGCATACGCGGAATCGTTGTACGGCTGGTCGAACATATTCAGCCGCATCATCAGGACGATGTAGTTGCCCGCTGCTTTGGAGAGGATCTCATCCGCCTTCTCCTGTCCGACCTTTTCAACCAGGATGTTGTAGCCTTCGGTGATGTTCTCGAGGTTGCCGTATCCGCCCAGGACATTCACGCCGCGCTCAAATCCGAGTGCGATACGCTCCGGCTCACTCATTTCCTCGGTGCCCCACAGGCCGCCGGTCTTTTCTCCGAGTCCGCCGAATACGCCCCAGTCGGTGATCTTCAGGCTGTCAAATCCATATTCGTCAAGAAGGCTGTACATGAACGGGTTGTATGCGCCTGCATATTCGCCGCCGTAGGTATTTCCGTCCTTGTCGACGTTGATGGCGTACTCTGTCATCAGTCCGGAGGATCCGGTCTTGCCGGGCAGGTTGAACACGCCGTCGAAATACGTGATCAGATGGGCTTCCAGGTTCTCACCCGGGAAGATTGCATAGCGTCCCGCGTAGGTGTGGTCGTCGCGTCCGCCCTCGGTGGAGCCTGCGCCGCCGTAATGCTTGGTGAAGCAGTAGACGGATTCATCTCCCCAGCCAAGGTCTTCGCCGTCCTCGCCGTAGGTGGACTGCATGGCGTTGACGTAGGCGGTGGCGATATCCAGCGTCAGCTGCGGATCCTCGCCGTAGGTTCCGCCCGCGCGGCTCATGATGGGAGACGCGATATCGACCTGCGGTCCGAGCAGGGCGGTGACGCCGGCTGCGCGGTACTGCTTCGCGGTCTCATTGCCGATCTCTGCCGCCAGCTCCGAATCCATGGTGGAAGCGAGCGACAGGCACTCGATCAGTCCGGAGATATTCGCCGGGTCGATGGAGATCATGGCCGGAATGCCGTAGTAGCTGCTCTCGGCTGCCTCCTGGATGGCGTTGGTCCACTTCGCGTGCGCTGCGCCGCCGTTGCTGATGGCGCGGCTGACGCCGCCGCGGCCGCCATTTGCCAGATAGATGGCAGAGGCGTGATCTTCCGGAAGACGCTCTGTTGTGAAGTCGCCGTCCCAGCCGCCGTGCGCGAGGATCACCGCCCTCTCTGCGCCCTGCATCTGCGAGACCAGGTCTTCGGCACGCTCTTCATCGGTCTTTCTCCAGTCTTCATAGACATCCAGAGATCCGTTCTGGTTCAGGTCCTTGAACGCATATCCGTCTTCTTCAATCACCTTGACGCCGGATACGCTGGACATGCCGAGCGTCTCTCCGTCTTCGTTCTCGATCTTTACCCAGCCGTCATCGGTCACTGTGACCGTATATTTCGCGTCCGGTCCGGGTTCCGGAATATACTCTGCGGTTTCGGCTTTTACAGCCGCCTCTGTCTGCGCCTGCGCTTCTCCGCCGCCCGCACTCTTGTACGGATCGGAGGTATCCCCGCCGCCTGCGCTCTTGTACGGATCGGAGCTCTCTCCGCCGCCCGCGCTCTTGTACGGGTCGGACGTATCTCCGCCGCCCGCGCTCTTGTACGGATCAGAGGTGTCCCCGCCCGCATTCTTGTACGGATCAGAGGTGTCCCCGCCCGCATTCTTGTACGGATCAGACGTATCCGCGGAAGCATCCTTATACGGATCGGACGTGTCGGAAGATGCATCCGACGATGCCGCCTGCGATGCGCCTCCGCCTGCTTTCGGCTCTTCCGTCAGGATCAGTTTGTATCTTGCGTCTGTTTCGGTTTCCGGCGCTCCATCCGCTGTCTGCGCGCCGTCCCCGCTCCCTGACTCCTTGCTTCCGCAGCCGGTCAGCATACCGGCGGCAAGCGCAATGACAAGAGCGGAAGATATTGCTTTCCTTGCATATTTGTTATGCATGCCTCTCCTCCTTGTGCATGAACATGAACAGGCTGCCTGTGCACGGCTTCATTTCTTCTTCCCGAATCCTTCCGAGAAGATGGTCTTGTCGATCGCGAAGATGATGACCATGGATACGCCGCCCGTCACTACAGTAGTTACAATATTGCGGATCCCGTCCGGAACGCTGAACGCTGCCGTAACCGGATTCCAGATGCAGGTAAACAGGTTCATGATGAAGAACACGCCCAGGGCGCCGGCAAAATGGCACAGGATCTGCGGGAGCACCGGTCCCTTGCTGCGGAACGTCACATTCCGCTGCAGCGGGAAGTTGATGCATTCGCCGATGATGATGGACGTGAAGTTCGCGAGCGTAAACGCGAGTCCTCCGTCCTCCAGACTGTTGCCGATGACTGCCAGCGTGAGCGGCACTCCGAACATCTTTACCTTGATCCCGGGCCACGCCCAGGCCACATCCCCCACAATTCCGTGGAAGAACTGCGGAAGGAAGGTCAGAAGTCCCCATTTCAGGAAGGTGACTACATAACTGAAGACCAGGAAGAGCCCTCCCTCACGGACCCATTTGGCCGCGCCGGGATGTTTTTCAGTAAATTTCGTCCAGAATGACATGTTTGCTATCCTCCGTTCTGCTTGCTCCCCTCAGCGCAAGTGCGCCTTTGCGAAGCTTATGTTAAGTCTGTTCTTCCAGCCGCTTTTCATACGCCTTGTTGAGCTTCTTGTTTCTGAAGAAACCGCTGATCACAGCGCCCAGGCCGCTGAAGAAATGTCCGTTCACGATCTTTACGATCCCGTCCACCATATCCTTCGATACCGCGCCGCCGCTCATCTTGGCGATCGCTCTGAACGGCATGTTGTAAATGAACAGGATATTCAGATCCGGAATCCCTTTCGCATCCGCCTTCTTTTTCTTTTTGTCCAGAATCCTGAAGACAAACCTTGCAAGATGGCTGCGGGCGTTCTTCATCTGGCAGATCGCGTCATTTTCCGTAAGGACGCTGCCCCACCTGCCGTCCGGGATGTCGTGTCCCAGAAGCAGCCGGAATTCTTCGTCTCCGACCTGGAGGATCTTTCCGCTGTAGTAAGAGGGCATCTTCGCCGCGTCATACGGCACGGGCGCGCCGGTGCCTTCCACGTCGAAGGACTGCTGCAGACGGATGTCGGAAACGCTCGCGCCGACCATAATGCTGTAGCTTCCGCCCTCGACCTCCCACTGATTCGTCTTCACATTGAAATAACGGAAGGTATACGCATCAAACGGGATCATCACCTGCGTGCTCTGCCCTGCGTTCAGGAACACCTTCACAAATCCCTTCAGTTCCTTTTTCGGACGGAAGACCTTTGCGCCCGGAAGTCCCACGTAGAGCTGGACGACTTCCGCGCCGTCCACAGTGCCCGTGTTCTGAACGGTCAGGGTAACGCCCTTCTGGGAAACACGCAGATTGCTGTATGCAAATGTGGTGTAGGACAGTCCGAATCCGAACGGATATTTCACCGCCACGCCAGCCGTGTCGTAATAGCGGTATCCGATGAACGGTCCCTCGCGGTGTTCCGTGTTGCGCTCGGCTGCCGGATAATAGTGAATGACCGGATTCTCTTCGAAGACCACCGGATACGTCTCGGCAAGCTTTCCGGACGGATTGATCTTTCCGGTCAGCAGGTCCATGATGGCGCCCGCCCCGGCCTGTCCGGTCAGGTAGCCGTGCAGGATTCCCTGCAGATGTCCGTCCCACGGCATCTCAATGGGAGAGCCGGCGCTCAGGATGCCTACGATGTTCTCGTTGACAGCGCGCATGGCGGCCAGCACGTCCACCATGTTCTGCGGAATCCGCAGATGGCTGCGGTCCAGTCCTTCCGATTCACTCATTTCATTGAGTCCGAAGAAATACAGCACCACGTCGGCTGCGGCGGCAAGGCTCACGGCCTCCCGAAGGAGCGTCTCATCCGCGGATCCGTCCCGCATATAGCCTCTGGATATGCCCGCGACATCCAGGTCCTCCGCATATGCGGGAAGGATGTTTTCGATCGTATCCAGGAAGGTATTGTTGACAGCGGATGAACCGGCGCCCTGGTAGCGGGGCTGATATGCAAAATCACCGATCACCGCCACCCGGGTTCCTTTTTTCAGCGGCAGGATGCCGCCCGCGTTCTTCAGCAGGACGGCGCACTGTGCGGCAGCCCTGCGCGCGGCGGCGTGATGCGCCTCCTTGTCAAACTCTGCAGACCCTTTCTGCTTCGTCTTCGCGGTTTCCAGGACGGCGTCCAGCAGCGTATCCACGCGCGCGTTGATATCGTCCATGGACAGACGGCCGTCCTGCACGGCCTCGATCAGCTGCCTTGCCGAATCCAGGCCCGGCGCAGGCATCTCCAGCTCCGAACCTGCCTTCACGCCGGCTACGTGATCGTTGGATCCGCCCCAGTCGGTGACCACCATGCCGTCATATCCCCACTCGCCGCGGAGGATATCCTTCAGCAGATGCGCATTCTCATTGGTATAGGTCCCGTTGACCTCGTTGTAGCTGGTCATCAGCGCCTTCACGCCGCTCTCCCGGACCGCG
Source organism: uncultured Lachnospiraceae bacterium (assembly GCA_905235415.1). Lineage (GTDB taxonomy): Bacteria > Bacillota > Clostridia > Lachnospirales > Lachnospiraceae > Porcincola. The sequence goes on from CAJOKX010000032.1 coordinate 31,005, forward strand.
ATCTCAAACTGGGTCAGGTAGATCTCCCTGAGCGTCCGCTCATCCACCACGGCGTTGACCGCCATGCGGCGCTCTTCCTGGGAGTTGACCGCAAAATGCTTTGCGCAGGCCCGTACGCCCTGGGACTGGACGCCGCGGATGTATCCGGCCGCCATGCGCCCGGCCTGAATGGGATCCTCCGAATAGTACTCAAAATTCCTTCCGCACAGAGGACTGCGCTTCATGTTCATCCCCGGTCCGAGCAGGATCTGTACGTCTTCCGTTCTCGCTTCCTCTCCGAGCATCCTGCCGATCTCTTCGGCAACCTGCGGATCCCAGCTGTTGGCAACGGTCGCGGCAGACGGCACACAGGTGGCCGGAAGAGACGGATTGATTCCCAGATGGTCGCCGGCGCCTGCCTGTCTGCGCACCCCGCTCGGTCCGTCGGACAGGTACATCTCCGGAATATGAAGTCTCTTCACGCCCCTGGTCTGCCACTCCCCTTTTCCGCCAAGGAGGGCCGCTTTCTCTTCCAGCGTCAGTTTGTCAATCAGTGCCTGATGCTTCATGAATCCTCCTTTCTGAACAGTCCGCGCATGCACTGCGGCAGCTGCATGCACAAAAACGTCGGGTATTCTGTTTTCCTTATACAAAAAAAGGACGCCTCCCGGCGTCCTCTGGCACAAACTGTATCTAAAACGGCACAAACTGCATCCTGCTTCACGCAGAGAGCGGGATGAGAACGGAAACGGCAAAGAATCCGTCCGCATAGGAAAAAGTGGCGTCTCCGCCGTATTTGCGGGCCGTCTGCCGGATGCTCTTTGTCCCGAAACCGTGATACCTGCTGTCTTTGCGCGAACAGGGCATGTCCTCTTTAAAAAGCGGGGCCTCATCACAGGTGTTCCGCATCTGCATCATCATGAAGTCTCTCTTTCTTGCAACCGTCAGATGGATCAGGCGCCGCGAGGGATCTTCCACCTGCGCGGCCGCCTCGATGGCGTTGTCGAGCGCATTGCCGAACAGAGTACAGGTATCCCGCACGGAAAGCGCCCCCAGCAGCTGTCCGTCGCACACGCAGGTAAAGGTGATCCTGTTGTGATGCATCCTTCCCTCTTTCCCGGCCAGGATGGTGTTCAGGACCGGGCTGCCTGTATCGGCGGCCGGCTTATACTCCTGCAGCTCCTCCTCCATGGCGCTGATCCAGGCCTCCCGCGTCTCGGGATCCGTCTCGCCTCTCAGGCCGGCAATCTCGTGCTTCAGGTCATGGTACTTGCGGTTGATCAGGTCAATGGATTCCTGATAGTTGCGGTACTGGCTGTACTGCAGTTTCAGGACATGGTCCATTTCCATCATCTCCTCCCGGACTGCCTGCTCATGCAGATGATCCAGATAGAAGAACAGGACGAGCACTCCGCACAGATCGATAATCGTCCGCACGTAATGAAGGCCCCGGATTCCCTCCACCGCAAGCGGCCCTTCGGAAACCAGGAAGCTGACGTTGCTCAGCGAAAAGGATAAAAGGACCAGCCCTCCGCAGAATGCGGCATCCCTTTTCCGGATCACGGGATAGCTTCTCCCCCGGATCTCGTGGGCGCTTGCAAAGAACAGCACAGAAAACAGGAGCGCATAGATCATCACGACCAGGACGGCCTGCAGCGGCAGCGCAAGGGCGTAGAACACGTCTCCGTACCCGAAGAACTGCCAGGTAAAGGACGCCGCAAACTCCGCCGCCTGAAAGGCAAAAAAAGCCAGGACCAGGCAGCTGGTCCATGAGTCATCCACGCACGCATAGATAAACGCGAACATAAACAGGAATGCGGCCAGCATGAACACGCCCCACCAGATCATCCGCGCACGCCCCGTCAGGACCAGGAACCCCGACTGCACAAAAAGCGCGCCCGCGCACGCCGCTGCAAAGCGCCAGCCCTTCGCCCACGCGCGCCGTTTGAGCAGATGGATAAAGACCATACACGCCGCCCATTCCGCCAGCGCCGTGAAGATCCTGGGAATATCAAGTTCGACCGTTTGAAACAATATCGGCATATCCTCTCCCGTTCGTCCTACTCCACCGTGCTGATCAGCAGGCGCATCAGTTCATTTTTCCGGGTCCGGCCGACAGGCAGACGCTGCCCGTCCACGATACAGTCATTGCCCTGCACAGAGGTGACATGCATCAGGTTGACCAGATATCCCTTGTGAATCCTGCAGAACTGCTCCCCGCCCAGCAGCTTCTCCGCCTCGCTCATATTCTGGCGGACCATATGCTCGTTCTTCTTCGTATGGTAGATCAGGTTGTGCCCGATGCTCTCCACATAGGTGATGCGGTCCGTCTCCAGCACCAGGAATCCGGAAGCAGACTGCAGCGTAATCTTCTTCCCCCGCGAAGCGCTCAGGCGTTCGGCGGCGCGCAGCAGCGACTCTTTCAGCGCATAGTAATTCAGGGGCTTCAGGATATAGTCCAGCGCGTCCACCTGATAGCCCTGCACGGCGTAATCCACCCGGTTCGTGATAAAGATGATGACCACCGCACCATCCCGCTCCCGGATCCGGCGCGCCGCCGTCATACCGTCCATAAACCGCATCTGGATATCCATCAGGATAATATCCATGCCGCCGGCGTATTCCTGCGCGATCTCATCTCCGTCCGAAAAATGGGCAACCTTCAGCTGGCTGCCGGTTTCTTCCGAAAACCTGCACAGGAACGCATCCAGTTCTTTTTTATATTTTTCTTCGTCTTCAACAACCGCAATCGTCAGCATAGCCCATTTTCTGCAAATCTCCAGACTGTAAATGAACCTGTATATCTGTTATATAGTATACACCAGATCATTTCTGTTAATCAGTACTTCATTATTATAATATGAAAACGGGAGAATGCTTATTGAAAAATAAGATTTCCGCATCCATATACCGCGGATATGGCTAAATGCATCAAAGAAGTATTTTACGGTTTCCGGCATCCGGTCTATAACGTAATCAGAAACAAACAAACCGTTTTCTGCAGGAAACAATACGTACAGTTTTATTTGAGAGAAAAGGAGGTTTACCTATGAAAAAGATCAGCGTATTCTTCCACTGTCTGTATGGGTCCTATGCACATTCGGTATGACAAAGCAATCTGCTTTTTGACATACGACATAGCTTGTGGTGGGTGACGAACGCCGGGAGATGATCTCTCCCGGCGTTTGTCTGTATCCGTATTCTTCTGCGCCTGTATTCTCCGGCGCCTGTATCCTCCGGCGGCTGTATTCCCGCATCCTGCGCATCTTTTCATACCGCACCTCCGTCCGCACACTCGATCGCCGGGGCCGCATCTTTATTTCCACTTGAAATTCATCAGTCCTATGATATACAGTCCCAGGATCGCGACGGGCACCAGATACTTGAAGACCGGTTTCATCCAGTCCTGCACCTTCATGCCCTTTCCCGCATTTGCCTCTGCCTTAAAATTCTCCCAGCCCCACCCGAAGCGGTCGCTGACGCAGAACAGCGTCATAATGAGCGCGCCGAGCGGCAGCAGATTGGTGCTGACAATGAAATCCCAGAAATCAAGCCACGCGCTGTCCTCCGCAAAAGGCTGGAAATGAAGCACACTGTATCCGAGCGCTGTGGTGAGCGCCGTCACAAATACAATCACGGCACAGACCACCGCTCCTTTTTTGCGGTTCCACCCGGTCAGCTCCCTGACGCATGCGAGGATATTCTCACAGACCGCAAGCACCGTGGAGAACGCCGCAAAGGTCATGAACAGGAAAAATGCGCTTCCCCAGATCCGTCCGCCTGCCATCGTGTTGAAGACGCCCGCCATCGTGTCAAACAGAAGCGCCGGCCCCGCAGTGACCTCAAGTCCGAGCGAGGAGCACGCCGGGAAAATGATCAGTCCCGCCATGATCGCAACAAACGTATCCAGAAAGACGACATGAACAGACTCTCCCAGAAGCGTATGCTCTTTCCCGATATAGCTTCCGAAGATGGCCATGGACCCGATGCCGAGCGACAGCGTAAAGAACGCCTGGTTCATCGCGGCCACGACCACGCTGAAGCTGATCTTTCCGAAATCCGGCACCAGATAAAAGCGAAGGCCCTCTCCCGCGCCCTCCAGCGTAAAGCTTCTGACTGTGAGCACAATCATCAGGATCAGCAGCGCTCCCATAATATATTTGGTCACCTTCTCAAGTCCGTCCTGGATATTGAAGGAGAGCAGCACAAACGCAATGACGACCACAATCCCCAGATAGCTGACATTCAGCCCCGGATTCGTGATCATCGGCATAAACCCGAGCTCCGCGCTCCTGCCGGTCAGGAAGCTGACAAAATAGTACAGGATCCAGCCGGTCACAACCGTGTAGAAGGCCATCAGGCAGAAATTGCCGATCATACACCATATGCCGTGCCAATGCCACTTGCTGCCCGGCTTCTCCAGCTTCTGGTACATCCTGACCGGGCTGGCCTGCGCCGCGCGCCCTACGGAAAACTCGACAACCATCGCCGGAAGCCCGAGGAGCAGGAGGCACACAATGTAGATCAGCACAAAAGCGCCGCCTCCGTTCTGCCCTGCCATCCACGGAAACTTCCATACATTGCCGCATCCGATCGCGCAGCCCGCACTCAGAAAAATAAATCCGATCCGGCTTCCCAAACGTTCTCTTTCCATCTCTCCCTCCTGCTGCCCAAACTCGCTGTAATACTGATGATCATTGTACCATAAACGTGTAAAATGCGCAGCTTCCGGATTGTTTTTTGCAGCCTGCAGGTTTATTCCCCGTGCATCGTTGTTTTTTGCTTGACAGAACGTATGTTCGGGTATAGTGTATAGATACGCACCGGGAGGAGAAAGGGGATGATTCGCATGAGAACGGCAGATGAGCCTGCATCGCTGTCTGCAGCGCACGGCAGACGCGCGCTGTTTACACAGAACGCTTCCCTGTATGAAGACCCGACCCGGTTCTGGGGACATGGCGACACGCACAGGATCTATATCATCATCGACCTGAAGAGCTTCTATGCTTCCGTAGAGTGTGTCGAGCGCGGACTCGACCCCATGACGGCGAAGCTCGTCGTGGCGGATCCCTCCCGCGGAGAAGGCACGATCTGCCTGGCAGTCTCTCCGGCCCTGAAGAAGCTCGGCGTCAGAAACCGTTCCCGGGTCTATGAGATTCCGAAGACGATCGACTATATCACGGCCCCGCCGCAGATGGCGCATTATGAGGCCTGCTCCGCAGAGATCTATGCCGTGTACCTGCAGTATTTTTCCGCGGATGATATCCACGTCTATTCCTGTGATGAAGCCTTCATCGACGTGACAGACTACCTGGATCTGTATGGGATGACGCCCAGACAGCTCGGCGTCGAAGTGATGAACGCGGTGCTCGACCGCACCGGCATCCGCTCTTCCTGCGGGATCGGGACCAACCTGTATCTGGCCAAGATCGCCCTCGACATCACAGCCAAGAAGTCCCCGGACTTTATCGGGATCCTGGACGAAGACCGCTACCGCGAACTGCTCTGGGACCACCGGCCGATCACAGACTTCTGGATGATTGCGCGCGGCAAGTCCCGGCGTCTGGCCTCCATGGGCCTGATGACCATGCACGATATCTCAAGAGCCGCCATGCTCAACGACGATCTGCTCTACAAGGCTTTCGGCGTCGACGCGGAGATCCTGATCGACCACTCTTTCGGCGTTGAAACCGTAACCATGAAGGACATCAAGGGATACCGGCCGAAGGGACGCTCGCTCTCCCAGGGGCAGGTGCTGCTGCGGGATTACACATACGAAGAAGCTGAAGTCGTCATCAAAGAGATGACGGACCAGCTCTGCCTGCAGATGGCTGAGAAACACGTGGTCACAGACACACTCTCCTTCTTCGTCTCCTACAGCCATGACTTCAGGGACCAGGACGGGCTTCCCGCCTTCTATACAGGCGGCACCGTCCATGCCGCTCACATGACGGCCTCGGATGAAGTCTGGCGGCCGAAGGTGGATTCGGCTTATCTCCGGACAACCCGGCGCGATGCGCCGGTGCGCCGGATCGGACTGTCCTGCCCGATCCGGGAAGCCGGAAGCGTCGGGTATCAGTTCTCCCTGTTTGATGAGAGCGGGGAGCTGTCCCCGGATCCGGAGGCCGCCCTCCGGAAGCAGGACGCCGACATGCAGCTGCAGAGCAGCGTCCTGTCCCTGAAGAGCCGCTACGGGAAGAACGCCGTCCTGAAGGGCACGAACCTCCTGCGCGCCGGGACGATGATGGAGCGCAACTGCCAGATCGGCGGCCATAAGGCCGGGACGACGGACCGGTGCCTGGCGGAGAAGCTGGAGCGCGACGGCCGCGGCTCTTAATGGTCGCGGCTCGTACTATACAGGGGAGGCAGGAAACAGATACGGCAGGCTGCGGATAACAGGCGGGAGGCAGGAAACAGATGCGAAGGGTT
>CAJOKX010000033.1 GCA_905235415.1 uncultured Lachnospiraceae bacterium
CCAGTGGACGTTCGTCCAGCACCGACCGGAACGGAGTGGAGAAGCGACCACGCTTCTATAGGAGCTGGGAATGGCTGCAATGCAACCGATGCAAAGCGAGGGTAGGCAACGTGTTTTCAGTGTGCCCACAAACTCAAAGCAGAGTTGGCTGGCCTGTGAAATGCAACCACTTTACTCCTTTAAACTATTGACTTTAATGCTTTAAATCAATATAATCTTCTTTGATGCGATATTCCGGACGGAATATACATGAATCATCATTAGGAGGTTGATAAAATGAAAAAGATCTCAAAGACTCTTGCGTGTATCAGCAGCGCTGTGATGGCGCTCACAGTCTTTTCAGCTCCCGTATTCGCAGAGGGGAATGAGTACCATGTCGGCGTATGCCAGCTGGTGCAGCATGTGGCCCTGGACGCCGCGACCGAAGGATTCCAGGAAGCGCTGACTGAGGCGGTGGAAGCTGCCGGCGATACCGTTGTTTTTGACGTGCAGAATGCGGCCGGAGATTCCGCAACCTGCTCCACCATCTGCAATGGGTTCGTATCGGACGGCGTTGACCTGATCATGGCAAACGCGACGCCGGCCCTGCAGGCGGCGCAGGCTTCCACGGGGGATATCCCGATTCTCGGAACCTCTGTCACGGATTATGCGACCGCGCTTGACATTGATGACTGGACCGGAACCACGGGAACCAACATTTCCGGAACTTCGGATCTTGCCCCGCTTGATCAGCAGGCGGCCCTGTTCGGAGAGGTTCTTCCGGACGCGAAGAAGATCGGTATCCTGTACTGCTCTGCAGAGCCGAACTCCGGCTATCAGGCAAGAGTCATCACCGAAGAACTTGAGGCTATCAGCGACGAGTATGAGGTCACTGAGTACACATTTGCGGATTCCAATGATGTATCCCAGGTTGTGACCACTGCTGTTTCGGAAGTGGATGCACTCTATATCCCGACGGACAACACTGCGGCTTCCAACACTGAGCTGATCCGCAACATCGTTGTTCCGGCCGGCATCCCGGTCATCGCAGGCGAGGAAGGCATCTGCGAAGGATGCGGCATCGCAACCCTGTCCATCAGCTACGCGGATCTCGGAAAGGCGACCGGAGCCATGGCGGCGAAGGTCCTGCTGGACGGAGAGGACATCTCTGAGATGGAGGTTGAGTTCGCGGCTGCAACCACCAAGGAATACAACGCATCTCTCTGTGATGAGCTTGGAATTACGGTTCCGGACGACTACGCTGCAATCGGCGGTGACGCACCGGAGACCGAGGCAGAGTAAGAGAGTGTTGAAGCGCTCTGAAATGATCTGAGGAAAGAAGACCGGATAGGGAGAGAAACCTCCCTATCCGATCCTTGTTTATATCCATGCCCGGCGGACATGCTCTGCGCATGTTTCTGCCTGACCTGTTGAGAAGTATTTACCGGAGGCTGTTTGATGAGTTTACTTGCATTGGATCCGCTCACTTTGTTGAAGGCAATGCCCGGCAATATCGCCCAGGGCATCATATGGGGGATCATGGCAATCGGAGTTTATATGACATTCCGCCTGCTTCGGTTTTCCGACCTGACCGTGGATGGTTCATTCACGGCCGGCGGGGCAACGGCGGTCGTCCTGATCACATCGGGCGTTCCGGCCCCGATTGCGATGCTGGCAGCATTTGGCGCCGGCATTCTGTGCGGTCTGTGCACAGGCGTTCTCCATACACTGTTCGGCATACCGGACATCCTGGCCGGGATCCTGACGCAGATTGCCATGTACTCGGTGAACCTGCGGATCATGGGCGGAAAGGCGAACCAGGTCGTGTCGGTAGACAAATATACACTTGTCGTAACGATGCGCAAGATTCCCATGACGATTGCAGTGGCAGGCGGGATCTGCGTTGCACTGTGCCTCATCCTGTACTGGTTCTTTGGCACCGAGCTTGGTTCCGCAATCCGTGCGACCGGCACCAACCCGTCCATGTCCAAGGCCCAGGGCATCAATATCAGCGTCATGAAGGTTCTGACCCTGGCGCTGTCCAACGGACTGGTTGCCCTCTCGGGCGCCATGCTTGCGCAGTATCAGGGATTTGCCGACGTCAATATGGGCAGGGGCGCGATCGTAATCGGGCTTGCTGCGGTTATTATCGGTGAAGTGATCGGAGAGGCTCTTCTTGGAAAGAAACTGAACTTTCTGGGCCATCTGCTGTTCGTCGCGGTCGGCGGGATTCTCTACTATGTGGTCATCGGCGTGGTCCTGTGGCTGAAGATGCCTCCGAACGACCTGAAGCTCTTTACGGCGGCGGTCGTTGCAGTCTTCCTGGCTGTACCGTATCTGAGGGCAAAATCGCGCAACTCTTATAAGCGGGCCGCGAAGAAGGGGGTGCAGGAGAATGAGTGATACCTCGCAGAGCATGCTGGAACTGATCAATATTCACAAGACATTTAACAAAGGCACGATCAATGAAAGGCCGGCGCTGCGCGGCGTAAGCCTGAAGCTTAGTCCCGGAGATTTCTGCACCATCATCGGCGGAAACGGCGCTGGCAAGAGTACGATGCTGAACGCCATCGCAGGCGTATGGCCGGTCGACGAGGGAGCCATCTATATCGATTCGGAGAATATTACAGGGTATCCGGAGCATAAAAGGGCCGTCCTCCTGGGAAGGGTCTTCCAGGATCCGATGACCGGCACTGCGGCGACGATGCAGATCGACGAGAACCTGGCGCTGGCTGCCAGGAGAGGAAACCGCAGAGGGCTGTCCTGGGGGATCACCCGGACAGAGACAGAGATCTACCAGGAGCTTCTCAGAAGCCTTGAGCTGGGACTCGAGGACCGGATGACTTCCAAGGTGGGACTTCTGTCCGGCGGACAGAGGCAGGCGCTGACGCTTCTGATGGCAACGCTGAAAAAGCCCAGGCTGCTGCTGCTGGACGAGCACACGGCCGCGCTTGATCCGAAGACGGCAGCCAAGGTCCTGGAACTGACCCGGCAGTTTGTCGAGAAAGACAGCCTGACCGCTCTGATGGTGACCCACAACATGAAGGACGCCATCCGCATGGGCAACCGCCTGATCATGATGCATGAAGGACAGATCATATACGATGTGTCCGGAGAGGAAAAAAAGAATCTTCACGTGAGCGACCTGATGGAGAAGTTCAACGCTGCGTCTGAAGGGACCTTTGCCAACGACCGGATGCTTCTTTCATAAAGTGCTCTTATTTTAACGATTGCTCCGCTTCTTAGAAGCTCCTGCAATCTATGAATGTTAAAAAATGAGACTGCGCTGAACAGTCTCATTTTGGTATAATGAGCGTCGGCGGAATGAATCAGATAAGCCACGGACCGGAGGAAAGCGGAAAAATGAGACAGATCAGCACCAGTTTAGTGAAAGAGGCCGTTGAGCGCATGTGCATCGGGGCCAATGTGTATCTCCCGGAGGATATGCAGGAAGGGATCCGGGCCATGCGCAGGAAAGAGGACGGCGCGATCGCGCAGACGATCCTTGACCAGATCATCCTGAATTATGAAGAGGCAGGCAGGGAGGGCGTCCCGATCTGCCAGGACACGGGGATGGCGTGCATTTTTCTGGAAATCGGACAGGAAGTCCATTTCACAGGGGACTATCTGTATGACGCCATCCAGGAAGGCGTCCGGTGCGCCTACACGAAGGGGTACCTGCGCAAATCGGTGGAAGCGGATCCGGTTCGCCGGGGCAACACGGGCGACAATACACCGGCCATGATCCATACCGATATCGTCCCGGGGGACAAAGTAAAGATCACCGTCGCGCCGAAAGGATTCGGCTCTGAGAACATGAGTGCGCTTGCCATGCTCAAGCCGTCGGCCGGCCTTGCGGGCGTGAAGGACTTTATCCTTCAGACGGTGGAGGCGGCGGGCCCCAATCCATGTCCGCCCATCGTGGTCGGCGTCGGAATCGGAGGCAATTTCGACCAGGTCGCGCTTCTTGCCAAGAAGGCGCTGCTTCGTCCTGTGGATTCCCGCAACGAAGATCCGTTCTATGCCGATCTGGAGGATGAGATGCTGGAAAAGATCAACGACCTGGGCATCGGCCCGCAGGGCTTTGGGGGAAGGACGACTGCAGTCGGCGTGAACATCGAGACGCTTCCGACGCATATTGCGGGGATGCCGTGCGCCGTCAATATCAGCTGCCATGTGACGAGACATGAAACGGAGGTGATCTGATGGAGCGGCATATCGATCTTCCTCTGACTGAAGAGATTGCAGAAACACTCCGCATGGGGGATACCGTCTACCTGAGCGGCGTGGTCTATACGGCGAGAGACGCCGCGCATGAACGGATGACGGAGCAGCTTGCACAGGGCATCCCGATCCCGTTTGATACGAAGGATGCGACGATCTATTACGTCGGCCCCAGTCCGGCAAGGCCGGGCAGCGTGATCGGATCGGCCGGCCCCACAACGGCGGGGCGCATGGATAAATGGGCGCCGCAGATGATCGCACTCGGCGCGCGCGGGATGATCGGCAAAGGCGCGCGCTCCAAAGAAGTGATCGACGCCATGCGCAGATATCATGGCGTATACTTCGGAGCCATCGGCGGGGCAGGCGCACTGCTGTCAAAGTGCATCGTCAAAAGTGAACTGATCGCTTATGAGGATCTGGGCCCGGAAGCGATCCGGAAACTGACGGTCCGGGAGTTCCCGGTCACTGTGCTGATCGACTGCGAAGGAAGGAACCTCTATGAGGAGGGACGCAGGGACTATCTGAAAAGCCGCAGGCAAGGCTGACGGCATGAAAGGAAGGTACACAGATGGGGTATTCAACGATTCCTGTAAATGAATTTGTGGATAAGCTCGGCTCCAAGAGCCCGACGCCGGGCGGCGGCGGAGCGAGCGCGCTGGTCGGAGCGCTGAGCGCCGCGCTGGCCAACATGGTCGCGCATCTGACGATCGGAAAGACGAAGTATGCGTCCGTTGAAGTGGATATGCTGGACCTGAAGTCCGCGGCGTCCAATCTGCAGGCGGAGCTTCTGACCCTGATCGAGGGGGACGCGGAGGTGTTTGAGCCGCTCTCCAGGGCGTATGCCCTTCCGAAGGATACGCCGGAGGAGAAAGAAGCGCGTGCGAAGGTCATTGAAGAGGCGCTCAGGAAGGCCTGCCAGGTGCCGCTCCTGATCATGGAGAAGTGCTGCAGCTGCCTGAAGCTGATCGGGATTGCCGCGCAGAAAGGCTCGTCTATGGCCGTATCCGACGCGGGGGATGCTGCGCTTTTCGCAAAGGCTGCGCTTCAGGCAGCCTCTCTGAATGTATATATCAACACGAAACTGATGAAGGACCGGGCCCTGGCAGACAGCTACAACCGAAGGGCGGACGGGATGCTTGAAGAATACTGCCCGCTTGCGGATGAGATCTACGAAGATGTAAGAGGGCAGCTGCGGGAACAGAAGGGCTGATGCAGTAGAAAGGACTGACAGATGGCAGAAAGACTCCTTGGAAAAGAGGTTGCGGCATCATTAAGTGAAAAGACGAAGGCGCTTGTATCGAAGCTTCATGAGAGCGGGATCACGCCTGCGCTGGAGATCATCCGTGTGGGGGAAAATCCAGGGGATCTTTCCTATGAGCGGGGCGCCGTAAAGCGCTGCGAGGCGACGGGGATCGACGTAAGGCGCACTGTGTTTGGCGCGGACGCGGACACAGACACACTGCTGCAGGCAATCGACAGGGCAAATGAAGACCGGACGGTGCACGGCGTCCTTCTCCTGCGTCCGCTTCCCCGGAGCGTGGACGCACAGCGGATCGAGAATGCGCTGGTTCCGGACAAGGACGTTGACGGGATGGGCGATCTGTCGATGAGCGGGGTCTTTACAGGCAAGCAGATCGGATTCGCCCCGTGCACGCCGCAGGCCGTCATGGAGATTCTCGACTATTACGGGATCGCATTGAGAGGCAGGAGGGCGGTCGTGATCGGCCGTTCGCTCGTGTTCGGAAAACCCGCCTCCATGATGCTCCTTCAAAAAGACGCTACGGTTACAATCTGCCATACAAAAACACAGGACCTTGCTTCCATCGCGCGTCAGGCGGACATCCTGATCACAGCCGCTGGCAGGGCGCATACGGTGAACGCGGATTTTGTCAGGGAAGGACAGACTGTCATTGACGTCGGGATCAATCTGGATGCGGAAGGGCGTCTGTGCGGAGATGTGGAGTATGAGAACGTGGAGAAGATCGTATCCGCCATCACGCCGGTTCCGGGCGGCGTCGGGGCGGTGACCACCAGCGTGCTGGCCGCCCATGTGGCGAAGGCAGCGATGCGGCAGGCGAAACTGGATTAACAGAAGAAGACCGGCCCCCCTGCGGGGGACCGGAACGGGAAGGAAATGAGATAAATCTATGAAACTGGGCCTTGTAATTGAAGGCGGCGGAATGAAATGTGCCTATACGGCGGGAATCCTGGATAAGATGCTGGATGACGGGATCCGTCCGGATTATGTAATCGGCGTGTCTGCCGGCGCTTCCTGCGGCGCTTCGTTTGTCGCCGGGCAGCGGGACAGGAACCGCAGGTTTTTTGTCGATTATATCAACGATGCGGACTATATGGGGATAACCGCGTTCAGACACAGCAAGGGAAACTTCTTCAACCTGGAGTACATTTACCAGGATCTGACAGGAGAGGGCGGAAGAGACCCGCTGGATTATGATGCGATTATGCGCAATCCGTGCGAGCTGTGGGCAGCTGCGACGAATGCCAGGACGGCAGAGTCGGTTTATTTTTCGAAAAAGGACATTTTCCCGACAGATTATTCGGTTTTCATGGCAACCTGCGCCATCCCGATTGTCTGCAGACCGGTCAGGATCGGAGACAGCTACTACTATGACGGAGGGGTCAGCGATCCGATCCCGGTCAGAAGAGCGCTGGAGGCAGGATGCGACAGGCTGATCATCCTGCTGTGCCGCCCGAAGGAGACCGTGCGGGATCCCGAAAAACACCGCAGGATCTATCATGCACTCCTGTCCGGATACCCGGCGCTTGCCCATGCGCTGGATGTGAGGCACAAACGCTATAACGCGGTGCTGGAGGCATCCAGGCGCCTGGAGGAACATGGACATGCGCTGATCATCGCGCCCAAGGAGGAGCCGGATATCACGACGTACACGAAAGATCAGGCCCAGCTGCAGGGTCTGTACGATATGGCCATACGGGAATATGAGATGCAAAGAGAGTCGCTTCTTGCTTTCTGCGGAAACGATCACCATGCGTGAGAGGAGCCATACCCTGCAGGTTGGGCGCTCCATACCCAAAATGAATTACAGTGATACCTTTTGCGTTATAGCGGAGTTAAAAATTTGTGCAGTTTTCGAATTAAATTTCAAAAAATATTAAAATCAGAATAAAAAATTCCGGAATATCAATATTTCCGATATTTTTTTCGAAAAACAGTTGCAGAGATTCTTTGCCTGATTGTATAATATCGGCGTTGAAAGCATATAAACAAAGTATTACCCACACAAGCAACCGTATACTCAAGCAACAATTTGAGGAGGATATCGTAATGTCGTATGTAGATGAGGTCTACGAACGTGTCGTTGCCCAGAACCCGGCCCAGCCGGAATTCCATCAGGCCGTCAAGGAGGTTCTTGCAACTCTTCGTCCGGTGATTGAGGAGAATGAAGAGGAATACAGAAGAGAGGCGCTCCTTGAGAGACTGACCACTCCGGAGAGACAGATCCTGTTCCGCGTACCGTGGGTGGATGACAACGGCCAGGTGCAGGTCAACAACGGATTCCGCGTACAGTTCAACAGCGCAATCGGACCGTACAAGGGCGGCCTTCGTTTCCATCCGTCTGTCAACCTTGGCATCATCAAGTTCCTCGGTTTTGAGCAGATCTTCAAGAATTCCCTGACCGGACTTCCGATCGGCGGCGGCAAGGGCGGATCTGACTTTGACCCGAAGGGCAAGAGCGACCGTGAAGTCATGGCGTTCTGCCAGAGCTTCATGACCGAGCTGTATCGTCATATCGGAGCAGATACGGATGTTCCGGCAGGTGATATCGGAGTCGGCGGACGTGAGATCGGTTATCTGTACGGACAGTATAAGAGAATCACGAAGCTCAATGAAGGCGTGCTGACCGGCAAGGGCCTGACCTATGGCGGATCGCTTGCAAGAACGCAGGCAACCGGCTACGGCCTGATCTATTTCCTGGATGCGATGCTGCAGGCAAACGGCAGAAGTCTTGAAGGACAGACCGTCGCAGTATCGGGCGCAGGAAACGTTGCGACCTACGCGATCGAGAAGCTGCATCAGCTTGGCGCGAAGCCTGTCACCTGCTCTGATTCCACAGGCTGGATCTATGATCCGGACGGAATCGATGTCGCACTGCTGCAGGAAGTCAAGGAAGTGCACCGTGCGCGCCTGACCGAGTACAAAGAGAAGAGACCGGGCGCAGAGTATCATGAAGGCAAGGGCGTGTGGAGCGTGAAGTGCGATATCGCCTGCCCGTGCGCAACCCAGAATGAACTTACGCTTGAGGATGCGAAGACCCTGTATGAGAACGGCTGCTATGCGGTAGCAGAGGGCGCCAACATGCCGACCACGCTGGATGCGACTGAATTCATCCAGAGCAAGGGCATGCTGTTCAGCCCGGGCAAGGCCAGCAACGCAGGCGGCGTGGCTGTCAGCGCACTGGAGATGAGCCAGAACTCCGAGCGTCTGTCCTGGACGTTCGAGGAAGTGGATTCCAGACTGAAGAACATCATGACAGATATCTTCAAGAATGCGGATGAAGCTGCAAGACGCTACGGCATGGAAGGAAACTATGTTGCCGGTGCGAATATCGCGGGCTTCCAGAAGGTTGCCGACGCTATGAAGGCGCAGGGCATCGTCTGATCAACGAATCCGGTTCAGAAAGGCAGGCTTGTCCTGCCTTTCTTTTTTGTCTGTTTTACCTAAGCGGGCAGCTTTAGCCTGCCTTTTTATATGACTCGGGAACCAGTATGCGGGTGCGCTCTTCATACGCATCCGCAGCTTCATATTCCGGCATCCGGTCTGATGGGCTGTACTGCGCGTGAATCGTGACGGTCCCGTGCATGGTCCTGCAGAAGATCTTCAGCTTTGCATCCGTCTGCAGAAGGAGGGAGCGCTGGGCTTCGCCGCTTTCGTCCTGGAGTGTGATGTCTTTGCTGCGGCTTGCGATACGGACGCCGTCCCTGCGGGCGGACAGGACAACGCCGGACAGTCTTGCATCCGCAAGATACGCGTCATCGACCAGCTCAGACAGGTACACCTTCTTTCCGTATGGCTCGAGCGCTGCAAGCGTCATCGACGGAACGCCGAAGATCCGGCTTTCTTCCGGCAGGACATACCACTTGAAAGATCCTGAAAGCGCGGGGCGGCCGGTCCTTTTGAGCGCGGCCAGGAGGGCAGTGAACAGCAGCAGCGCCCCGGCGATCAGGGCAGGGATCCGCACAGAGGAAAAAACGCTTCGAACCTGCACATCAAACACGACGGGCCCGCCTCCGGTGTAGGGGACATCTCCGAGCGGCTGTGCGTATACGGTCACAGTTGTCATTCCTTTTCCGGCTCCTTTCAGAAGGAGGGAGCCTCCTTCTATGCTGCACTGCAGGATCTCCGGATCCGAGGCATAGGCGGTATACTTCACTGCGGCAGAAGAGGAGAACAGATCCTGCAGGCTGAGCGAGGCGCTGCACCGGTCCGGAAGGAGACCTCTGAGCAGTACCGGATCGTCGATGGATCCGGTCTGGAGGATGACGGCTTTATCCTCCGTCTCAGTCTCCGGTTCGGTTTCCACCATCTCCTGTGCGGCAGCTTCCGTCTCCGTTTCCGGCTGCGTTTCCTCCTGCATGGCTTTGGTCTGTTCCATTTGTCTGCGTGCACATTCTTCCGCCTGGCGGACCGCGCAGGATCCGATCGTCGTAAAGAGCCCCGGAAGATCCGAAGAGAGAGAAGTCCGTGCGCTTGTTCCGCCGGTTTTATCCGCCATGTAGCTGCACAGGTGCGGATCCAGGTCCCCGGACGGATCCAGCATGACCGAGTGGATGACAATCTCATTTTCAACACACTCCTCAATCGCTACCAGGGCGCGGGTCAGGGATTCGTTCTCAGCGGCCTTTTCGTCAGACGCTCTGGGCAGATCTATCTCACCGTCTGTCAGAAGCACGATGCAGCGCGCCTGCCCGGACGCTTCTTCCGAAAGCAGCATGTCCTTTGCCTTTTCCAGTGCCTGGCCGATATCCGTATCGCCGTGGGTATAGGAGAGCGATTCCAGATAGTTCGTAACTGTATGCAGGCCCGCTTCCGTATGAAGATCCATGAACGGCGTGCACAGGCCGATCTGGTCACTGAAGGTAATGATGGCTGTACGGGCCCTGTCAAGAGACGCAAGCGTCCCGGTCAGGGAAAGAGCGGCCTCACAGCTTTTGTACTGCGGGTCGGAATCAATCATAGAACCGGATACATCCAGGACCAGGACAGCATCCAGGGAAGGAGAAGATGTTTCCCCAACAGAGACTGCTTCGGATGCCTTCGCGAAAGACGCGGCGGGAAACAGGAGGAAGACCAGAAGAAAGGTTGAAAGAAGGACAGACGCACAGGACTTTTTGTGACAGCAAAAAAAGGACAGGATACAAGAAAAAATGCGCATAGAAAGATACCTCCTGAACGGAATAAAAGAAATGAAATGAATGAGATGACAGTGACTCCGGACGATCATCCGGAAACAGAAAAGGGATCCGTGAATGGATCATGCCCCGCAGAGTGTGGGGCGGCTGTGTATGGATAACTGTATCGTATCAGACGAAAAAAAGCAACAGAAAGATGAGTTGACGGTGTTCAGAATGGAGTGCTAGACTTTATACAATATATCCGAATATCGCAGGGGGATGAAAGTGATGCAGACAGCAAGACAGACAGCAGATAGGGCAGCATCAGGAAATCCGTTGATCAGCGTCATTATCGCAGTGTATAACACACAGGAGGAGCTTGAAAGGTGTATTGAAAGTGTCTGTCAGCAGAGCTTTCACCAGATCGAAATTATCCTGGTCGATGACGGAAGCACCGATTCATGCCCGGACATTTGTGATGCGTATGCCGCACGCGATGACCGCATCCGCGTGATTCATCAAAGCAACAGAGGGCTTTCTTCCGCACGGAATGAAGGACTGAAGATGGCAGAGGGGGAGTATATCCTGTATGTGGATTCGGATGATTCTCTGCAGCCGGATGCCTGTGCGCATTTACTGAAAGGGTGCAGGGAAGGAATCGATCTGGTCGCCGGGGCTTTTTACGACTGGGTTGATGGAAAATGTATATGCCGGACACGCAAGGGATTTCAGGAGGGAGCAGTATACAGTGCACGGGATTTTGTAATTCTCTCGATCAGAAACAGAACATTTAAAGTGCAGTCGTGGTCCTTCCTGTACCGCAGGTCTTTTCTGATTCAGAACCGGCTGTTTTTTACAGAAGGACTGCTCTACGAGGATCTGGATCTTGCCCCGTTCCTGTTTGACAGTGCGCCGGTGATCTATAATACGAATGAGCCGTTTTACAATCATGTCTTTCGGTCCGGCTCGATTACCATGGCCCCGAACACATGGAAAAACAGAAACGATAATCTCCGGATTCTTGAAAAATGGAAAAAGCTGACAGATGAGAAATCGTCTGACAGGGTACTTCAGGAATACTGGTATTACGAACTGGTGAATCAATACCTCTTTCTCTGCCGGTACAGAGAGTTGTCCGGATGGTGGATAGAAGGTCTGGACTTCAGATTTGCGATGCGGCATTCGATGGGACTGGTGTGCAGGGCCAAAGTGATCTGCTTTGAAATCTCTACGATTTTCCGATCTCTCTTCTGCAGGAATTCCACCCGGCGTTATCTGCCGCCCCGCAGACACTGAACCATCTGACAGACAGGAGCATCTGAAGTGAATCAGCATATTTCATTCTGCGTATATTATCTCTTGAATGATGGGTATGCAGCGCAGGCAGGAGCATCCATCTATTCACTGTTCGAACACAATACGGATCTGCCCAAGCTGGATACCTGGCTGTTTACGGACCATGTGGATCCTGATCATCTAAGCAGAATTCTCCGGATTGGAGAACGGTTTGGCCGAACGATCAGAACTGTGCAGACAGAAGAGATTGACCGATATCTGAAGGAACGGTATCAGCTGGATTATGAGCGCTGCGGCATTGGCAAACAGCGGCTCCTGTTAGACCGCCTGTTTGTTGAATCCTGGCTTGCCGGCCGGTATGAGTATGCGTTGTATCTGGATTCGGATACCATTGTGCAGGGAAGTATACTGCCTGCCTTTTCCCGCGCAGGCGATCATCCCCTCTGCGCTGCGATCGATATAGTTCCGAAAGAATATAAAAAGGCGGTTGGCCTGCAAACACAGGAGCCCTACCTGAATTCGGGAGTTCTTGTCATCAATTTGGAAAAATGGCAGGAACGAAGATGTGAGGAGAAAATGGCAGATCAGGTACGAACGGGCTATCATCAGTACTGGTATTGTGATCAGGATCCATTGAATATTGTACTGCATCATGAGAATGCCGGAATTCTTCCGCTGCAATATAATCTGTTTCCGATCATGTCCAGTTTTGATTACGGAAATATCTGTTTTCTGATGGGGAGGCATTGCCGGTATTATTCCAAAGACGAATATGAGGCGGCAAAAAGGGAACCGGTTGTGATTCATTTTGTATACATGGTGCAGGGACGTCCGTGGCAGGCGGGGAATCGTAATCCGTACAAAACGCTTTGGGAAGAATACGTACAGAAAGCGGGATGGACAGAGTGGCCTTGTGAGGATATGCCGCATACCCCAAAACACCGGTTCCGGGCGGCTGCGTTGAAAATAGCAGGAAAAAAAGGACTTGCTTTTGCGTGCAGGCTGATCCATCTGTATGATTCGGTGTTTATCTTCAGGCAATACCGCAGAGCACATGCGGGGGCGTGGGCTGTGCAAAAGGGTTCAGTGCCCCGGGGGTGAATGATGAACCGTGAAATGATACTGCTGAAGGAAGATGCGGACGGCGCAAAACTACCATATATCGAATTCCTGAAAGGATGTGCAATCCTTTCGATCGTGGTGTTTCACATTTCCCTGTGTTATATCCATCACAGGCCGGAAATTCTGATGAAACTGACCGGCCCGTTCAGCAATGCGACACGGGTGTTTATTTTCGCATCCGGATTCGGCTTGTATTATTCGCACCTGCGTCATCCGCTTCCATACAGGACTTTTTTAAGAAAACGGTTCGTAAAGGTTTACCTGCCTTACATTGCGGTTGTATTGGTGTGTGTCTTTGTACCGTATACATATGCCGGCAATGACCGTTTTGCCGCATTTCTGAGTCACGTTTTTCTTTACAAGATGTTCATCCCGAAATATAACCAGAGCTTTGGACCATACTGGTTTATGTCGGCGATTTTTCAGTATTATATTCTTTTTTATGTGATCGTCCGAATGAAAAAACGGATTGGAAATGACAGGGTCTTCCTGGCTGCATGGGCCGGGATCAGTGTTGTCTGGTGTATGATCGTATGGCTCGTTCCGAGGCTTTCCGAGACTCTTGACACTGTATACAATACGTTTGTGATGATGCATGGGTGGGCGTTTGTCCTGGGAATGCTGACAGCGGAACTTTTGTATCGCAATCATGCGGTAACGATTACGGTAAAGCAGCTTCTGCTGTGTCTGCTCATAGCTCTGATCACATATAAACCCGCAAAATGGTGTTCTCCGGTTATGATTGAAATACCGCTTGCGGTATTGATTCTCTGCCTGTTTACCATTGTCTGGGCACTCTTCGGAGAACGGCTCAGACAGTTTATGATTCTGCTGGGCTCTTTTTCCTTTGAATGGTATCTCACGCATTTGCTGCTGCTGGAGGGGATGTTTCTTTGTATAAAGCCCGGAAATCTTGCTGAAGAATATGCTTTTGCCGCGGCGGGGCTTGTGATCAGTGCGTTTGCGGCATGGGCATATCACCGGCTGATCCTGTTCCTGAGGACAGGAAGAATGCACAGGCCCGCTTCGGGGATGGAGAGATAGGATGGAAGAGCCCAGAATAAGTATTGTTGTTCCGGTCTATAATGCTGAGGACACGTTGGATAAATGCGTCAGGAGCATACTGAATCAGACATTTCACGGGATTGAGATCATTTTGGTGGATGACGGAAGCACAGACAGAAGCGCACGGATGTGCGATGCATTTTCAGGGGAGGATGCAAGAATCTGTGTTCTTCATAAAGAGAACGGAGGTCTGTCGGACGCCAGAAATGAAGGCCTCAAAAGAGCCCGCGGAGAATATGTCCTTTATGTTGATGCAGATGACTTCCTGGATCCGGATGCCTGCAGGCAGATGCTTCGCGGGGCGAAGACGGGAATCGACCTGATCGCCGGCGCATACCGGAACTGGAATCATGAAGAGAGTAAAGTCGTCAGAAGAGAGCCTTTTGCGGACGGCGAACGGATGAATTCGCATGACTTTATGCTCAGGACACTGCAGAACTGCCATTACACAGTGCAGGCCTGGGCATATATGTACCGCCGGCAGTTCCTGATCCGGAACGGCCTTTTTTACAGAAAGGGATGGCTTTATGAAGATCTGGACCTGGCCCCCAGACTGTTTATGAAGGCGTCGGAGATTATGAATATCGATTATGCATTTTATAACCATGTCACGCGCACTGATTCCATTACGACTTCCGGGAATTCAAGAAAAAAGATTCACGACAATGTGGGCGTGCTGGCGGGGTGGAAGTCTCTGACAGAAGGCGTTGAAGACCGGACGCTTCAAAAGTGGATGAATCATGAATTGCGGTTTTCCTACATCAATATGTGCAAAGACAGAGAGCTGACCGGATGGTGGATCGAAGGGCTGGATTTTACGTTTGCGCTCCGGTATTCGTTTACAATCCATGAAAAGCTTTCCACCTTGAAACATGAAGCGATTTCCGTATATTCCAAAGTCTTTTCCCGGGGGATCCTCCCGGAAGAAGAGCTGAAAACGATTATTGAATATCAGGGGATTTATCCCAAAGAAGAGGATGCAATCATCTCATGAGTTCCAAGATCCGGCATGCCAGACAAAACCTTTTCAGTTCTGTGTTCAGCAAAGTCGTCGGTCTCTTTCTGCCTTTTGCGCTTCGAAGTGTGATGATCTCCACGATCGGCGTGGAGTATCTGGGGCTGACAGGACTGTTTCAGTCGGTATTTTCTTTTCTGAATCTGACAGAACTGGGTCTGAGCTCGGCGATCGTCTACCTTTTGTATAAGCCTGTTGCAACCGGTGATGTGGAGTCTGTGTGTTCGCTTCTTCGGTTTCTGCGGTCTTTTTACAAGGTGGTGGGAACGGTCATTCTTTGTGTGGGACTGCTGCTCATTCCCTTTCTTCCGCATCTGATCCGCGGACAGGCACCGGACGATATCCGGTTAACTGTTGTATATCTGATCCTGCTGTGTGACACCGTTGCAGGATATTTCTTTTTTGCATACATGGAGGTCCTCTTCACTGCATCTCAGCGGGTCGATCTGCTCAACTATGTGGGGCTGGGAGTCAGGATCCTGACGACCGTCCTCCAGATCATCGTGCTTTTGTGTTATCAGAATTTCTATCTGTACTGCCTGGTCATTCCGGCGCTGACCATCCTCCGCAGTCTGGTGATCGCGTGGCTTTCACGAAGGGAGTATCCGGAGTATGTCTGCCGGGGGACTCTTTCTTCGTCGCAGAAAAGCACACTGCGCAGGCTGACGGCAGGGCTTATGATCGGCCAGGTCAGCGGAAGGTTCACCTATGATCTGGACAATATTGTAATCTCCGCGTTCCTTGGACTGACGCTTCTGGGGAAATACCAGAATTATGCACTGATCTCACTGCAGCTGACCTCTTTTGTGGCGTTGTTTGCTTCCAGCCTTCTTCCCGGGATCGGGAATGCCATGGCAATGGAATCCAGGCAGACGAACTATCAGGAGATGAATGTGTATCAGCTTTTGTATATGTGGATGAACGGATGGATCACCGTCTGCCTGATCTGTATGTATCAGCCTTTTATACAGCTGTGGCTCGGAAAGGAGATGCTGCTTCCCGATTCCCTGCTCCCCGTTTTCGGCCTGTATTATATTTCGGCCAAAATGAATGACGTCTGTTTCCAGTACCGTACTGCCGCGGGACTGTGGTGGGAAGAACGCTACCGCGCCATCTTCGCGGGCCTGTTCAATCTCGTGATGGACCTGGTCCTGGTAAAGATGATCGGAATTGCGGGCGTTATGCTCGGAACCATTCTGTATCAGTTTCTTTTCGATTCATTCTGGGGGGACGCGATTCTTTTCAAAAACTGTTTTCCGGAATATAACCGGTCGGATTATATGCGCAGGCGAGTTTTATATGTATCCGTGACTGTGCTTGCCTGTGCTGTGTGCTGGTATGTGTGCAAGGCATTTCCGTCTGTGGACGGGCGAAATGGACGTGCTGTCTTCATGCTGCTGTTAAGGGGGCTGATCTGCACTGTGGCAGCGAATGGCATTCTGTGGACTGCGTATCACCGCCTGCCGGAATACCGGCCTGCGGTTTCCCTGGTCCGCCGTCTGCTGCGCAGGAGGGCATAAAACAAGATGGACGCGGGCAAAACACAAAAAGGGGGCTGTTGTGTCTGAAAAAGTCATATCGAACTGGAAACAGGGGTCTGCACCGATTGTTTACGGTGCGTATGTGTGTTATATCGTATATCTGAATCTCAGAGTGATCAACTGGATCTCCCCGGTTTCAAAGACGATTGAGATCGGCATCCTGCTTGCCGCCGGGATCCTGGCAGCTGCTTATTTTGACCTGTTTTGTCTCAGGACCTTCAGAAGCGTGCCGGTGAAGATTGTCTGTCTGAGTGCGTCCGTGCTGTTTCTGGCAGTCTGGGCCACACACGGTGAATACCCGGCGACATTCTGGCTTCCGGCAGCTTTGATTCTGATGACTGCCGGGAAAAGTTTTCAGAGAATCGCTTTCCGGAGCTTTTGCGCACACTGCGGGGTGTTTATCTGTGCGATGCTCGGATATGCATGTCATCTGACGCTGGAAACTGTGAACACGGATCCGATCAAACAGACAATAACGGGGGTGGGGCGTTCTCTGGGATTTGTTCATCCCAATTCCCTGGCACTCTATGTGTTTCTGATCTGTCTTCTTGGCTGGTATCTGTGGCTGAAGAAGAGGCCGGGAATCACGTTTCTTTATTTCTGGGGGATTGCGGTTCCGGTCTACTATATAACACGGAGCAGGACGGCTCTCATGGGATACGCCCTGTTTCCGCTGATGTCGCTGGCAGGATATCTTGTGTCAGAAAAGCCCCCGGCATATCAGAAAGGGGCGGGCCGTCCGGCCATGCAGACCATAAAGACCGTCCTGACGGCAGGGATTCCGTTTGAACTGTTTGGGATTACCCTGCTCCTGAGCTTTAACTGGAAGATTCTGTGGTCCGTCTTTCACGGTACAGTGATGTGGAATATGGCATCGCGGTTTGTACAGGGCGGGATCGCCATCAGTCAATATGGGATCCGGCTGACCGGAAGCGATATTGATCTGAGCGGAAAAGTATATTTGCGGATCGATGAGATTAAGGTCAAGCTTTACAATCTGGATAACGCTTATCTGGGAACTTTGATGGAGAAAGGCCTGCTCTATCTGTGTGCTTTATTACTGATACTCACCCTGGTTCTTCTGAAATGTATCCGGGAACAGAATGCGCCGCTGCTGTGTGTGATCATCATATTGCTGCTGCTGGCCATGATGGAGACGTATCCCCTGAAGCCTTTTTATAACCTTGCGTATTTTTATCTGCTCGCGGATCCCGGACCGGAGCAAGTTGGCAGGGGACAGTTGGTTACAGTTCACAGGCCAGCCAACTCTGCTTTGAGTTTGCAGGCACACTGAAAACACGTTGCCTGCCCGCGCTTTGCATCGGTTGCATTGCAGCCACTCCCGGCTCCTATAGAAGCGTAGCCGCTTTTGTGGCTGCAGCAACTCGCAAAGCTTAGCCGGCTGCCTGTGGTTTTCAGTTGTGCCCGCAGAACTCCGTGCAGAAGGTCGGAGGCTGGCCTGTGAACTGTAATGACAACTGAAAAGAATCCGGTTGACGAATGGCTGTTTTCTGTGCTATATTGCTTGGGTATGCCGCACAGAGAGGCCTAAGTGTATCCATTTGACGGGATGCCGCCGGATCTGGCGAGTTTTTAAGAATGGGAGGAAACCCAGATGTACGCTATTATCGCAACAGGTGGTAAACAGTACAAGGTCGCTGAGGGCGACGAGATCAGAGTCGAGAAGCTCGGCAAGGAAGAGGGAGAGAAGGTCACCTTTGATTCTGTTCTTGCAGTGAGCACGGATGATGGTCTGAAGGCCGGCGCTGATGTTGCATCCGCAACGGTTGAGGCTTCGGTCGTGGCAAACGGTAAGGCGAAGAAGGTCATTGTTTACAAGTATAAGCGCAAGACCGGATATCACAAGAAGAACGGCCACAGACAGCAGTACACGCAGGTTAAGATCGACAAGATCAACGCCTGACACGGAACCATGAGGATTCCGCATGATCACAGTTGACTTTTTCCGCACGAAGGACGGCCGGATACAGGGGTTCTGTTTTGAGGGCCATGCGGATGCAGGCGAATACGGATATGATCTCGTATGCAGCGCTGTATCGGCACTGAGCATCTCAACGGTCAATGCGATCGAGAGCCTTACGAAGGCGGGTTTTTCGGAAGAAGAGGCTGCGGAGGATGGCGGTTTCCTGAAAGTCATGCTGGAGCCCGCGGGAGCGGGGGATCATGATGCACAGCTTCTGCTGGAGGCGCTGCATCAGGGGATCAGCCAGATGGCGGAGAGTTATCCGGAGAATATCCGGATCAGACACATCGAAAGATAGAATTACGGGAGGTATGAAATATGCTTAACATGAACCTTCAGTTCTTCGCTCATAAAAAGGGTGTCGGTTCCACAAAGAACGGCCGTGATTCCGAGTCCAAGAGACTTGGCGCAAAGAGAGCGGACGGACAGTTTGTAAAGGCCGGCAATATCCTTTACAGACAGCGCGGAACCCATATCCATCCGGGTGAGAACGTAGGCCTTGGCAAGGATGATACTCTGTATGCAAAGGCAGACGGAATCGTTCATTTCCACAGACTTGGTAAGTACCGCAAGCAGGTCTCCATCATTGTGAAGGAAGAAACTGAGGCGGCTGCAGAGTAAGTCTGAGCTTCGTTATGCTTAGGGGTGCGGGTACAGTAGGTATTCGCACCCTTTTTCTGAAGATGAACCTGCGCATGCAGAGGATGCGGCAGAGGATGCAGCATCGGAAAGACAGGGAAGGATATGTTTGCCGACAGAGCTAAGATTATTATACGGTCCGGAAAGGGCGGCGACGGCCACGTCAGTTTCCGAAGGGAAAAGTTCGTTCCGGACGGCGGGCCGGACGGCGGAGACGGCGGACGCGGCGGAGATGTGATCTTCGAAGTGGACAAGGGGCTTACGACGCTGATCGCGTTCAGGCATCACAGAAAGTTCTCCGCGACGGACGGAGAAGACGGAAAAAAGAAAAGACAGCACGGCAAAGACGGACAGGATCTGGTCCTGAAGGTTCCGGAAGGGACGGTCGTGAAACTGGAAGCGACCGGCGAAGTGATTGCGGATATGTCGGGAGACAATCAGCGGCAGGTGATCCTGAAAGGCGGAAGGGGCGGAAACGGCAACATGCACTACGCGACCTCCACCATGCAGGCGCCCACGTACGCGCAGGCCGGCCAGGACGCCAGGGAACTGGAAGTCTTCCTGGAGCTGAAGGTGATCGCGGACGTCGGACTGATCGGATATCCGAACGTCGGAAAATCGACGCTCCTGTCCAGGATCTCGAACGCCAATCCCAAGATTGCCAATTATCATTTCACAACCCTGGAGCCGAACCTGGGCGTGGTCGATCTGGGAGACGATGAGGGCTTTGTCGCGGCGGACATTCCCGGACTGATCGAGGGCGCCAGCCAGGGGG
Source organism: uncultured Lachnospiraceae bacterium (assembly GCA_905235415.1). Taxonomy (GTDB): domain Bacteria; phylum Bacillota; class Clostridia; order Lachnospirales; family Lachnospiraceae; genus Porcincola. The sequence continues at coordinate 20,016 of CAJOKX010000033.1, forward strand.
CCGGCCTCGGACATGAGTTCCTGCGCCACATTGAGCGCTGCAAGGTCCTGGTGCATGTGGTCGACGCCGCATCTACGGAAGGGCGCGACCCGGTGGAAGATATCTACAGGATTGACAGCGAACTTGCCGGATACGACGTATCCCTGCAGAAGAAACCGCAGATCATTGCGGCGAACAAGATCGATGCAGTCAGTGCAGAGGAGGGGGAAGATCCGCTGGAGCGCATCCGGGCCGAGTTTTCGGAGAAAAATGTCCCGGTGTACGGAATCTCCGCAGTGACCGGGGAAGGCGTGAAGGAGCTTCTGTATGCGGTCAATGACCTTCTGAAGACGATTCCGGGGGATGTAACCGTATTTGCCCAGGAATACTTCCCGGAGGAGCATATTCCCGGCAACAGCCTGCCCTATCAGGTCTGGAAGGATGAGAAGGATCCCCGGCTGTTCCATGTGGAGGGTCCGAAGGTCGAGAAGATGCTGGGCTATACGAATCTGGATTCAGAGAAGGGATTCAGGTTCTTCCAGAACTTCCTCAAGGATACAGGCATCCTGCGGGATCTGGAGAAGCTTGGAATAGAAGACGGCGATACAGTCAAGCTGTATGAGCTGCAGTTTGAGTATTATAAATAAACCGGAGGTAGAAAGATGAAGATTACCGAGGTCCTGGCACAGAAGGAGCTGACCATCTCTTTTGAGGTATTTCCGCCGAAGAAAGAGACCTCCTATGAAAACGTCGTCGCTGCGACAGAGAAGATCGCAGAGCTTTCTCCGTCCTTTATGAGCGTCACATACGGCGCAGGCGGTGGAACGAGCAACTACACCATCAATATCGCGAAGAACATCCAGGATAAGTTCCGGGTTCCGATGATCGCGCATCTGACCTGCATCTCCTCCACCAGACAGACGGTGGCGGACCAGATCGAAAAGATTCACAGTGCAGGCATTGAGAATATCATGGCGCTGCGCGGGGATATTCCTGCCGACATGGCCGGCCAGGACCGGAGCGGGTGGGACTACCAGCACGCCATCCAGCTGGTGCGGCAGATCAAAGAGAGCGGATATGACTTCTGCATCGGCGGCGCCTGCTACCCGGAGGTCCATCCGGAAAGCTCGTGCAGCGCGGAGGATATCCGGCATCTGAAGGAGAAGACCGACGCAGGCGTTGATTTCCTGACAACGCAGATGGTGTTTGACAATGACCTGTTCTTCCATTTTGTATACCAGCTCAGGGAGGCGGGGATCTTCGTGCCGGTGATCCCGGGCATCATGCCTGTCACGACCAGTGCGCAGATCATCCGGGCGATCGAGCTCTCAAACGCCTATATGCCCAAGAAGTTCAAGGTGATCGCCGACCGGTTCGGGACGGATCCGGAGGCGATGAAGCAGGCCGGCATCGTGTATGCGGCCGAGCAGATCGTCGATCTGTACGCCAACGGGATCACGCATGTTCATGTATATTCC
>CAJOKX010000034.1 GCA_905235415.1 uncultured Lachnospiraceae bacterium
GCTGCAGCAACTCGCAAAGCTTAGTCGGCTGCCTATGGTTTTCAGTTGTGCCCACAGAACTCCATGCAGAAGGTCGGAGGCTGGTCTGTGAACTGTAACCATCCGGCACCGCTCCTGTCTTGTCTAAACGGATGAATAAAGGTATAATGAAATGATCTTATACAGTCCCCTGGGCGGCCTGCCGCATCAGGGACATGCATCATGAACGGAATTGACACGAATAGGAACTATCAACAGACATCTGGCGAATGTGTCGCAGCAACACATGGAGGATCGCGATGAGTGAACTGAAAAAGAATGATCCGGCAGAAAGTGCAGCAACCAGGGCGGCGTCCCGGAGTACGGATGCTGTAAAGAAGACAGGCGCGAAGGCGGCTTCGGCTGTAAAGAGCGCTGCGAAAAAGGCATCCGCAAAGAAGAGCACGGCAGGCAAAGGGGCGGCGAAGAAGGCTCCGGCCAAAAAGAGCGACACTGCGGCGAAGAGCGAGAAGGCGCAGGCAGCCGGCAATGAAGGACCGGCGATCGGGGAAGGATATGAATTTATCCATGACCTGGATCAGTACCTGTATGACAAGGGTGTTCACTATGAGATCTTCCGCAAGCTCGGCGCCCATCCATCCATGAAAGACGGCGTGAAGGGCGTTCATTTCGCTGTCTGGGCCCCCCATGCGGCGGCTGTCCACCTGATCGGTGAGTTCAACGGCTGGGATGAGGAGAGCCTCCCGCTTACCCGTCTGGATCCGTCTGGGATCTGGGAAGGCTTCGTACAGGAAGCGCAGGTCGGCCAGATGTATAAGTATCTGATCTATACGCAGGACGGAGCGAAGCTCTACAAGGCAGATCCGTACGCCAATTCCGCTGAGAAGAGGCCCGGAACCGCGTCTGTGATCACAGATATCTCCACGATCCAGTGGTCAGACGGCCAGTGGATGAAGAAGCAGGCATCCTTTGCGCAGGATAAAGCGCCGATCTCGATCTATGAGTGCCACATCGGAAGCTGGATGCGCCATCCGCACGCAGAGCACGAGGACGGTTTCTACAATTACCGTTATTTTGCCCACTCCGTGACGGACTATATGAAGAAGATGGGATATACCCACATCGAGCTGATGGGCATCGCCGAGCATCCGTTCGACGGCTCCTGGGGCTATCAGGTGACCGGGTACTATGCGCCGACCAGCCGCTACGGAACGCCGGAAGATTTCGCATATATGGTGAACTATCTGCACAAGAACAACATCGGCGTCATTCTGGACTGGGTTCCGGCTCATTTCCCGAAAGACGCGCACGGTCTGGCCGACTTCGACGGAACCGCCTGCTATGAGTATGCGGATTCGCGCAAGGGCGAGCATCCGGACTGGGGCACCAAGGTGTTTGATTTCAGCAAGAGCGAGGTCAAGAACTTCCTGATCGGCAACGCATTGTTCTGGATCGAGCAGTTCCATGTGGACGGACTGCGTGTCGACGCGGTTGCTTCCATCCTGTACCTGGATTACGGACGCCGCGACGGTGAGTGGGTGCCGAACAAGTACGGCGGAAATAAGAACCTGGAAGCGATCGAGTTCTTCAAGCATCTGAACTCCGTTGTCAGGGGCAAGCATCCGGGCGTGATGATGATCGCCGAGGAATCCACCGCATGGCCGAAGGTCACGGACACGCCGGAGAACGACGGCCTCGGATTCTCCATGAAATGGAATATGGGCTGGATGCATGACTTCCTTGAGTACATGAAGCTGGATCCGTATTTCAGAAAGTTCAACCACAACCGGATGACGTTTGCGATGACCTACGCCTATTCGGAAAAGTACTGCCTGGTGCTGTCGCATGACGAGGTCGTTCATCTGAAATGCTCCATGATCAATAAGATGCCGGGGCTGTACGACGACAAGTTCGCGAACCTGAAGGCTGGCTATGCGTTTATGTTCGGTCACCCGGGCAAGAAGCTGCTGTTCATGGGACAGGACTTCGCGCAGGAGAGAGAGTGGAGCGAGGACCGCGAGCTTGACTGGTATCTTCTCGACGAGCCGAAGCATGCGCAGATGCAGGCATATGTACAGGAACTGCTGAGCCTGTATAAGGCAACGCCTGCAATGTACAATGCGGACTGCGTACCGGAGGGATTCGAATGGATCAACGCAGACGACGCGGACCGCAGTATCTACAGCTTCCTCCGCCACAGCGCGGACGGAAAGAGCAACCTGCTGTTTGTCATCAACTTTACGCCGATGGCAAGGCCGGACTACAGAGTCGGCTGCGTGAAGAAGGGCAAGTACCGTCTGGTGCTGGACGGCGATGAAGAACGGTTCGGCGGACACGGGACGGAGCATTCCGAAACCTACACGGCCACTGCCGGAGAGTGCGACGGGAAACCGTATTCATTTGCCTATGATCTTCCGCCTTATGGCGTTGCGGTCTTCAAATACTGATCCGCAGACGGATCTGAAGAAGACAGAATTGAAGGTATACTACAGGAGCGTGTATGAGAGCCGGGACAGGGGTGAAATACAGCGGAAAACTGAAGATGCACTGGAACTGGAGCGTGTATCTTGCGCTTACGCTGATTCCCTTCTCGGCGTCGATGTTCCTGATCAACAAGCGTGCGGGAATTGCAGCCTCGGTATTCACCGCGGTTTATTTCCTTGCCATTCTGCTTGTCTATGTCTATTACAGGCCGCGGATTCTGCGCGCGATCGTGCGGTTCGCGAGCCGCTACGGAACCGTGCAGGCGCAGGTCCTCAAACAGCTGGAGATTGCCGCGGTGATCGTGGACAAGGACGGCAATGTCCTGTGGATGAACGACCAGATGTGCGAGCTGACGCAGAAGCCGGCATGGTTCCAGCGCAACATCGATACGATCTTCCCCGATCTTTCAAGCGAAGTATTTCCCGATTCCGAAAAGTTCAAGAATATTGAACTGATCTATGAAGACAAGCAGCTGCGCGCGCATCTGCAGCGGGTTCCGCTCGACAATCTGATCGCGGACTCAGATATGGTCGAACCGCTGGATCCGGAGAACGGCAGCGAGATCTACGTCATCTATTTTGTCAATGAGACTGAGGTCCAGACGCTGCGCACGGAGAACCGGGATCTGCGCGGCGTGGTTGCCCTGATCTACCTGGACAACTACGACGAGGCCATGGATGACATCGACGAGGTGCATTCCTCCCTGATGAACGTCCTGATCGACCGTGAGATCAATAAGTACTGCGCGGCCCATCACGCACTGAACAAGAAGCTTGAGAAGGATAAATATCTGGTCGTGATGAACCAGAAGAGCCTGGACCAGTCGATCGGGGATCATTTCTCCGTTCTGGAAGAGGTCAAGACGATCCACATCGGCAATGAGATCGAGATGACCATCAGCATCGGCATCGGAGCCGGCGGGGAGGATTACAACGCCAATTATGACCTGGCGCACGCGGCGATCGAGATGGCGCTCGGACGCGGCGGAGACCAGGCGGTTGTCAACAGCGACGGCCATATGCAGTTCTTCGGCGGCAAGACGGCAAGCGGAGAGCGGCACACCAGGGTCAAGGCGCGGGTCAAGGGACAGGCGATGCGCGAGATCATGGAGGGCAGCGGCAAAGTGCTTGTCATGGGGCACATGCTGACGGATCTGGACTGCCTCGGGGCGGCCATCGGCATCTACCGGGCAGCGCAGACGATCGGGAAGGAGGCGTGGATCGTAGTCGGCGAGGACACGCAGGCGATCAGGGAATGGATGCAGCTGCTGCGTGACAGCCGGGAATACGATGAAGACATCTTTATTTCCAATGAGAAGGCCATCGAAATGTGCGACAGCAAGACCGCGCTGTTTGTAGTCGATACGGCGCGCGGGAGCCGGGTCGAGTGTAAGGAGCTTCTGGAGAAATCCAGGACGATCGTGGTCCTGGACCATCACAGGCAGAATGCGGACCAGATCGCGAATGCGTCTCTGTCCTATATAGAGCCGGGCGCCTCCTCCGCAAGCGAGATGGTTGCCGAGGTTCTTCAGTATTTCGAGGAAAATGTGAAGCTCAAGCCGCTGGAAGCGGACTGCATGTACGCGGGCATCATCATCGACACCAACAATTTTGTCGCCAAGACCGGCGCCAGGACGTTCGATGCCGCGGCGTACCTGAAGAGATGCGGCGCAGACGTGGTCCGCGTCCGGAAGATGCTCCGCGAAGATATGGACAGCTACAAAGCGCGCGCGGAGGCCGTGCGCCACGCCGAGAGCTTTATGGGCTGCTACGCAATCTCCATTCTTCCCAGCGCGGGGCTGGAAAGCCCGAACATCATCTGTGCGCAGGCTGCCAATGAACTTCTCAATATCGTCGGCGTCAAGGCGTCCTTTGTGGTGACCGAATATGAAGACCAGATCTTCATTTCCGCCAGGGCGATTGACGAGGTCAATGTACAGCTGATTATGGAACGGCTCGGAGGCGGCGGACACATGAACATCGCCGGCGCGCAGATGATAGACGTCACCTGCGAGGAGGCGGTTGAAAAGATTAAAGAGACCCTGATTGTCATGCGGCAGGACGGGGAGATCTGATACAGGAAGGCGGATGTGATATGAAAGTGATATTGCTTCAGGATGTTAAGAAAGTCGGTAAAAAGGGAGAGCTGGTGGAGGTCGCGGATGCGTACGCGCGCAACGTGCTGCTGCGCCAGAACCAGGCGGTTGAGGCCAATGTCAGAACCATGAATGACCTGAAACTGCGCCGTGCCAACGATGAGAAGGTTGCCGAGGAGAACCTGGAGAAGGCGAAGGAGATCCGGGACCGGCTGGAGAAGTCTTCTGTTATCGTCCGTGCCAAGACGGGCGAGGGAGACAGGCTGTTTGGATCCATTTCCGGAAAAGAGATTGCGGACGCAGTGAAAGAGCAGCTGGGCATCGAAGTGGACCGCAGGAAGATCGTTCTGGATACGCCGATTAAGAACATCGGTACGATGGAAGTGACCGTGAAGCTTCACCCCCAGGTGAAGGCTGCGCTGAAGGTCGTTGTGGAAAAGCTCTGAAGAAATGATAGAAGAGAACGCCAATTCAATTAACAGAAAACTTCCCTATAATCTGGAGGCCGAGCAGTCTGTTGTCGGATCGATGATCATCGATCCGGAAGCGATTGCTGCAGCCTCTTCGATCCTGAGCCCGGAAGATTTCTACCATAAGCCCTACAGGCTTCTGTACAGTGCCATCCTGGACCTGGATACGGCCGGACGGCCGATCGATACGGTGACGCTGCAGGAGAGGCTGCGCGAGATGGACGCCCCGGAGGATCTTGCCTCCGCGCAGACGCTGTCCGAACTGGTCAGCGCGGTGCCGACGAGCGTCAATGTGCGGCACTATGCGAACATCGTCGCGGACAAAGCGCAGATCCGGCGAATGATCCGGACGATGGAAGAGCTTACGACGGTCTGCTATGCAGACCGGGAGTCTGCGGAGACTATCGGCGCGGCGATGGAGAAAGAGATCTTTACATTGCTGTCGGCAAACAGGGGAAGGGAGATCATGCCGATCTCACAGATCGTCATGAACGCCCTCGACAAGATCTCCATTGCCAGCAATTCTCATTCGACTGTGACAGGACTGGCGTCCGGATTTGAGGATCTGGATTTCAAGACAAGCGGTTTCCAGCCGTCAGACCTGATCCTTATCGCAGCAAGGCCCTCCATGGGAAAGACCGCCTTTGTACTGAATATCGGAGCGCATATGGCGTTCCATGAGCACAAGCATGTCGCGATCTTCTCGCTGGAGATGTCCAGGGAACAGCTGGTCAACCGTCTGTTTGCACAGGAGGCCAACGTGGACGCGACCAAGCTGCGCACCGGGCGGCTGAAGGACTCCGAGTGGGAGAACCTGGTACACGGCGCTGACGTGATCGGCCGCTCCAACCTGATGATCGACGATACGCCCGGCATCTCCGTTGCGCAGCTGCGCAGCAAATGCAGGCGGATGAAGCTCGAGAAGGGACTGGACTGTGTCATGGTCGACTATCTCCAGCTGATGACTGCAGGGGAGGGACGCAGCCAGGACTCCAGGCAGCAGGAGATCTCGGAGATCTCCAGATCGCTGAAGGCGGTTGCGAGAGAACTGGATGTTCCGGTCATTGCGCTCAGCCAGCTCTCCAGAGCCTGCGAACAGAGGCCGGACCACCGTCCGGTTCTCAGCGACCTTCGTGAATCCGGCGCGATCGAGCAGGACGCCGATGTCGTCATGTTCCTGTACAGGGATGATTATTACAATCCGGACTCGGAAAAGCGCGGGATCGCGGAAGTCCTCATCCGGAAACAGAGGAACGGCCCGATCGGCAATGTGGAACTGGTATGGCTGTCAGAATATACCAAGTTTGCGTCCATGGAAAAGGATCATACGCAGGGCGGGTGATCCCGGAAGATGAATGAAGAACTACGTTTATATAGTGGAGTGTTCGGACGGGACCTGGTATACCGGCTGGACCAATGACATAGAGAAACGCCTGAAAGCGCATAACAGCGGACACGGGGCGAAATATACGCGTGCGCGCCGCCCGGTGCGGCTGATCTATACAGAGGAATATGATACGCCGAAGGAAGCACAGAGGCGCGAATACGCACTCAAGCAGCTGACGCGCCGCCAGAAAGAGCAGCTGGTTTGCGGCAGCGGGCAGGAGATGCACCGCAGCAGGGATACGCAGAGAACAGATACCGGTAAGGAGGACAGGAAGATGAATGTAGAACAGTTTTTCGACCAGGTTCTGACGGTCAGGCTTACGCCCGACAGACAGGCAATTGATATCATAGACCAGACGCTGCTTCCGGGCACCATCCGGCGGATCAATCTGGAGACAAAGGAAGAGATCTGGGAAGCGATCAAGAAGCTCCGCGTCAGGGGCGCGCCCGCGATCGGCATCACGGCCGCCTACGGCATGGCGGTGCTCTCCTCGCGCATTCAGGCGCAGGACTACGACTCATTTTACAGAGAATTCTCCGAACTGAAGGAATACCTGGCATCCTCCAGACCGACGGCGGTCAACCTGTTCTGGGCGCTGAACCGCATGGACGACTGCCTTCAGAAGGCAGCTTCAGACGGCAGAAGCCTCGATGAGATCCGGGAGATCCTGTACACGGAAGCAGAGGCGATCCGGGATGAGGACGTGCAGATCAGCCGGAATATCGGCGAGATCGGATTCGGTTTGCTGAAGGATCTCAAGAAGGCGGACAGGCCGGTCGGCATCCTGACACACTGCAACGCAGGGACGCTCGCGACCGGAAAATACGGCACCGCTACGGCTCCGATGTATATCGCGCTCGAGCAGGGATGGGCAGGGGACGATATGCATGTGTACTGCGATGAGACCAGGCCGCTGTTGCAGGGCGCGCGCCTGACCAGCTTCGAGCTCTCCTCCGCAGGCATCACCACGACAGTGCAGTGTGACAACATGGCTTCCCTCCTGATGAAGTCCGGCAAGATCGACATCATCTTCGTGGGCTGCGACAGAGTTGCTGCGAACGGAGACGCCGCGAACAAGATCGGAACCTCCGGACTGGCCATCCTCGCGAAGCATTACGGGATCCCGTTCTATGTGTGCGCGCCGACCTCCACGATCGACCGCAGCACGCCGACCGGGGAGCAGATCCCGATCGAAATGCGCGACCCGGATGAGGTGACGCAGATGTGGTACAGCGAGCGCATGGCGCCGCAGGGCATCGATGTATTCAACCCGGCGTTCGACGTCACGGATCACAGCCTGATTACGGGAATGATTACGGAAAAAGGCCTGTGCACGGATCCGTTTGACAAAGATTTCGATAAGTACGGGATATGACTTGTTTTAATAAGTCGGATTTGTTATTATTATGACAAGATATGTCAGCTGTGGATCCCACGGCTGGCATTCTTAACACAGTCACATGTTCACCGGAACAGGACCGGGCCGGTCCTGTTCTCATTATAAGAAAAGGAGAAATGAGAGATGGCAAAATGGGTATGTAATGTATGTGGTTATGTGCATGAAGGCGATACGCCGCCTGAAGCATGTCCGGTATGCAAGGCGCCCGCATCCAAGTTCACAAAGCAGGAAGAGGAGATGGTCTGGGCAGCAGAGCATGTCGTCGGCATTGCTTCCGATGTTGCGGATGATATCAAGGAAGACCTGAGAGCCAACTTCACCGGCGAGTGCTCCGAGGTCGGCATGTATCTGGCGATGTCCCGCCAGGCATACCGCGAAGGATATCCGGAGATCGGCGAATACTACAAGACCGCTGCATTTGAGGAAGCAGAGCATGCTGCGAAGTTCGCAGAGCTTCTGGGCGAGGTCCTGACCACCTCCACCAAGAAGAATCTTCAGATGCGCGTAGACGCTGAGAACGGCGCGACCGCAGGCAAGACCGACCTGGCCAAGAGAGCCAAGGCTGCAAACCTCGACGCAATCCATGACACCGTGCATGAGATGGCAAGAGACGAGGCAAGACACGGCAAGGCATTCAAAGGCCTGCTGGAGAGATACTTCGGATAAGGCGCTGACGCGCCTTAGAAGGCGTGATTCCAATAGAATAAAGGCTTTGAGAGAGGGAGTGGCAAGAACTGCTGCTCCTTCTTTTTTGCGCCGTAACATCTTTGTCATGGTGTACAGAAAGTGTACATCTGTCTTATCTTTACTTTTCTTGAAATGCGGTTAGTGTACATTCAAAGGTGTACATCGGAATTATAACTCTTTCTATTATTACAACATCAAAAAATACTGCTGCTTTTCCTCCAAGAGGCAAGCGGAAAGTTCGTAAAATCCATATTATACGAACAGTGAAATCCAGTGTTTGCGCCTCCTGCTGCTGACCTCTGCCAAAATAGGAACTATGAGGGCGCGAAATACGAACTTTTCAGGAAAGGAACAGCTGAAATGAACAAGAACACGAAAGCCCTGACCACAGAACAATATACTGAAATCATCAAGACCATGCGTGAGGGCACAGTCTCTTGCCGACCGAATGACAGAGTGGCGACGGCACTTGTTCTGGAAGGGAACTTGGGATTGCGGATTTCCGATATCTTAGCCTTGCGCCTCTGCGATATCGTGCGCGACGGCGACCGATACAGATTGGAGATTACAGAACAGAAAACAGGGGAACAGCGTTCTTTCACTGTTCCCCTGTATATTGAGAATTATTGCCTGCGCAACGGCATCGGACGCACACTCTTTCCGCAAGTGGTATGCGACGGAGATATATAAAAACAATGGCTATGATATCGCGCTTGTCCAGAGGCTCTTACAACATAGCAGTTCTGCGATTACACAGCGGTATATCGGTGTGGAGCCACAGCGGATTGAAAAGGCTATTGAAGGACACGCAAAATTGCAATAAGAAAAAGGGTTATCCAAATACTATCCCTAGATTTGCAACAACATCGTCATAAGAAGCTAAATGCCCAAATACTTTCTTAAATCCATATAATTTGTATTCTATGCTTCCAGTTTCAACTTCCTCATGCTCTACAAAATAAAACCCATCGTATAGTTTAAAAAGCCTGTCTTTGTAAACTACAACCCCATCCTCATTAAACAATGCCTTTTGTGTAGCCTGATCCGCAATGCCAGTTTCCTCTAAACCTTTGCTTTGCTGAAAACTGGCAACAGCTGATGCGGTGCCAGAACCATAAACCCCATCTGCGGAACCAGATAGAAACCCTTGTGAAATAAGCGCTTGTTGTAAATGCTGAACGGCCTCTCCGCTACTTCCATTTTTTAATGTATAATAGAAATGATAAGTTTTCCATAGTAGATTTCCATCAGAAGATTCAATTTCCCAGTTTAAACCATCATTATACTTATCTGTTTCTCCGTTTACAGTTCTATAGGTCGTCTTGCATGTATAAAACTCTTGCTCATCATGGTGCCATCCATCTATAGAATAACAAATACGAGTATACTCGTATGAAGCGTCAATTGGATAGGAAAAAAACTCATGACCAGATACATTAATTGGAGGGAATAATGCTGGTTTGTCATCTCCATCGATATGGGTAAATACTGTGTCATCATTCACCATTGGAAGGTCATTTATATGATCATGAACGTATTGGACACGATCTTCATCCAACTCTTCTCCATTATAAATGGCTCCAAATATTTCCACCATTTTTTTGAGAATATCAATATCAATTTCCTTTAACCCTAATGTTGAAAGAAGATTATCCTGAATGGTTTTGATACATTTTTCGTAATAGCTGATACTATCCTTATAATCTCCAAGGTAGGAAAAACACGAAGCAGCATTTTGATAATCATTATTGTTAAAAAATGAAATACCAGTATTATATACATATTCATCATAGAGTTCCTTAAAACCATTTGCTGTGATTGAGAAATCATATTTGGAATTATCAATGTAAATAATGCATTTTAAGTCATTTCCATTATACAAATAATGAAAGAGTTGCTTCGCACCACTTTCTTCAAATGGTATATCACTTTTTTCTAATGCTTGTGCGCTTTTCCATCTTTGTTCAACTGAAACACTTGAGTCATTAAGCGCAGCATTGATATCGTTTCTTTTAAGAAGATCATCACTTAAAAACACCATTCCATTTGGCGCAGATCCGACCATCTTAAATTCATATATGGCATCATTGATCTTGAACTTGAAAGTCAACTGTGAGCTGTCATAATATGTTGCAAGTGTATTCCCATATTCAAACAGATTAAATCCAAACGCAGATGCATCTGGATAAAAAGCGGATACAACTTTAAGCGAGGAGCTATTTGTAGCGGTATTACTAAAATCGCCATCCACCTTATACGAGAAAACAGTTTCGCCTGTCGCATCTCCGAATTCATCAACAGTTTGTTTAAGCGTCCATACATTCTCGTCAGGTTGAGCTGCTGAGGATATACTGCTAAACAACGCAGATGAAACGATTATTCCAACAAGCAATAGTCCTTTTTTCATTTTTTACCCATCCTTTCCCACACTCTGTGAATATTTCCAAAATAATCGTCTCGCGCGTTTGCAAGTTTTACCTCCAGAAGAGGCATCAGTCTCGGCTTCAGTAACCCTTTATCACTATCAAAGTATCCATGGGACAGATGATAGAAAGTGTCGAAATCATAAATGCCCTCGTTGATGCCGCAGCAGAAACGCTCAATCTCCGCAAGATAACCGCTTAATTCCTTATAGGCGTCTGAAGTTTTATCTTCTGTTGCCTTCTTGATTTCAGAAGGAAGCCATTTATTGATTTCTGATAATGTTTCCCGCTGAAGCCTTGAATAGGCCTCCAATGTATCCTGCTTGGCTTTTCTTTTGGAGTCTCTGAAATATGTAAAACCAGCGAATCCCAAACCAATTGCGGTTGCGGCATTCGCGACAGCCCCTATCACATCAAATACGAGCATATCTTCCCCTCATCTTTTCCAATGATTATAATTTATTTAAACAAGAGCGTCAATTATAAACATCACAATGATAATGTAATATCTTAGCGATTATCTTACCCTTGTTGCAAGGGGTGTAAATATGGTCGCAGAGAAGATAAAATCATTACGGGAAAAGCAGAACTTAACACAAAGCGCTCTTGCTAAACAACTGGGGATTACTCGTTCAAGTGTGAATGCGTGGGAATTAGGAATCTCGGTTCCTTCAACACAATATATTGTAGAATTGGCACATATTTTTAATGTTTCAACAGATTATCTATTAGGAGTTGATAGTTCTGCAACTGTCAGTGTGGCTGGTTTGACAGAGAAGGATGTTCAGCTTGTCTGTGATATCATCAATCATCTGAAAGAAAGACATTGAGTAAGAGCGGTTTTCCGCTCTTTTACTTTACTTCCTGTTATAATTCCATCAGAAAGGATGTAATCATTGCGGAAAGAATCGCCCTTTGTTATAATGATGACAAATACTTGTAACAACAAGTGAAGGGAGGAGCGATTATAATGTCAAAGATCATGAAAAAGCGTTTTTTGCAGATGATGCTGGCAACTGTATTATGCGTGTTTCTGTTCAGCGCCGGTGCCATGGCGGATGGATTCGCAAAAACGGTATATTATGCTAAGAAGGTTGTAATTCCCAAGCAGAAATCCGGCATTAGTGACCACGTTTACCATGAAATCAATTTTGGTGAAAAGTATCCCGGTTATCAATGTGATTCATGTGTTTCGAGTAATCCCAATGTAATCGAAACACAGCCGGGCTGGTATGGCTGGTTTTTAACGAAGAAAACCGGAACAGCTACCTTATCGTATGTCCTGAAAAATGGGGATAAAACGAAAAAAGTGAAGGTAAAGGTAAAGGTCGTTCCTTATGATAATCCTGTAAAATCACTTAAGATCGACGGGATAAAAGTAAAAGTCAACAAGGGATGGAATACTGCAAGCGCATCCCATGCGGAAGGGACTGCAAAGGCTACTCTGAAATTAAAGAAAAACTGGAAGGTTGTTTCCGTAGTCAGAACTGTTGCAGAATACGATCCTGTAACCTATAAAACGGTTTATACTGTAAAAAAGTACAAACTTAAAAAGCTGGCTGTAGACGATTATGTTGTTACATATCGAATCAAGCTTAAAAATAAAAAGACGAAAGCAACCGATGTCGTAGAACTGGATCTGAGGAAACAGTATTGATTCGGTAAGCAGTTTATTGCTGGCCGGAAGCATCTGTACAGATGCGGTGTAAAGAGAAGAGATTAAAAGATCAGCCAGATCCGTCAATTGGGGATCTGGCTGATTTGTCTTTGCCGGGCGGAAGAACGGCTTATTGATCTCATACAGTGATACCTACTGGGGAGAACACGCCGCCTTGGCGGGGACGGTTGCTTTGTTGTGTTCTGTCTCACATCAAATATTTCATTTCTTCATAAAAAATTACAAAATTAGAATTAAGTGTTGACATAAATATTTCTATTTGTTATCATGTGCTCAGTTGAATTGTAATATTTACGTAATATTTAAAACAATTTAGCAACAAACGGGAGCAATTCGGAGGTACTGATAATGAATAAGAGATTAGCTGGATGCACAGCGGCTGCACTGACAGCCTGCCTGACGCTCGGATCGCTGAGTACGGCATATGCCGCAACTGACCTGGCGCTTGCAGGTGTAGGTTCCGGAGTAAAGAAGGAAGAAGCCGCGAAGGAAACAGAGAAGAAAGCAGAGCCGAAGGAGACGGAAGCCAAGAAGGCTGAGGTAAAGGAAACTGAGGCTGCGAAGAAAACCAAAGAAAAGACTGCCGAAACCGAGAAGGCACCTGAGACGGAAGCGCCGCTCGACAGAAGCATGGTCGATACGACCGGTTTTGCGAAGGCAGAGGATTATATCAATGTCCGCGCGGAAGGTTATGCGGAAGCAGATGTCGTCGGAGTCCTGACCAACCTTGATTCGGTCTACATCGAAGATGTGGATGCGGAGGGCTGGTACAAGGTCCGTTCCGGCAATGTGGAAGGATATGTCGCCGGATACCTGATCGCTACCGGAGCCGAGGCGGAAGAGCTCGCCGGCAGTGCGGGATATACATACGCGCAGGTTGGCACGGAGTCGCTCAATGTCAGAGCGGACGCGAGCGAAGATTCTGAGGTCGTCGACATGGCGGGCCCGGATACCGATCTGGAAGTTGTCGAGGATCTTGGAGACTGGGTGAAGGTCGTGACGCCGGATGGCGTGTACGGATACGTCAAGGCTGATTATGTCAGCACACAGACGGTCTATCCGACCGGCGAGACGGTTCAGGAACAGGCAGAGAGAGAAGAGGCTGAATATATTGCAGCCGTTGCGCAGCAGGAGGCAGAGGCAGCAGCTTATGCACAGGCGTATGCTGAAGCTGAGGCAAGCATGGTATCCTCGATGTCTGACGATATCCAGGCTCTGTATGATGCCTATCTGGCAGCGCAGGAAGCAGCGATGCATCCGGTAGATGAAGCAGATGCTTCAGCGAAGGCAGATGCAGCTGTCGCAGCTTACAACGCATACATCGCAGCAGCAAACGGAGCCGGCGTATCTGCGCAGGATACCGGAGCTGCAGCTGAGACCGGCGCATCGTCCGGATCTTCCTCAAGTGAGATCGAAGCACTGTACCAGGCATACCTGGCAGCGCAGGAAGCGGCTCTGCACCCGGTAGATGAAGCAGACGCTCTTGAGAAAGCGAATGCAGCCATTGCTGCTTACAACGCATACCTTGCGGCTCTTGGTTCCGGCCAGAGTGTTGCGAGCGTTGCATCGGTTGATACCGGCGCATCTTCCGCAGCATCCGTTGAGTCGGCGGATGACGGAGAAGACGACGGATATGCAGTATATGACGATGGCGAAGAAGAAGACGACGAAGAAGTCGAGTACGTTGATGTAGACAGCAGTGCAGACGAAGCTGTGCAGGCACCGGCCGCTTCCGGAATCGGTGCAGAGATCGCAGCATATGCGACGCAGTTTGTCGGCAATCCGTATGTGTACGGCGGAGCCAGCCTGACCAATGGTGCTGACTGTTCCGGATTCACCATGGCAGTCTTCTCACACTTCGGAATTGGTCTTCCGCACAATGCGGCGGCCCAGAGCGGATGCGGCACACAGGTTTCCCTGAGCGATCTGCAGCCCGGCGACCTGCTGTTCTACGATAACGGCGGCGGCATCGGACATGTAACGCTCTACATCGGCGGCGGACAGGTCGTACATGCCAGCAGCCCTGAGACAGGTATCAAGATCAGTTCGTACGACTACAGAAGTCCGGTATGCGCAGTGCGCTGCTTCTAAGGCGCAGCGGGCGTGACCAAAACAGAATAGCTAACAGGAAGGGAGCGGATCTTCGGATTCGCTCCCGTTAGTTTTGTGCCGGATATGCCATTTGGATACAAAATGTGGAAATGAAACCTGGGTATGTGCAATTGATGAGGAGCGTCTTTGGAAATAGTCTGACAACTCAACTAATTGCCCAACAACAAAAAAGTCAATAACAATTGCTGATATTTTGAAATCTCTGAAACTTTTTACAGAATGAACAAAACAGTTGTTCCTTCTCACCGGAAGGCCCCAGAGACAGGATTTTCAGACAATTTTGGTGGATAATGTGGATAAATCCGTGTATAAGTCCACTTTCCGCAGAAAAAGGGTTTCGGCGATTGTGGAAAACCGAAGTGGACAGAAAGGACGGAATGAGACTTCCGGATCCCGTCAAAGGGGCCCTGAAAACCTCGTTTTGTCAGATCTGTCACCTCAGACCATGTGTTCGGAATTGAAATGAATATAGGAGTCGAACAATTTGCGAAAATATCAGACAATTATACTACAAAAATAGGGGTTGCATTTTTCGGATCTGTGGCATATAATTATCACCGTCCTTTGAAATGAAAGGACAAACCTTCATCTTGAATAAGCACCTCTAGCTCAGCTGGAAGAGCACCTGACTCTTAATCAGGGTGTCCAGGGTTCGAGCCCCTGGAGGTGCACGGAGGGAGTACTGGTTCTGCGTCATGGGCGCGGGGTTGGTGCTTCTTTTTTTATGCCCTGAAAGCTGCCCTCCACGATGGCCGGGCAGCTTTTTTGTGGTCAGGAGGTTTGATCATGGCATACGGATCCATAATTGTTTCCGGACCGCTCAGATCATTGCGATGGACATGGACGAACTGGAAGAGCTGGTTCTGTCTGTGATGTAGCAGGAGCTGCAGGCCGTCATCAATCTCGGCGCGGTGATCGGTGCAGTCATCGGAATCATCAACATCTTCCAGTAAGCAGGATGCGTTATGGGCCCGGGTGCTCGATCAGCTTGAAGATCGGATTGCCCATTGCGGAGAACTTTTCCTCATACTCGGTCATAATGTTGCCTTCATTCATCCGGGGATCGTGGTGCAGATCATACGTGCATGCATCCAGGATCCACCCGGATCGGGCGGATTCCTCCAGCGCAAAATCAAACAGGCTGCGGTTGTCGGTCTTGAATTCGACATGCGCGCCTTCAGAGAGAACCTGTGCGTATCTTGCAAGGAAGACGCCGCCGGGAAGCCTGCGCTTGGCGTGGCGGTCTTTCGGCCACGGATCCGAGAAGTTCAGGTAGATACGGTCTGCTTCGCCCGGTGCGAAGATATCGGTCAGATATTCCGCATTCATGCGCAGAAGAAGGAGGTTTGCGGGCGCTGAGCCCGCTTCCCGGAGCGCGTTCAGCTTCCGCACAGGATGGACGAGGACGGAGGAATAGTTCTCGATTCCGATATAATCAATGTCCGGATTGCGCCGGGCAAGCTCCAGCAGGAACTGCCCTTTTCCCATTCCGATCTCGATATGAAGCGGGTGCTTTTCAGAAGCATCCGCTTTTTGACGCAGTGCGTTGAAAGCATCCTGCCACCGGCCGCGGTATCCGGCCATGGCCTCTTCATCGATTACATAAGGACTGTCAGCCAGTTCCTCACGGGCAGTGGGAATGTTGCGAAGTCTCATAGGTCTGTTTCCTCCGGTTGTTCGGCTCGCCATGTTGCGTTTCTGTATCTGACAATAGTATGATAGGAGGCAGCGCAGGCAGTGCGCGCCCTTTTACTCTCCATCCTATTATAAGGTTGCTGTCAAGAATCGATGTGAGAGACAGGGGATCATCAAAGTTGTGATACAATACGCAGGAGGAGGACATGATCACTTCTGTTTTATGGGATGTAGACGGGACGCTGCTTGATTTTGCAGCTGCGGAGAGAGCCGCGATCCTTTCGCTGTTTGAAGCGTTTGGACTTGGGACATGCACAGACGTCATGCTGGCGCGGTATTCTGAGATCAACGTCGGATTCTGGAAACGGCTGGAGAGAAATGAGCTCACCAGGGATCAGGTCCTGAAGGGGCGCTTTGAGCAGTTTTTCAGTGAATACGGCCTGGATACGGGGATTGTGGAGGCGTTCAACGATCAATACCAGCTCCGGCTGGGCGACACCATCGTATTTCGGGATGACAGCCTGGACATCGTCAGGTCGCTGCATGGCCGGGTCAGGCAGTATGCCGTATCCAACGGGACCGTCGCGGCGCAGACGAAGAAACTGAAAAGATCCGGGCTGGATGCGTGGATGGACGGCGTATTTCTCTCAGAGACACTGGGCGTGGAGAAGCCGAATATCGGATTCTTTGAGAAGGTGTTTGCGCAGATCCATCCCGAGGACCTCTCACAGGTTATGATCGTCGGGGATTCGCTGACCAGCGACATGCAGGGCGGGATCAATGCGGGCATCCGGACGTGCTGGTACAATCCGGACGGGAAAGAGGCAGGAGCGTCTTACAGCCTGGATTATGTGATCGCTGACCTGCATGAGGTGGAAGACTGCCTGGATGCAGAGCGCTGAGCGCAGGCACAGACGGCTGCCGTACAGAACATGGCACAGGCTGCAAGACAGAACACGGCACGGACTGCCGGACAGGACATGACACAAAGCGTGCAGAAGCAACGGAGTAAATGATATGCAGAGACAGAAATTGACCAGAGGAGATGTACAGAAGATCGAGGAAGAGCTCGAGCACCGCAAGGTCATCGTGCGCAAGAAGGCGGCTTCGGATATTGCCGAGGCAGCGGCGCAGGGAGACCGCAGCGAGAATTTTGAGTATTACGCGGCCAAGAAGTTCCGCAATGAAAATGAGAGCCGCATCCGTTATCTCGAGCGGGTCCTGAAGACGGCGGAGATCATTTCCGATGATTCGAAAGAGGACGAGGTCGGGATGAACAACACCGTCGTCATCTATGACATGGACATGAAGCAGGAAGAGACGCTTCGCATCGTCACATCGATGAGAGGCGATATGTTAAACGGACAGATCTCTATTGAATCCCCGATCGGGAAAGCGCTGATGGGGAAAAAGGCGGGAGACGTCGTCACCGTCAAAGTGGACGACGGATATTCCTATCAGGTGGAGATCCGGAAGATTATCAAGGAAAACGATGAGTCCGGAGACCGGATTCGGTCTTTCTGATCCGGCGGGGAGGATTCCCGGGACTTACGGGCGGAGGAAGTATGAATCAGATCAATCTGAAAGCCATGGCGAAGATTAATCTCGGGCTGGATGTCGTGCGGCGCCGGGAGGATGGGTACCATGATCTCAGGATGGTCATGCAGACGGTGCATCTGTATGACAGGATCCGGCTCAGCGCAACAAAGGCGCAGGGTGTGCGCCTGAAGACCAACCTGGGCTATCTGCCCTCTGACAGGAGCAATCATGCCTGGCAGGCGGCGCAGATGCTGATCGATGAATTCGGGATTGAGGAAGGCGTCTTTATCGATCTTCAGAAGCACATCCCGGTTGCGGCCGGACTTGCGGGCGGCAGTTCAGACGCGGCCGCTGTGCTGGTCGGGATGAACCGGCTCTTTGGCCTGGGACTGACCATGGGAGAACTGCGGGAAAGAGGCGTGAAGATCGGGGCGGACGTCCCGTACTGCATCCTGCGCGGAACGGCGCTTGCCGAAGGAATCGGCGATGTGCTGACTCCGCTTGCGGACATTCCGGACTGCAGCATTATCGTGGCGAAACCGGATGTGCGCGTTTCCACCAAATACGTCTACACGCATCTTCAGCTGGATGCGCAGACCCGGCATCCGGATATCGACGCGCAGGTGGAAGCGATCCGGGCGGGCGATCTGCAGAAGATGTGTTCCTGCTGCGGAAATGTGCTGGAGAGTGTAACAGAGACAGCCTATCCGAAGATCACTGCATTGAAAAAGACAATGAAGGAAGGCGGCGCGCTCGCCTCCATGATGAGCGGAAGCGGCCCGTCTGTATTCGGGATCTTTGAGGATAGAAAGGCGGCGCAGACGGTCTATGAACAGCTGCGCTCCAGGGAGAGCGGAACGATGGTATATCTGACAAGGCCGTTCTGCCCGTCTTCGAATCCGGACACAGAGGAGGCCTGAAAGCAATCCGCCGGAGTCGGGACCGCTGGCCGCCGGTGGCGACCGTTCAGCGACGACCGGGCCGGAGGCGAGACCGCTGGTCGCCGGTAGCGACCGCTCAGTGACGACCGGGCCGGAGGTGAGCCCTTTAATTCAATCAGCAATCAAAAAAACCCGTCTGCATCCCGGACAGCATGTGCCGGTGCAGACGGGTTTTCTTTTCTCTGAAAGATCAGGACTTTGCCTTCTGGGCCTTGGAGAACTGGGATCTCTTGCGCAGCAGCGGATCCAGGATCTTCTTGCGGATCCGGAAGGATTCCGGTGTGATCTCAAGAAGCTCGTCGGTATCAATGTATTCGATCGCCTGCTCGAGGGAGAGCTTTCTGGGCGGAACCAGCTTCAGCGCTTCGTCAGCTCCGGAAGAGCGGGTGTTGGTCAGATGCTTCGTCTTGCAGACGTTCAGCTCGATGTCTTCGCTCTTGCCGCTCTGGCCGATGACCATGCCGGAGTAGACTTTGTCGCCCGGCTCCACGAAGAGTGTGCCGCGGTCCTGCGCGTTGAACAGGCCGTAGGCGACAGCGACGCCGGTTTCAAATGAGATCAGGCTGCCCTGCTGGCGGTATGCCAGATCTCCCTTGTAGGGTGCGTATCCCTCGAAGATCGTATTGATGATGCCGGTGCCCTTGGTATCGGTCATAAAGTCATTGCGGAAGCCGATCAGGCCTCTGGACGGGATCGAGAATTCCAGGCGGGTGCGGCCGTCAGAGGTCTTGCCCATGCCCTGCAGCTCGCCTTTCCTCAGGGACAGCTTCTGGATGACGGTTCCGGAGAATTCATCCGGGACGTCCACATAGGCGGTCTCCACCGGCTCCAGCTTCCTGCCGCGCTCATCGGTACGGTAAATGACTTCTGCCTTGGAGACGGCGAATTCATATCCTTCGCGGCGCATCGTCTCGATCAGGACGGACAGATGCAGCTCTCCTCTGCCGGAAACCTTGAAGGTATCGGTATCCTGGGTGTCTTCCACGCGCAGGGAGACGTCGGTGTTCAGTTCGCGGTACAGCCTGTCGCGCAGATGCCGTGAGGTGACATATTTGCCTTCCTGGCCTGCAAGCGGGCTGTCATTGACGCAGAAGTTCATGGAGATCGTCGGCTCCTCGATCTTCTGGAACGGGATCGGATCCGGCATATCCGGCGCGCAGACGGTGTCTCCGATGTGGAGGTCGTCGATGCCGGACAGGGCGACGATCGATCCGATGGAAGCCGACTGAACCGCCTCTTTCTTCAGACCGTCGAATTCGTACAGTTTGGTGATGCGCACCTTCTCGCTCTTCGAATCGTCATGGTGATTGACCAGCAGAGCGTCCTGGTTGACTTTGATGGTGCCGCGGTCGATCTTGCCGATTCCGATGCGTCCGACATATTCATTGTAATCGATCGTCGAGATCAGCATCTGGAGCGGGCCGTCCGGATCGCCCTCGGGCGCCGGTATATAGTCAAGGATCGTCTCAAAGAGAGGAGACATATCGGAGGAAGAATCGCCGATCTGCCGGACCGCGTATCCGTCCTTGGCGGAGGCGAAGATGAACGGGCAGTCCAGCTGCGCGTCCGACGCATCCAGATCCATCAGAAGCTCCAGCGTTTCGTCCACGACCTCGTCCGGGCGTGCGCCGGGGCGGTCGATCTTATTGACGCAGACGATGAACGGAAGATCCAGGGCGAGCGCCTTTGAGGTAACGAAGCGCGTCTGCGGCATCGGACCTTCAAATGCGTCCACGACCAGGACAACGCCGTTGACCATCTTCAGGACACGCTCCACCTCGCCGCCGAAGTCCGCGTGGCCGGGCGTATCTACGATGTTGATCTTGGTTCCCTTGTAGGAGACCGCAGTATTCTTGGACAGGATCGTGATCCCGCGCTCCCGCTCGATATCGCCCGAGTCCATGACACGCTCCGCGACCTCCTGGTTCTCGCGGAATACGCCGCTCTGGCGCAGCAGGCAGTCGACCAGCGTGGTCTTGCCGTGATCGACATGCGCGATGATTGCGATATTACGGATATCGTCTCTCTTCATAGTGTTTCTGCTTTCCTTCCGGCCTTCCTGTGTGCATCCGCCGGAGCGGATCCCGGAGGCCTGTCTTTTCTTATATCTATAACATTTACTCAGCCAACGCGAGATATTGTAACACAACTTGCCGTCATTGCAAGGCAAAAACGCCCATTCTCCGTTTCAGTTCACAGGCCAGCCAACTCTGCTGAGAGTTTGTGGGCACACTGAAAACACGTTGCCTACCCGCGCTTTGCATCGGTTGCATTGCAGCCACTCCCAGCTCCTATAGAA
>CAJOKX010000035.1 GCA_905235415.1 uncultured Lachnospiraceae bacterium
TAATGCCGAATAAAGATACACCAGATAGATTCATACTCAACTCCTTTGCTGTGTGAAGCGGATGCTCACACTGTAACTCGTTACTGCTTTAAAGCAACAATTGCGAGGATTATAGCACAGGCTGACAGATGGTACAAGCCGTGATTCCGAAAGCGCGCCCGCAGGCCGGTGTCGAAAGCGCGCCCGCAGGCCGGTGTCGAAAGCGCGTCCGCAGGCCGGTGTCGAAAGTGCGCCCGCAGGCTGGTGTCGAAAGCGCGCCCGCAGGTCGGTGTCGAAAGCGCGCCCGAAGCCTGGTTCTGAAAGCGCGCCCGCAGGCTGGTTCTGAAAGCGCGCCCGCAGGCTGGTTCTGAAAGCGCACCCGCAGGCTGGCAGATGGCGTACTTGGAAGCAACCTGATATAATGATCTCAGGGTTCCTATTTGGCGCGGCGTCTGCAGACAGAATGGCAGGAGACAGATTCATGAAGGATGGATTCGGAAGAGAGATCAATTACATCCGAATATCTCTGACCGACCGGTGCAATCTGCGATGCGTCTATTGTATGCCGGACGGCGTGCGGCTGGTTCCGAGAGAAGAGATCCTCAGGGAGGATGAGATCGCCCTGATTGTCAGGGCGCTTGCCCAGCTGGGGATTTGCCACGTGAAAATCACGGGCGGGGAGCCGCTGGTGCGCAGCTGCTGCCGGGGCCTGATCCGTCAGATCCGAGGGATTGACGGGATTCAGACAGTGACCCTGACGACAAACGGAATCCTGCTGCCGGAGCGGATAGACTGGTTGAAGGAGAGCGGGATTGACGGCGTCAATATCAGCCTGGATACGACCGATCCGAAGCGGTATGCGCAGATCACCGGCGGAGGAGACGTATCGAAGGCGATCGATGCGGTTCATGCATGCGTGAAGGCCGGGATCCGGACGAAGATCAATGCAGTGACCATGCGGACGGACAATGAAGATCTCCTTGCCTTTGCGAAGGATGAGCCTGTGGACGTCCGTTTTATAGAGATGATGCCGATCGGGTACGGAAAACAGTTCAGGCCGGTCGACAACAGAAAAGTGCTGGAAGAGATCATGCGTGTGCATCCGGGAACGGAGCCGGATCTTTCGCTGCACGGACCGGGTCCTGCCGTGTACTACAGGATCCCGGGCTATCAGGGATCCGCCGGCTTCATCAGCGCCATACACGGGAAGTTCTGCGGCAGCTGCAACCGGATCCGGCTGACTTCCATGGGATTTCTGAAGACGTGTCTGTGCTATGATGAGGGGACAGACCTCAGAGAGATTGTCAGAGATCCCAAGCTGAGTGATGCAGACAGATGCGGGAAGATCCGGGAAGCGGCAGGCGCTGCGATTTTGCATAAACCGGCGGCGCATTGTTTTGACGAGCCGGGAGAGATTACGGAGAGGCATCTGATGGCGTCGATCGGAGGATGAAAGGAGTACGGTCTTGGATTCGAAGACAGGTGCAGGGACAAGGGATGCGGCAGGAGACGGCCGCACATGCGGAGTGATCCGCGCTGTCTGCGTGAGCAGTGAGAAGGGAACCGGGAAGGAAAGCGTACCGGAAGCGGTCTTTGTGCAGGCGCACGGAATCGAAGGAGACGCGCACGCGGGGACGTGGCACAGACAGGTCAGCCTGCTTTCCTATGAAAAGGTAGAGGCATTCAACAAAAACGGAGCCGGCGTGAAGGACGGCGACTTCGGAGAGAATCTGGTGGTGGAAGGAATCGACCTGGGAGCGCTCGAAGTCGGGACGATTCTGGAGAGCGGATCCGGGGTCCTTCTCGAGGTGACGCAGATCGGCAAAGCGTGTCATCACGGATGCGCGATCCGGGAGCGGATGGGCGAATGCATCATGCCCTCGGAAGGCATCTTCGCGAAGGTCCTGAAGGGCGGAATCATCCGGCCTGGTGATCGGCTCTGTGTGACACTGCCCGATCCCGGGCGCCCGTTCAGCGCGGCAGTCATCACCGTCAGCGACAGAAGCGCCGCGGGACTTCGGGAAGATCTGAGCGGACCGGCCGCGGTCCGGATGCTCGAAGAGGCAGGCTATGAGGTCCTGGAGACGATCCTTGTCCCGGATGAGCCGGAGAGAATCACGCAGGAGCTCAGGCGCCTGGCAGACCAGAGGCAGGTCAGCCTGGTGGTCACCAGCGGAGGAACCGGATTCTCCATGCGGGACCGGACGCCGGAGGCAACCCTTGCCGTTGCAGAGAGGAACGCGCCGGGCATCGCGGAGGCGATCCGCATGAAATCAATGGCAGTGACCGAGAAAGCCATGCTCGGCCGCGGCGTCAGTGTAATCCGCAAAAAGACACTGATCGTGAACCTTCCGGGATCCCCGAAGGCGGTCGAAGAGAGCCTCGGATTTATCCTGGGAGCGCTGGACCACGGGCTCGGCATCCTGCGCGGAAGCGCGACAGACTGAAAGGGGAGAAACCATGAAACTGATCAGAACAGAAGACGCCGTGGGCCATGTGCTGTGCCATGACATCACACAGATCATACCGGGGACGTTCAAGGGCGCCGCTTTCAAAAAAGGCCATGTCGTCACGAAGGAAGATATACCGGTGCTTTTGAGCATCGGCAAGGAGAATCTCTATGTGTGGGAGAAGACGGAAGGAATCCTGCACGAGGACGAGGCTGCGCAGATTCTGTGCGACCTTGCGATCGGAGAGCACATGAGCGCCTCTGCCCCTTCCGAGGGGAAGATCGAGCTGAAGGCGGAGTGCGCCGGACTTTTGAAGGTCCGCTCAGATGCGATGCTCGCCGTCAATTCGACGCCGCAGATGATGATCGCGTCGCGCCACGGCAACACGCCTGTCAGGAGCGGGGACAAGCTGGCGGGAACGCGCATCATCCCGCTCGTCATTGAAAAAGAGAAGATGGAAGAGGTGCAGAAACGGGTCGCCGGAATGACCGGAGGAAAGAGCATTCTGGAGCTAAAGCCGTTCTGCCATAAAAAAGTCGGAATTGTCACGACAGGGTCGGAAGTATATAAAGGAAGGATCGAAGATTCATTTACGCCCGTCCTGATCCGCAAGCTGGCCGAATATGACGCCGAAGTGATCGGGCATGAAGTGACGGATGACGATGACCGGATGACAACCGGCGCGATCCTCCGCCTGCTGGACCAGGGGGCCGATGTCGTTCTGTGTACGGGAGGCATGAGCGTTGACCCGGACGACCGCACGCCGCTTGCGATCCGGAACACAGGGGCGGAGATTGTCACCTACGGCGCGCCCGTCCTGCCCGGCGCGATGTTCCTGCTGGCATATCTGAACCGGGATAAGAGCGGGACAGATGCAGGAAGCGGCCAGGCGCCGCAGGACAGTGTCCCGCAGGACGCTCTCCCGGAGGGGACCCGTGTCATCTGCGGACTTCCCGGATGCGTGATGTATGCGAAGCGCACGATCTTTGACCTGCTCCTTCCGCGCATCATGGCGGACGACCCCATCCGCAGGGAGGAGATCGCCGCGCTCGGAGAGGGCGGCCTGTGCCTGGGGTGCGGGGAATGTACCTATCCGAACTGCGGGTTCGGAAAATGAAAGAAGAGATCGGCTGGGCGTATGAGTGAGTTTACACATTTTGATGAAAAAGGAAATGCGCGGATGGTGGACGTTTCCGGCAAAGGGAGCACAGAGCGGAGCGCCCTGGCTGAGGGAAGGATCCGGATGTCGGCGGCGTGCTTTGAGCGGATTGAAACCGGAGACGTGAAGAAGGGCGATGTGCTGGGGACGGCGAGGATCGCCGGGATCATGGGTGCCAAGAAGACGTCCGGCCTGATTCCGCTGTGCCACAACATCCCGCTTTCCGGGGTGAACATTGAATTCGAGAAAGAACCAAAGACCTGCACGATCCGGGCATTGTGCACAGTCCGCTGCACCGGGCAGACCGGGGTGGAGATGGAGGCGCTGACAGGGGTTTCCTGCGCGCTTTTGACCGTTTATGATATGTGCAAGGCCATCGACAGGAGCATGGAGATCTCAGACATCCGCCTGCTGCATAAGGAAGGCGGCAAGTCGGGCGTCTTTGACAGGAACAGGCAGGAGGAAATGAAATGAATCCGTTTGTACAGCTGTTACAGAATCCGGTATTTCTTTCTGCGGGCGGCGCATGGCTGACTGCGCAGGTTTCGAAGATCATCTATGAATCCATCCGGTATGGGTTCAGTACCAAGAGGCTTGCGGGAGGGGGCGGCATGCCCAGCTCGCATTCCGCCACGATGATGGGGCTGACGACCGGGTGCCTGCTCACGCATTCCGCCGCCAGCACGGAATTTGCCATCGCCTTATTCCTGTCCATGGTCGTCATGTATGACGCGATGGGGGTCAGGCGTGAAACCGGAGAGCAGGCGAAGATCCTCAACCGGATGCGTGCGATGGACATCGAAGCGGGAAGAGAGCCCCTGTATGACAAGGTGCTCGATGAGAAGATGGGCCATACGCTCAGCGAAGTGATCGTGGGCGCGCTGCTCGGGATCGCAGTCGCTGTGATCATGTGCAGGTGGGTATCTCCGGCAGTCAGCGCATGGCTGTGATTGATTTTACCCGGATAGTATGAGATGATAGCACTGCACAGGGAGATCCGGAGGGACTCCCGGGTCAGATAGAAGGAGGATGGCAGTATGACCTATCAGGGATGGTACTGGCTGGCAATGATACTGATCTTTGTGATTGTAGAGATGGTAACGGTCAGCCTGGTTTCGATCTGGTTTGTCGTCGGGGCGCTCGCGGGATTTATCACGTCGTGCTTCACCGACAACCTGTGGATCCAGACAGGCGTTTTCCTGGGGGCGTCGGTGCTGCTTCTGCTGCTGCTCAGACCGATGGCGCGCCGCCTGTCCCAGAACCAGAAGGACCGGATGGTCTCCGGGGCCAAAGCGCTGATCGGCAAGGAAGCGCTTGTGACAGAAGAGGTTGATACCGTTCACGCGAAAGGCGCCGTACAGGTGAACGGTCAGTATTGGACAGCCAAGACAGAGCTGTTCAAGGATAAGATTCCCAGGGACACCATTGTCAGGATCATCGATGTGGACGGCGTGAAGCTGATCGTAAGACCTGCGGATGATTCGGAAGGGAAAGGGCACAGATCCTGAAGGATTGTGTGCGGATAATCAGGCATCCGCTCTGAAGGAGAGCGGGAAAGGGAGGAAACTATGAGTGTGATGGGCGGAACTATTTTACTGGCAGTACTTGCAGTTCTGATTATATGGATCATCGCGTCCTGCATCCGGATCGTCCCCCAGGCGACGGCGATCGTCGTGGAGCGCTTCGGAGCCTATCAGGCGACATGGGACGTCGGAATTCATTTCAAGGCGCCTTTTATCGACAGAGTCGCCAAGAAGGTCACGCTGAAGGAACAGGTTGTGGACTTCCCTCCGCAGCCGGTGATCACCAAGGATAACGTCACGATGCAGATCGATACGGTCGTGTTCTTCCAGATCACGGATCCGAAGCTGTATACATACGGCGTGGAGGAGCCGATCATGGCCATCGGCAACCTGACCGCAACGACCCTGAGAAATATCATCGGCGACATGGAACTGGATGAGACGCTCACCTCGCGTGAGGTCATCAACACCAGCATGCGCGCCACACTGGACCAGGCAACCGATCCCTGGGGCATCAAGGTGGGGCGTGTCGAACTCAAGAACATTATCCTTCCGGAAGACATCCAGAACTCCATGGAACGCCAGATGAAGGCGGAACGTGAGAGACGTGCTGTGATTCTGTCCGCAGAAGGTGAGAAGAAGTCGGCAGTTCTGCGCGCCGAAGGTAAAAAGGAATCCGCAGTCCTGGAGGCGCAGGCTGAGAAGGAAGCTGCGATTCTGCGTGCGGATGCGGCAAGAGAGAAGATGGTCCGTGAAGCGCAGGGCCGCGCGGAAGCGATCCGCACAACCCAGCAGGCGACCGCAGACGGTATCCGCATGATCAAGGAAGCGGGCGCCGACCAGTCCGTACTGGCACTCAAGACGCTCGAGGTATGGCCGTCCGTCGCAAACGGCAGAGCGACCAAGATCATCATCCCGAGCGAGATCCAGAACATGGCAGGGCTTGTGGAATCCATCAAGGAGATCGCTACAGACAGCAATATCGAGCCGGCTGCAGAAGATGAGACCGGCCCGGACAAGGAATAAACAGGAAAGACCTGTCAGATAAGCCAGGGCAGAAAGAAGGAGTTTCATGAATTTAAAAGGACGCAATTTTCTGACGCTGAAGGATTTCACCCCGGAAGAGATCACCTACATGCTGGACCGCTCAGCGCAGCTGAAGGAGATGAAGAAGGCGGGGCAGCCGCACCGCTTCCATGAAGGAAAGAATATCGCGCTGATCTTTGAGAAGACGAGTACGCGCACGCGCTGCTCCTTTGAGGTTGCTGCGTATGACCTCGGGATGCACGTCACGTACCTGGATCCGTCCGGATCCCAGATCGGCAAGAAGGAGAGCATCGCGGACACCGCGCGTGTGCTGGGGCGTATCTATGACGGTATCGAGTACCGCGGATTCGGCCAGGAGATCGTGGAGGAGCTGGGAGCCTGCGCAGGGGTGCCGGTGTGGAACGGCCTGACCAATGAGTATCACCCGACCCAGATGCTTGCGGATATGCTGACGATCCGGGAACATTTCGGAGAGCTGAAGGGAAGGAAGCTGACCTATATGGGAGACGCCCGCTATAACATGGGCAATTCCCTGATGGTTGCCTGCGCAAAGCTCGGACTTCATTTCACCGCATGCACCAGCCGGATCTATTTCCCGGACAAGGCGCTCGTGAAGGAGTGCGAGGCCTGGGCGAAGGAGTCCGGCGGAAGCATCACCCTGACCGAGGATGTTGAGGCGGGCACGAAGGGCGCCGATGTGATCTACACGGATGTGTGGGTTTCCATGGGTGAGCCGGACCATGTCTGGTCTGAGCGCATCCGCGCGCTGCTTCCGTACCAGGTCAATAGGGCAGTCATGGAGAATGCCGGACCGGACGCTGTGTTTATGCACTGCCTGCCGTCCTTCCATGACCTGCATACCACCATCGGAAAGCAGATCCATGACAAGTACGGTCTGGATGCGATGGAAGTGACGGATGAAGTATTTGAGTCTGCGCAGTCGATCGTATTTGATGAGGCGGAGAACCGCATGCATACGATCAAGGCAGTCATGGATGTGACGTTATGATAATCCGGGAAGCTCCGACAGAAGAAGAAATCAGGAAGATGCGTGCGATCCGCATATTGGACGGCATATGCGTCGGACTTGCGATTGTGATCATGGCCCTGACCATTCTGCAGCTGGTCTACGACGTTGAAGGCGACATGCTCGTCTTCAATTTGCTGCTCGGAGCTGCCATGAACCTGGGCCTGAGCATACATGCCGTATCCTCACACCTGAAGGCGGCCGCAGCGGGCGCGCTGGGGCTGGCGCTCGTATGCCTGGGCATGTTTATTTACCTGGTGGTGCGATGAAAGATGAGATCCTTCGCGCGCTGCGCGAAACTGAAAGTTATGTATCCGGGCAGGAGCTGTGTGAGCGGCTCGGCGTATCGAGGACTGCGGTCTGGAAGAATATCCGCACGCTGCAGAGCGAGGGGTATGAGATCGAAGCCGTTTCCAACCGGGGCTACCGGCTGACCGGCGTTCCGGACACGATCGCGAAGGAAGAGGTGGGAAGCCTTCTGCGGACTCACAGGATGGGGAAGGAGATCCACTATTTCAGCCAGATCGGCTCTACCAACCAGTACGCAAAAAAGATCGCCGAGGAAGGCGCGCCGGACGGAAGCCTGGTCATCGCCGATGAGCAGACTGCGGGCCGGGGCCGGAGCGGAAGATCGTGGGTGACCCCGCCCGGGGAAGCCATTGCATGTTCCCTGCTGCTGCGCCCGAAACTGCTGCCGGAGCGCATCTCCATGGTCACGCTGGTCATGGGGCTTGCAGTCGTAAGGGCCGTGAATGCGCTGTATGATGTGCACGCCGGCATCAAATGGCCCAACGACGTGGTGATCGGCGGCAGGAAGCTGTGCGGGATCCTGACGGAGATGAGCGCTGAAGTCGGAGAGGTCCACTACATCGTGATCGGCGTCGGAATCAACGCGAACCTGACTTCATTTCCGGAGGAGATCAGCCGCATCGCGACCAGCCTGAAGCTGGAGCTTGGACATGAAGTGAACAGGGCGCAGCTGATCGCGCAGGTGATGTATGAATTTGAGGGCCTCTGCGAGAGGTTTGAGGCGGACGGAGACCTGCGGCAGATCCGGGATCCTTACAACGAGCTGTGCCTGAATGCAGGCAGAAGCGTCAGGGTGCTGGATCCGGCGGGAGAGTATACCGGCGTCTCGCAGGGAATCAACGCCCTCGGAGAGCTGCTGGTGGAGACAGACGGTGAGATCCGGGAGGTTGCGTCGGGAGAGGTCTCCGTGCGGGGCATCTACGGATACGTGTAGCTTTGTACGTACAGATCCGGGGCGTGCAGAGACAGCAGCCAGACACATAAGTCCGGATCAGGCAGGGTTCTGATGGAAACGAAAAATGAGAATGAGGTCGTTCTTTGCGCGGCCAGTGAATACGAACAGAAGTTTTATTTTAACCAGAGCTTCAGCCACATCCCCGAGGAGGTGAAGGAGCAGCTGCAGATCATCTGCGTGCTGTTTACGGAAGACATCGGCGGAATCATCCTGTTTGCGTTCGATGAGGAGGGGAACCTGCAGATCCGCACCGAGGCGAAGGATTCGGATTACAACTACGACGAGATCGGCGCGGCGCTGGAGGTGAAAGAGATCCAGCGGCAGAGGCGCGACATGCTGCACGGGCTGGAGCTGTATTACAGGGCCGTGTTTCTGCATGAGCCTCTCGACCTGGAGCCCTGGCAGCTGGAGTAAAACAGGGCGTGTATGGGACTGAGGATGACACAGACCGGAGAGGAATGACAGCCTGAGATGAAGATAGGCAATGTTGAACTGCCGAACAATCTGATACTGGCACCCATGGCAGGCGTAAGCGACCTGCCATTTCGTCTGCTCTGCAGGGAATGCGGTGCCGGACTGACCGTCATGGAGATGGTGTCGGCCAAGGCGATTTTATATAAGAATAAAAATACGGATGAGCTGATGCGCACGGATCGGCGGGAACAGCCGGTGAGCCTGCAGCTGTTCGGGTCCGATCCGGAGATTGTCTCCATGATCGCGCAGCAGATCGAAGAGAGGGAGTTTGATATCCTTGACTTCAACATGGGCTGTCCCGTTCCAAAGGTTGTAAAGAACGGGGAAGGCAGCGCGCTGATGCGCTCCCCGCAGCTGGCCGCGCAGATCATCCGCGAGACGGTGAAGAAGGTCCATAAACCCGTGACGGTCAAGATCCGCAAAGGGTTCAATGACGAAGAAGTCAACGCAGTGGAAGTGGCAAAGAGGCTCGAGGACGCAGGCGCTGCGGCGATCACCGTGCACGGCCGGACCAGGGAGCAGTATTATTCCGGGAAAGCGGACTGGGAGATCATCCGCCAGGTAAAGGAAGCGGTCCGGATCCCTGTGATCGGAAACGGTGACGTGACCGGCCCTGAGAGCGCGCGTGCCATGGAAGAACAGACCGGGTGCGACGCGGTCATGATCGGGCGCGCCGCCAGAGGCAACCCCTGGATCTTTCAGAGGATTCTGGAAGATCGGGCGGAGAGAGAGGCGCAGCGAGGTGCATCCGGAGGCAGCGCATTATCCGGAGGCAGCGCATTATCCGGAGGCAGTGCATTATCCGGAGGCAGTGCATCTTCAGGGGGCAGCGCATCTTCCGGCATGGCCGGGCATGCATTCGAGTCTGAGAGGGCAGAGATTCCGCCGAAAGGCCCGGCGGGCAGGCCGGACGCACTCGGAAAGCCGCCTGCGGAAGAATTGAAGAAAATGATCCTTCGCCACGCGCAGATGGTCGTGGAGCAGGATGGGGAGGTGCAGGGCATGCGCAAGATGCGCAAGCATGTTGCGTGGTATACGGCAGGGTATCCGCATTCATCGAAACTGCGCGCTCTGTCCAACAGCCTTGCGACGATGGATGACCTTAGAAATTTATTGACTTTATTAGATGCATAATCTATAATTTTCAATCAGTGTTGAAACAGATGAACCCTTGCATTCAGAAGGGAAAGAAGGGATAACACATGGGGGATAATAAGATACTCCTGACGCAGGAAGGATATGATCAGCTTCAGGAAGAGCTGGATGGTCTGAAGGTCAACAGCAGAAAAGACATCGCAGAGAAGATTAAGGAAGCGAGAGCGCAGGGCGACCTGAGCGAGAATGCGGAATATGACGCAGCGCTGGATGAGCAGAGAGACATCGAAGCCAGGATTGAAGAGATCGAGAACATCCTCAAAAACGCCGAGGTGATGGACACTCATCCCGATGACGGGACGGTCGGCATCGGAAGCCGCGTAAAGATTAAAGAAGTCGGAACGGATGACGTGATGGAGTTCAGCATCGTCGGATCTTCCGAAGCGAACAGCCGGAAGGGGAAGATTTCCAACGAGTCACCGGTCGGTGAGGCAATCATGCATCATCATGCCGGAGATGTCGTGACAGTAGAGTCTCTGGACGGATCCATCGAATATGAGATCATCGAAGTCGAGCATTCCGGATTCTGAGGAGTACGGACGGAAAGACAGGATACGACGGCGGGGCGGCACAGGCAAGGTTCAGTGCGCCCCGTTTTTTATCTGAATCAGAGAGAGGGAGAGCCATGGCAGATCAGAATCAGAACCAGCAGAAGGCAGAAAACAGACAGAATGCACCGCAGCAGGACATGAATCAGCTGATGAAGGTCCGCCGTGAGAAGCTTGCAGGGCTTCAGGCAGAAGGAAAGGATCCGTTCGTCATCACGACGTACGATCAGCAGTACCATGCTCCGGAGATCAAAGAGCATTTTGAGGAAATGGAAGGCAGCGAGGTTTCGATCGCCGGCCGCATGATGAGCAAGCGTGTGATGGGCAAGGCCTCCTTCTGCAACGTGCAGGACCGCTTCGGGAATATCCAGGTCTACGCGGCGAAGGACAGTCTCGGAGATGAACCCTACAAGGCTTTCAAGAAGATGGATATCGGAGATATCGTCGGCGTGAAGGGGACTGTCTTCCGCACAAAGATGGGCGAGATCTCTGTGCATGCAAGCGAGATCACACTGCTGTCCAAGAACCTGGTCCCGCTTCCGGAGAAGTTCCATGGCCTGCAGGATACGGACGTCCGCTACCGCCAGAGATATCTGGACCTGATCATGAACCAGGAAGTGCGCGATACATTCATGAAGCGCTCCCAGATCATCAGCGAGATCCGCAGATTCCTTGACGACAGAGGATTCATGGAGGTGGAGACGCCGATGCTGGTTAGCAACGCCGGCGGCGCCGCGGCCAGACCGTTCGAGACACATTACAATGCGCTGGATGAAGACGTCAAGCTGCGCATTTCCCTGGAGCTGTACCTGAAGCGGCTGATCGTCGGTGGGATGGAGAGAGTCTATGAGATCGGCAGAGTCTTCCGCAACGAAGGCGTCGATACCCGCCACAATCCTGAGTTTACGCTGATGGAGCTGTACCAGGCCTATACGGATTATAACGGCATGATGGAGCTGACGGAGTCCATGTTCCGCCACCTTGCCAACAAGGTCTGCGGAAGCGCCCGGATCACCTATCAGGGAACCGAGATCGATATGGAGAGCCCGTTCCGCCGCCTGTCCATGATCGACGCAGTGAAGGAATATGCCGGAGTTGATTTCAGTGGGATCCGGACCGATGAAGAGGCGAAGGCTGTCGCGAAGGAGAAGGGGATCGAGTTTGAGAACCACCACAAGAGAGGCGACATCATTAACCTGTTCTTCGATGCATATTGCGAAGAGAAGATGATCCAGCCGACCTTCATCATCGACCACCCGGTGGAGATCTCTCCGCTGACGAAGAGGAAGCCGGACGATCCGTCTCTGGTCGAGCGTTTTGAGCTCTACATCTACGGACGCGAGATGTGCAACGCGTATTCCGAGCTGAACGACCCGATCGACCAGAGAGAGCGCTTCAAGGCGCAGGACGCGCTGTCTGAAGCCGGAGACGAGGAAGCCCAGCATACGGATGAAGACTTCCTGCACGCCATGGAGATCGGCATGCCCCCGACAGGCGGCATCGGATACGGCATTGACCGCCTGGTCATGCTGCTCACCGACAGCGCAGCCATCCGGGACGTACTGCTGTTCCCGACTATGAAATCAATTAAAGAGTAAAACGCAGTATTTACAAGGGCTTGACGGTGTTGCGTAGTAACAGTCAGAACACCAGTCAGAACAAATCCGAAAGAAAATCTGAAAAATGACCGTGATGAATACGAAAAGGGGCTGTCGCATTATCTAATGCGACAGCCCCTTTTGTTTTATAAGAGAAATCCGGCCGTCCGGCCGGATTTCATCCATGCAAAAGGACTGCCGCACTAATTACTTAGTGCGACAGCCCCTTCATCGCAGGCCTCCGAAGAGACAGCTGCGGCACCCGCAGACCCCTTCGCCGCACCTACTGAGCCCATCGATTTCAGCAAGGTGGAGATTGAGCCGCTCTATAAGGATTCCGTCGATTTTGAGACCTTCTCAAAGTCCGATTTCCGTGCCGTGAAGGTCCTTGAGTGCGAAGCCGTACCGAAGTCCAAGAAGCTTCTGAAGTTCGTCCTGGACGACGGAACTGACGAGAAACGCGTGATCTTAAGCGGTATTCACGCCTTCTACGAGCCGGAACAGCTCATCGGAAAGACGCTGATCGCGATCACGAACCTGCCTCCGAGAGCGATGATGGGCATGGAGAGCAACGGCATGCTGCTGAGCGCTCTGCATAAGGTAGAGATCCTTCGCTCGGTTCTGGATAAGAAGACACCCGCATAAATGAAATTTATAAGTGACAAATTAAGTCACTTATGCTATGGTGGTGTCACTTTTAAGGACTTTTAAGAAGGTTTAAGAAGGGGGTGCCTTGAGATGAACCTTGGGAAAGAGACCGAGACGCTTGAATTCAAGAAAACAACAGGCGAGATGAAAGAAGCGATGGTGTCGATCGCTGCCATATTAAACAAGCACGGCGTCGGAACACTGTATTTTGGAGTTAAGCCTAACGGAGATGTAACTGGACAGGGCGTTTCGGAATCTTCTTTACGGGATGTTTCAAGAGCGGTATATGAAAGTATTAAGCCCCAAATATACCCGGCAATCTCAGAAGAAGTGCTTGATAGTAAGCACACGATTAAGGTTGAGTTCAGTGGCGAAAGTGCTCCATATTCTGCCGCGGGCAGATATTATCTGAGGACTGCCGACGAGGACCGGGAAGTAACACCAGAAGAATTGCGAACATTTTTCGGTGCTAATAAACATCGGGGAAAATGGGAGAAAGAATTGTCTGAGGCGACCTCTAAACAGATCGACAGGAGCGCAATCAAAGCATTTTGGCAAAAAGCTATTTCCGCTGGAAGATTACCGGACGGAAGGTATACGAGTCCAATTATTCTCAGCCGTTTCGGTCTTGTCAAGGGCGAACACTTGACTAATGCAGGGGAGCTTTTATTTGGCAATACACATCCTGTTGCGCTTAAGGTTGGAATATTTGCAACCGATGAAAAACTGACATTTCTCGACATGAAGCTTTATGAGGACAATATCTTCAACCTGTTAAAGACGGCAGAAGATTATATTCTGAGAAATATTCGGTGGAGGACAGAGATTGCCGGACTGGAACGTGAAGAAGTTCCGGAGATTCCAGTAGCAGTTATCCGTGAGGCGCTTGCAAACAGCTTCGCGCATTCGATTTATAACGGACGGACAAGTCATGAAATATGTATTCATCCCAGTATGGTGACAATCTATAGCCCTGGGGACTATGCAAGCAATCATAAACCAGAAGAGTATGTGAAGTACAATCTGGAGTCCGAAATCAGAAATCCGAGTATAGCGAAGATTCTGTTTTTAAGTAAGTCGATAGAGCAATTTGGCAGTGGATTCAAGAGGATTGACAGTCTGTGTAAGGACGCAGGCATTAAGTACTCATACGAAAGAGGAGATAATGGCTTTAAACTCATCTTTTACCGGCCGCAGCTCATAAGTGACATCGTAAATGTCACTTATGATGTCACTTATGGAAATGCGCTGAATATAACTGAACAGGCTGTTCTGGCAGTTTTAAAACAAAATCCCGTGAGTTCCCGCGAGGATATAGCGGAAAAGGTTTCCAAAACAGTAAGAACGGTGCAGAGGGCACTTGTTTCATTAACGGAGAAAGGTTACATCAGACGTGTTGGGGCAAAGAAGAATTCAACATGGGAGTTGCTTCGATAGCGACCTTCGACAGAGACGTATGCAGGTTCTTCAGTTTATTATCAAGCACATTGCCTGTCACCGTTACAGTATTATTACCTCAATAATATTTGCTTAATGGTGACAGGCACCAATGTGCCGCGATGATGCGGACACCGGATAAGAAGAAGCCGAAAATGGATTATAAAAAGGAACTGCAGGAGATCATAGATCAGGTAGAGTCAGCAAAAAACCGTCTGGCGGAAGTGACTGAAGCCATGGACTTTGATGACAGGGAAGTAGATTCTCTGGATGAAGCGCTGGATGCACTGGACGATGCCATTGATATCATGACAGATTCACTGGAAGAGGAAGAGTAAGCTTCCCCATAAAAAAGAGATGAGAATAGCCGTAATGACCTTCAGACTGCGGGCCGAATGGGTCCATAGCCTGAAAGAAAAGAGAATGATAGTGAAAAGCGTTATCGCCAAGCTGCAGAACAAATACCATGTTTCGGCAGCAGAGGTGGATGAGCAGGACACGCATCAGATCATTGTGATTGGTGTGGCGACAATCGTGCCGCATAATGCTTTTGCCGACAGTCTGATGGATGACATCTCCCTCTTTGTGGAGGAGAATACGGAGGCGGAGATCATAGATGAGGAGCGGGAGATCCGATAGAAATAAGAATACAAGCAAGTTCATTTCGCTGATCCTGCGCCATAAACCGGAAACGATCGGGATCACCCTCGATGAGCATGGCTGGGCGGATGCCCGGGAGCTGATTGACGGTATCAATCAATCAGGCGGCTATATGTTGGATATGGAGCTCCTGGAAGAAATCGTCCGTACTGATGAGAAGCAGCGATACTCCTTCAACGAGGATCATACCCTGATCCGTGCAAACCAGGGACATTCTATCCCTGTGGATGTGGAGCTGGAGGAGAAAATGCCGCCGGATATCCTCTGGCATGGGACAGGTGAAAAATACGTTGTTTCGATAGATGCACAGGGACTGATTCCGAAGAGCCGGCTCTATGTGCATCTTTCTTCCGATAAGGAAACAGCAAAGAAAGTGGGCAGTCGGCACGGCCGGCCGGTCATTTATGAAATTAACTGTCGGCAGATGGCAGCGGATGGATATCATTTCTTCAAATCGGCCAATCATGTCTGGCTGACAAAGGAAGTGCCGGCCAGATATTTGAAGAAGCTGTAGAGGTGTCAGTATGGAGAAGGTTATATGGCTTGTAATTACAATACCATGCAGTCTTCTGTTCACTGGTATTGGAGTCTATGCCTGGAGACGCAGGAAACCTATGTGGTTCTGGTCCGGATCATCCGTCCGGGAAGAGGAAATCACCAATGTGAAGGCTTATAACCGGGAAAATGGGATCATGTGGATCTGCTATTCTGCAGTTTTTTGGATCAGTACGATAACGGGTGTTTGGAATGTCTCGGCAGCCGGGATTGTTCTTACGGTCGGATGCCTGGGAGGTATTCCGCTTCTTGTCATTGCCTATAACAGGATATACAGAAAGTATAAACAACGAGGTATATGAACTCACACAGGTTTGATTTTCAAACCCACCGATTATACCGGGGAGGAGGTGACAGAGTATCATGGAACACCTGCGATGTGTGGTTGAGCACATCACTTATCAGAATGCGAAAAACAGATATTCTGTCATCAAATGTCGTGCTAAGGGATATCAGGATCTGGTGACGGTAGTAGGATCCATGCCGGATGTACTGATGCAGCTGAAGCGGCCTTGGTGGTAATCGCAGATATAATGGCTGAATGGAGAGTTGGAAACAATGGTAAGGAGGGAACCGAAGATGGAATTAGGATATAATCCGCGCCTGAAAGCATTGATACTAGAGGTGGTGGATAATCAGATCAATGATAATGACCCGCCTATTACCAGAGAGACCATGGAGAGACTGAAAGCTGGAGGGTATACAGAGAAAAGGGCAAAAGAGATGATCGGATCTGTTGTGGCCATATACATCTACGAAATCATGAAGAATGGAAAAGACTTTGATGTTGTCAAATATGCCAAGGATCTGAAAAGATTGAAAAGCTGACGATCCTGCATCTGGTGGACCTGCTCCTGGATCGGAAGGACCGGGATCATACCATGACAGCGGATATGATCTGGGGGATTGGCATGGATGCAAAGACAGCAGAGAGGACTGATCCTTCCGGGTGGCCGGGGAAGAATCTGCTCGGGAAGATCCTGATGGAACTGCGCGAGGAGTTTGGGGGTGGACAGGCAACAGAAGACAAGCCTAAAACGAGACCGACGCAGATCCAAATGATCAGGGCTGATATCACCAAACTTTCCGATGTTGATGCAATTGTCAACGCTGCCAATAAGAGTCTGCTTGGCGGCGGTGGTGTGGACGGAGCGATACACAGGGCTGCTGGAAGCAAGCTGCTGGAAGAATGCCGGGGGCTGGACGGTTGTGAAACCGGAGAAGCGAAGATTACCGGTGCCTATAAATTGCCGTGTAAATATGTTATTCATACTGTTGGCCCGGTCTGGAACGGCGGCAGCCATAACGAGGCAAATCTACTGGCTGATTGTTATCGTAATTCACTTAAGTTGGCAGTAGAGAATGGTATCAGAAGGATCGCATTTCCATCCATCTCAACAGGTGTCTACAGCTTTCCGGTAAAGCAGGCAGCAGAAATTGCTGTTAATACCGTCAACGAGTTCGTTGACGCCAATCCCGGAGCACTGGATCTGGTTGAATGGGCGCTGTTTGATGATAAGACACTGCAGGTATACACAGACGCTCTAAACATGGTGACTGTGAGCAAAATAGCCGCAGGTCCCGAACTGGACAGGATTAACCGGATGCTGAGAGACGGACTCCTGTAGCAGCATTCAGGATTGTGCGATTGGAACCGAGCATCGAGGAATGGCGGCAGGAACTGCAGTGATATGATCAGGTGAAGGGAGCAGTCTAAGATGAGCAGAGTGAAAGATCTTCAGAAGTATGTCCATAAGGTCCTGAAAGGGATGGATGATAATCAGAAGCGTGCTGCAGCGATTGCACATTTGCACGGAGTTTCTCTGGCTGCGGTGATGATCGCGAAGAAGAGAGATGAGAATGCCGAGCTGGCTGCCATGGCCGGTCTTCTTCATGATCTGTATGCCTATAAGAATGGTTCTTATGAGGATCACGCTTATAAAGGTGCGGAGTATGCCAGAAAGGTTCTGGATGAGCTCAGACTGACATCTGAAGAGGAGACAGACATTATCTGCTCCGCTATCTGGCATCATGACAATAAAGGGGAGATTGATAGCCTGATGGACGAGGTCCTGAAAGATGCAGATGTGATCCATCATTCACTGGGGGATCCGACAAAGGAAGTGAAGCCGCATGAACAGGCACGCTACGAGAGGCTGTGTGCGGAGTTTGGCTTTATCGGATGAGTTGGGAGACGTTAGCAGAAGAATAATACAGATCTGAGGGCGTATAGATGGATCAGCAGACAGCCTTTGACTACTATGACCAGGAAGGGGGGCGAGGGAATAGGAATGTTTGACAGATTTAAGAAGATTGATACGCAGAAAACCACTGAGAATACGGCAATACTGCCGACAGACAAAACGGCCTTAAAGACAGCAGAGAGCATTGGGGCACTCACAGAACAAATCATACTGGATATGGACTCGGATCCAAGTCAGGCGGGTACGATCACTCTTCCGATTGCGGAGTTGGAAGCGCTGGGAACTGTAGGGGAATCGCTCCTTCCTTCCTTTCGTACAATAACACAGGCGACAAGTGTTAATATGCAGGGGGTTTACCGGCTTGCAAATGTATCTGTCGGAGATACGTTAAAAGCGGCAAAGGACGGGAACTTCTGGGGTGCCTTTAAAAAGGCGGATGGTGGTTCGAAGTTCGCAAAATTAGCAGAAGCGGGACCGCTGAATGCTACATCTACAACAGTAATGCCCATTGATCCTGCGACAGTCATGATCGCCGCAGCGCTGTATACGATTGAAAAGAAGATTGACAGTATCGCTGAAACGCAAAAACAAATCCTTTCTTTTCTTGAAAATGAGAAAGAAGCACAGATTGAAGCAGATGTCAGGATACTGGTCAGTACATTGAAGGAGTTTAAGTTCAACTGGGACAAGGAACTGTTTATTACAGGGCATTATAAACAGGCTTTGGATATAAAAAGAATGGCTGAGAAAAACCTGCAAGCCTATCAGAAAGAACTGCAGGATATCAAGGTCAAAGCACCTGTTGTGGCAAAGGCGAATGTAGATGCGACCGTAAAGTCTCTCCTGAGAAAGTTTAAGTACTATCGGATGTCCCTGTACCTGTTTTCCATGTCGTCGTTTATTGAGGTGATGCTCCTTGGAGACTTCAGAGAAGACCACATACTGAAAATCAAAGAAGATATCGAAGAACGTTCGATGCGCTATCGACAGATTTATGGTGCATGTTCCGCATACATTGAGAAGATTGCCGGAAACGTTGTTGAAGCAAATATGTTAAAAGGTATCGGAACTGCTGGGAAGGCAATTGGCGGTTTGATTGGCAGCATTCCTCTTGTAAAGGAAGGCCCCGTTGATGAATGGCTCCAGGGCGGAGGCGATCTGCTTAAGAAAAACGCCAAAGGGATTGAGGACAGCGCTGTCCATGCGTTGGTGGAAGTTGGGGATCCGGATACAGGGGTGTTCACGGAGAAATTGGCAGCTCTAAATCAGATAACCAATCATACTTCTGGCATATGTTTTGATAAAGATAAAATATATCTTATGGCAGGTTGAAGAAACGGATCCTTGAAGAGGATAATGGAGGAACACAGATGGCAACATTGGTTGTATATTTCAGCGCAGAGGGAACAACAGCGAAAGTGGCGAAGGATCTGGCGGTTTCCATCGGTGCGGACCTTTATGAGATCAA
Source organism: uncultured Lachnospiraceae bacterium (assembly GCA_905235415.1). Lineage (GTDB taxonomy): Bacteria > Bacillota > Clostridia > Lachnospirales > Lachnospiraceae > Porcincola. Next base: position 19,197 of record CAJOKX010000035.1, read on the forward strand.
GCCGGAGAAACCTTATTCTGCGGCAGATATCAAATGGACGAATCCGCTGTCCAGATGTAACAGGGAAAAGTTCGGTAAGAAAGATGTGCCAGTCAGCGGAAAGGTACAGGGATTCGAGAAATATGATACGGTGGCGGTCGGCTTTCCAATCTGGTATGGCTGCGCTCCAAACGTGGTAAACACTTTTTGCAAAGGGTACAACTGGTCGGGAAAGAAAGTCTATGCCTTCGCTACGTCCGGTGGGAGCGGAATCGGGAAGACAGCGGAGAAGCTGCAACCTTATGTGAAGGGAGCTGTGTCCGTTGATGCGAAGCTGGTGCACAGCGCGGGGGAAGCTGCTTCCTGGATTGGATGAATCAAAAGGAATTGTTATGATCAGGATGCAGGAAATAGCTGCGTATTTTGGAAAATGATAGGACCAGGCACAGGGGCAGAGGTATGGGAAAAGGCAAGTATAACGATAAAGAGAAGGAAGCAAAGCTGGACATCTTAAACCAGACCAGAGACCGTACACCGATGCCAAGGCCTGCAGTGTTCCGGGATAAGAGGAAGTATGACCGGAATGCCGTTAAGGAGGAGACTCGTAAAAGCCAGGGCCGGGATGAATAGTCCAGTGAATAATCTGTAAGAGCAGTAACTGTAGCGAAGTGACTTATTACATAGAATGACTGGGAGTAACCATGGCAGAAAATGAAAAGCTGTCAATCCTGCATCTGGTGGACCTGCTCCTGGATCGGACGGACCGGGATCATACCATGACAGCGGATATGATCTGTACCGCATTGGAAACGGATTATGAAATTGTCTGCAGCAGGAAAACGGTTTATCGCGATATCACCAAGCTGCGAGAGTATGGGCTGAAGATTGAGCAGCTTCGCGGCAGCACTCCGGGATACTATGTTGAGGAGAGGGATTTCGAACTCGCTGAAATAAAGCTCCTGGTTGATGCCGTGCAGTCATCCAAGTTCATCACGGAGGATAAGTCCAGGGAACTGATCAGGAAACGGGGAGGGTTGACCAGCCGGGAGAACAGCAAACAGCTGCAGCGCCAGGTGTATATTATCAACCGTCCTAAACCATGCCGCAGTAGAAAGGGAAATGAAAGCACACGGAATCATGTTTGCCAGGATGCCGGATCTTTGCGGAGGTGATGCGAGGACGCAATACGCAATTGCGTCCTCCGACGCAGTGAAGATGAAGGCAATGCTGCTTGATCACACAGCAGGTCCGAACCGGCATATTCGTGTCGGTCCCATCAGTGAAGCTGATTACATGATGACCGGAAAGCGAGCTGACGGGACGAATACGAAAGAGATGAACGCACTGAATAAGTCGGCACAGGAAACCGTGAATCAATCGCGCAATAAGGATTCTGTGCGGTCAGCTCCCGGGATGGAAGGCCCCGGGAAAAACCGCACAACACCGGGTAAGAAACCGGAGAAATCAAAAAAGCGCCGGTGAGGGAATCTGTTCGCGTTACAGGGAAAGACGTGCCTTCACAGGAATCTCCCAAGAAGGAAGTCCCCTTACAAAAGGCTGATATGACAGTACATCCTGATACGGCAAGATCAGTTGAAGAAAAACAGCTTCAGGAAGTGATCAGTGATGTCAGGATCCGGTCACAGGATTACCAGCGCCAGTATGGAACGGACAGTGTGTTCTGGATCATGCAGAAACCTCTGTATGAAAACAGGTATTACGCACAGTTCCTGATGCCGGATGGGAAGAATACGATCTTTGTCCGCCAGGCTGATATCCTGCCGGGGAGGGATGCCGGAACCGGCATGAGGCTGGCAGCTGTTTTCATGGATCAGCGCTACAGCATGATCAGTGGGCGATTGTCCTGAAAGAGCATGGAACGGATCCTATCGGAAGCATTTCCGCCGTGGGCCTGAATGACAATATCGATATGGTCCATGTAGGCT
>CAJOKX010000036.1 GCA_905235415.1 uncultured Lachnospiraceae bacterium
GCGACCACGCTTCTATAGGAGCTGGGAGAGGCTGCAATGCAACCGATGCAAAGCGAGGGTAGGCAACGTGTTTTCAGTGTGCCCACAAACTCTGAGCAGGGTTGGCTGGTATGAGAACTGTAACAAAAGAATCGCGCGGAATATTCCATAACGGTTCCTTTCATGGTAGAATAACGGCAGGTTGTTATTCGAAAAGACATGAATTGAAATGAATGGAGGTACAGACATGGCTTTTTTGGATGAATTAGGCGATTCTCTCGGAAGATTCGGAAAGACTGTTGCAGGCCGCGCGAAGAACGCTGCGGAGACAGGCAATCTGAAGATTCAGGTTTCGAATGCGCAGAAGGAAGTGACGAAGGCGTACGCTGAGCTGGGCAAGAAGGTTGCACAGATGGATCCGGAGACGGTTGACGAGAGTCTTCGGCCGCTTCTTGATGCAGTCAAGGCTGCTGTTTCAAAGGTTGAAGAGCTTGAGAAGGGGATTGAGGAATCCAAAGTACAGATGGAAGAGGCAGAGGCAAAGCTGGCCGAGGAGGCTGCAGCTGCCAAGGAGGCCAGGCAGGCGGAGGGTTCCGGAAAAGGCCAGGCACAGACGCTGTATGAAGAGGCGAGGGATCGCGCGAAGAAGGCCATGAGTGCGGCGCGTGAGGCCGTCGGAGAAGCGGCGGACAATGTGAAGGGCGCTGTTTCCGGCAAGGATGAAGAAGTGCCTGCAGAGGGTGAATTCCAGGAAGTTTTCGAAGAGGAATCATTCGAGGAAGCACCTGCAGAAGAGGCAACTGCTGAGGAAGCGCCTGCAGAAGAAGCTCCCGCGGAAGAGGCACCTGCAGAGGAAGCGCCGGCAGAGGAAGCACCTGCAGAAGAGGCTCCCGCTGCGGCAGAACCGGAAGAAAGAGCGGAGGCCTGAGCCTGCGCCAAAGAAGCATTGAAATAACAGACTCCCTTTATGAGAGATGGTGAATCGTACAATCACTGTCCTTTATAAAGGGAGTTTTTGTGTGGGAAGAAAAGATATAATTATATTAGCACTCGCTTTCGTTGAGTGCTATTGACATTTCCCTTAAATGGACGTATCATCTTTTTTGGATATGGGCTGACAGCGTGCACAGCCCGGAGGGATGGCTGAAATCACACAGACTGCCATCCATTTGTACATCGTTATTAAAGGAGTGATACGGAATATGACTGCAAAACAGGGGAACATCTCGATCAACAGCGAGAATATGCTGCCGATCATCAAGAAATGGCTTTATTCGGATCATGACATCTTTGTCAGGGAAGTTGTATCGAATGGATGCGACGCGATTTCCAAGCTCCACAAGCTGGAGATCATGGGAGAGTATCAGTATCCGGATGATTTCAAGGATTCGATCCATGTGGTTGTGGATCCGGAGAAGAAGACGGTTTCATTCAGCGACACCGGTCTTGGCATGACTGCGGATGAGGTTGAGGAATACATCACCCAGATCGCATTTTCCGGAGCAACCGATTTCTTTGAGAAGTACAAGGACAAGGCGAACAAGGACGATATCATCGGACATTTCGGACTTGGATTCTATTCTGTATTCATGGTATCCGAAAACGTTGAGATCGATACGCTCAGCTATAAGGAAGGCGCAGAGCCGGTTCACTGGGAATGCGACGGATCCTCAACCTATACGATGGAAGACGGGCAGCGCACAGAGGTCGGTACGACTGTCACACTTCATCTGAACGAGGATTGTCTTGAGTTTGCCAATGAATACAGGATGCGTGAGGTTTTGCAGCGCTACTGCAGTTTCATGCCTGTCGAGATCTTCCTGGAGAAGGAAGGTGCGGAGCAGCAGTATGAGACCATCGAGGAGAGCGAGCTGAAGGATACGGACGTTGTGGTCGAGCACATCCACGAGGACGCCCAGACGGAGGAGACGGAGGACGAAAACGGGGAGAAGCAGACCATAGAGATCTCACCCGCGCGCGAGATGGTCAAGATCAACAAGAGACCGGTCAGCATCTCAGACACACAGCCGCTGTGGGCGAAGCATCCGAACGACTGTACAGACGAAGAGTACAAGGACTTCTACCGCAAGGTATTCAATGATTACCGCGAGCCGCTGTTCTGGATCCATCTGAATGCGGATTATCCGTTCAACCTCAAGGGCATCCTGTATTTCCCGAAGATCAATACGGAGTACGACAGCATCGAGGGAACCATCAAGCTCTACAACAACCAGGTATTCATCGCGGATAACATCAAGGAAGTCGTTCCGGAATACATGATGCTGCTCAAGGGCGTCATCGACTGCCCGGATTTCCCGCTGAACGTGTCCAGGTCCGCACTGCAGAATGACGGCTTTGTCAAAAAGATCCGGGATTATATTTCAAAGAAGGTCTCCGACAAGCTCTCCGGCATGTGCAAGACAGACCGCGAGAATTATGAGAAATACTGGGACGACATCAGTCCGTTCCTGAAGTACGGCTGCCTGAAGGACGACAAGTTCAACGAACGCCTGAGCGACTATATGCTCTACAAGGATCTGGACGGCAAGTATCTCACCCTGCAGGAATATCTGGAGAAGATCGGCGCCGTGACAGATACGGAGGAGGAAGCTTCCGAAAATGAGGCGTCCGCGGGTGAAGAGATTGATATCGAGGAGAATCCGGAAGACCTGAAAGCCTCCGAGGATGCGGGCGAAGCATCCGGCGAAGATGCCAGGGAGGATGCGGAAGAGAAGAAGGCGACGATCTATTATGTCACGGATGAGGCACAGCAGGGCCAGTACATCCGGATGTTCCGCGAGATGGGTATGGACGCCGTCATCCTGACGCACAACATTGACTCTCCGTATATCCAGCATGTAGAACAGCTTCGCGAAGACCTGAAGTTCGAGCGGATCGATGCAGACGTGACTTCCGCGATGAAGTCTGAAGAGGCGGATGAGGAGAAGAAAGCCGAGGAGACAAAGATCCTGGACGAACTCTTCAAGAAAGCACTCAATAACGACAAGGTCAAGGTGCAGGTGGAGTATCTGAAGGATGAGAATGTCGCTTCCGTGCTGACGATCCAGGAGGAAGGCCGGCGCATGCAGGATATGATGCGCATGTACAGCGCAGGCGGATACGGCATGGATATGGATATGTTCGCGCCGGATCAGACACTGACGCTGAACGCAAACCACGCCCTGGTGAAGTACCTGCTTGGAAATCAGGAATCGGAAAATGCACAGCTGTTCGCGAAACAGCTCTATGACCTCGCGGCGATGGCCAATGCTCCGCTCAAGCCGGAAGCAATGCAGGCGTTCATCAGCCGGTCCAACGAGATCATGCTGCTGCTTGCCAGATAAGATTAAGAAAGGCAGCCCTGCGGGGGGCTGCCTTTTATACTGGCAGAGATACGAGTTGCTGTGAGGCGCCTGAAGGGAGCAGGACTTCGCTAAAGCGTCTCATAGCCGATCTGTCTGGATCTGAAGAAACGAAGGACCATGTCATCCCAGACGTGGTCGAGCGTTTTGTCCATCGTAAAGATCTTCAGCGAAGTGCCGGTGGTGCAGGTCACCTCATCGCCCTGGTAGGAAATGTTCAGAAAGAGGCCTGCCACGGAGGATGGATCGACCATAGGAGCGTCTGACCGGAGCAGGCTGTTGACGTTATAGTCTGCAAGACGAAGGACGATCCTGAAGGAGATGGGCGTATGGCGCCCCTTGATGATGTCAAAGAGGACCGGACGCATCAGCTTCCAGGTGAGTGTTTCCGGAACAGGATCCGCCCCTGCATTCTCAGGGTCCTCTTCGGACTGGTAGTAGTCCGGATGCCAGGATCCGTCGATCGTAAAGGTTGTAAACGTCGTGAGCGCAGCTTCTGAGAACAGGAACGTGTCAAACACATCTCCTGCCAGGAGCTGTTTCATGAATTCTCTGGTATCAGTGATCTTAACGGCTTGCATGCGCGCAATCTCCAGGGTGGTTCGTGGACAGGGTCGGTATGAAGACGAGTATAAATTGCTTTTCAGGTCTTTTCAAGAGTGCATGCGTATGGTATACTAATGTAGTATTTAAAACTATGTGATAAGTTCCATATATAAAAACTGAAGGTGCATAATGAGTTATAAGGTGATAATTGACAGCTGCGGAGAGCTGACAGAGGATATGAAGGCGTCCGGCCATTTTACTTCAGCGCCCCTGTCTATGGATGTGGATCAGTATCATTTTGTGGATGACGATACATTTGACCAGCAGGAGTTTCTCAGACGCGTGAAGGAGAGTCCGAACTGCCCCAAGAGTGCATGTCCGTCTCCGGAGTTTTATCAGAAGTGTTTTGAGGAAGACTATGACCATATCTATGCAGTGACATTGTCGGCGGCCCTTTCCGGTTCCTATAACAGCGCTATGACCGCGCGGGGCATGGTGCTGGAGGATCATCCGGACAAGAAGATCTATGTGTTTGATTCCAAGTCCGCATCCATCGGGGAGACCCTGATCGGACGCAGGATCGCAGAACTGGAAGAGCAGGGGCTTTCCTTTGAAGACGTCGTCAGCAGGGTGGAGGACTATATTTCGGGCCAGGTTACGTGGTTTGTCCTTGAATCCCTCGATACGCTGCGCAAGAACGGCCGTCTGTCCAATTTCCAGGCGATCGTTGCGTCTGCCCTGAAGATCAAGCCGATCTGCTCCTCGACTGAGGACGGCCAGATCCAGCAGGCGGGACAGGCAAGGGGGATCAACAAAGCCCTTGTGAAGATGGTCGAGATGGCGGCTGAGTCATCCGACCACACGCAGGACAAGGAGATCGCCGTCTCGCATGTCAACAATCCGGAACGGGGCAGGATGGTCCTGGAAGCGCTGAAAGAGCGGATCCCGGCGAAGAATTACATTCTGGAAAACGGACGCGGATGTACGTCCATGTATTCGGGCGACGGCGGGATTATCGTCGTTCTGTAATTTGTGCGGCCGAAAGGTCTTCATTTGCAGCGCAGGGCCGGTATCTTCGTGAGTTTTGCTTGAATTTATCCGGAAAAATGAGTATACTTGTTTTCATGTGAGCGTCAGCGTTCGGACAGGCGCCGCAGGGGAAAACAGAGGGTGCGGAGCACCCGGTATAAAGGAGCATGAATCATGAGTCAGGCAAAGGTTGACAAGTATAAGGAAGAGAAGAAAAACCGCAAGAAGATCATGGCGAAGGAGAAGATGCAGCGGCGCCTCACACAGGCAGCCCTCGCGATCGTCGGCGTCGTGATCGTTGCGTGGATTGGCATCAGTATCTATCAGGTATCCGTCGTTCCTTCGGAAGAGGAGCCTGTACAGGCAAAGGAGTACACGCTTGACAGCTCTGCGCTTGACGATTATATCTCGTCTCTGACAGAAGACTGACAGAAGCGCTTATGAGGGGTCCCGGAAGAGGGCCCGGAGAATGGTGAGACCCCAGGGTTTATTCCCTGGGGTCTCACCATTTTTCTTACCATTCTGCGATTTTTCATACGAACGTTTCTTTCATACGAACGCCCCGGCGCATCCTGGCCGGGGCGTAATGTACATGTATGGCAAAGCAGGCAATCAGTTGGAGTGTGTATTCTCCTGCATGGAATTCACCATGTCCATGACCTTGTCATTGAAGTTGATTCTTGCGGTTTCCTGCAGCTTCATGGCGCGGACCTTGAGCGGAAGTCCGAACAGGGTGATGAAACCGTCCGCATCGTGGTGGTCATACATGTCTCCGGTGGTGAAGGAGGCCAGCGACTCATTGTACAGAGAATACGGGCTCGTGGTGCCGTTGCGGATGATGTTGCCCTTGTAGAGCCTGAACTTCACTTCGCCGGTCACAAACTGCTGCGTGGACTCGACAAACGCCTGGATGGCTTCGCGCAGAGGCGTGAACCATTTTCCTTCATAGACCGTCTGCGACAGCTGGCTTGCAAGGCGCTTCTTGTTCTCCATCGTCTCACGGTCCAGGCAGAGCTCTTCGAGCTGGTCATGGGCTGCCATGAGGATCGTGCCGCCCGGAGTCTCATAGACGCCGCGGCTCTTCATGCCGACCACGCGGTTCTCCACAATATCGATGATGCCGATGCCGTTCGCGCCGCCCAGATGGTTCAGCGTACGGATGATATCGGCAACCTTCATCTCTTTTCCGTTGATGGACTTCGGAACGCCTTTCTCAAACGTCATGGTCACTTCGGTCGGAACATCGGGCGCTTTCTCGGGCGTGACGGAGAGTACCAGGAGACTGTCATAGTTCGGCGCAAGGGACGGATCCTCAAGCTCCAGACCCTCATGGCTGATGTGCCACAGGTTCCTGTCGCGGGAATATCCCTTGCCCATGGAGAACGGAAGATTGATGCCGTGGCTCTTGCAGTACTCAATCTCGTCCTCACGGCTCTCCAGCGTCCAGACGTCGGTCATGCGCCAGGGGGCGATCACTTTGAGATCCGGGGCCAGGGCCTTGATGCCCAGCTCAAAGCGGATCTGGTCGTTGCCTTTTCCGGTGGCGCCGTGGCAGATCGCAACCGCCTCTTCCTTGCGGGCGATCTCAACGAGCTTTTTGGCGATTGCAGGACGCGCCATGGAGGTGCCCAGCAGATACGCATGCTCATATACAGCGCCTGCCTGTACGCAGGGCATCACGAAATCTTCGCAGAACTCATCGACGATATCTTCGATATAGAGCTTGCTGGCGCCCGAAGAGAGCGCTCTTTCTTCCAGACCGTCCAGTTCTTCTTCCTGGCCGCAGTCCACGCAGACGCAGATTACATCGTAATCGAAGTTCTCTTTCAGCCACGGGATCATGGCAGTCGTATCAAGACCTCCGGAATAAGCAAGGATTACCTTTTCTTTAGCCATCATTCAAACCTCCGTTTTTGATTAACGTTTACTGGACGTTACTATAACGCTGCAGTAATAAATATTCAAGTAGAAAATAATGAATATTAGCATGAATAATGCATAAATGCATAATATCCACTGAAAATGAATATTATTTAAATAAAAACACTTTACTTTGCAGGACTTCTGTTGTAGGATGGTCAAGGCAGAGAAGGTCGGATTATCGAAGGAGTACAGAATATGATAAAGGCCGGAATCATCGGATCCACAGGGTATGCAGGCGCGGAGATCGTACGCCTGCTTCTTCAGCACCCGGAGGCGGAGGTTGTCTGGTACGGTTCCAGAAGCTATGCAGACCAGCCTTACGCGGACGTCTACCGCAATATGTTCGAGCTGGTGGATGACAGATGCCTGAGCGAGGATATGGATGAACTTGCAAAGAGGGCGGATGTGATCTTTACGGCGACGCCGCAGGGCCTGTGCGCATCCCTTGTAAATGATGAGATCCTGAAACATACAAAGATCATTGACCTGAGCGCGGATTTCAGAATCAAGAGACCGGACGTGTATGAGCAGTGGTATAAGAGAACCCATGAGGCGCCGCAGTTTATTCAGGAAGCGGTCTACGGCCTGTGCGAGATCAACCGGGACAGCATTAAGAATGCGAGACTCATTGCCAACCCGGGATGTTTTACGACGGCTTCGATCCTGACGCTGTATCCGCTGGTGGAGGAGGGCCTGGTTGACCTGTCCTCGATCATCGTGGACGCCAAGTCGGGTGTATCGGGCGCCGGCAGAGGGGCAAAGGTGCAGAACCTGTACTGCGAAGTCAATGAGAGCGTCAAGCCGTACGGCGTGACTTCTCACAGACATACCCCGGAGATCGAGGAGCAGCTGAGCTACGCGGCCGGGATGGACTATGAGAACGGACAGAGCGTCCTGATCAATTTCACGCCGCACCTGGTCCCGATGAACAGAGGCATCCTCTCGACGTGCTACGCAGCCCTGAAAGAGGGCGTGAGCGCTTCCCAGGTGGAGGATGCGTACCGCAGACGGTATCAGGATGAATACTTTATCCGTCTTCTCGGGGAAGGGAATTTCCCGGAGACCAGATGGGTCGAAGGGTCCAATTTCCTGGATATCGGATGGACCGTGGATCCCAGGACCCACCGCCTTGTTGCATGCGGCGCCCTGGATAACCTGGTCAAAGGCGCTGCGGGACAGGCCGTCCAGAATATGAACATTCTCTTCGGACTGAAAGAAAACACGGGACTTGAACTCGTACCGCTGTTCCCGTAAAGCCTCCGGCGTATCTAAGCCGCACCCTATGGAAGAGGGTGCTGACGCACCCGGCGCGGCAAGAGGGCCGGGACGTTCTTGAAAGAAGAAAACATTCCATATTTCAAAATATGAATCAGGAAAGGAGACAACGGCGCTTCCTCATTTTACAGGATTGAAAGAAATGGGCAGTGCGCCGGGAGTGGATTATGAAGCTGTCAGACGGCGGGGTAACTTCCCCGAAAGGGTTCCAGGCAATCGGGATCTGTGCGGGTATCAAGAAAGAGCGCAAGGATATGGCCATGCTCGTGTCCGAGGTCCCATGTTCCATGGCCGGGACATTTACATCCAATCTCGTCAAGGCGTCCCCGGTCGTATGGGATGCGGATATTGTGCACAGACTCAAAACAGCGCAGGCCTGCGTCATGAACAGCGGCGTTGCCAATGCGTGCACGGGAGAGCAGGGAGATGCGTACTGCGCACAGAGCGCAGAGGCTGCCGCGCAGGCACTCGGGCTGGAAGCGCAGCAGGTTCTTCTGGCTTCGACCGGTGTGATCGGCGCGCAGCTTCCGATTGAGAAGATCTGCGAAGGCATCCGCACCATGAGCGGCATGCTGTCCGGATCCAGGGAGGCGGCAGGCGCCGCGGCGGAAGCGATCATGACGACCGATACCGTCCGCAAGGAAGCGTCCGTCACCATTGAACTGGGAGGAAAACCGGTTACGATCGGCGGCATGACCAAAGGCGCGGGCATGATCCATCCGCAGATGGGCACCATGCTCTGCTTCCTGACGACGGACGCCGCAATCAGTGCAGATATGGCGCAGAAGGCACTTTCCTCCTGTGTGGAGGATTCTTTCAATATGATCTCGGTCGACGGAGACCAGTCCACCAATGATACCTGCCTGCTGTTTGCAAACGGCTTAGCGGGCAATCCCGGGATCTGCGAAGAAGGAGCGGATTACGAGACGTTCCGGCAGGCGCTGGAGATGATCACAAAGAATCTGGCAAGAAGGATGGCGGCCGACGGGGAAGGCGCATCGGCGCTGTTTGAAGTCATCGTGAAAGGGGCGTCCACGAAGGAGCAGGCCGTGAAGCTGTCCAAGTCCGTGATTGAGTCCAGCCTTGTGAAGACCGCGATCGCGGGACATGACGCCAATTGGGGCAGGATCATCTGCGCGATGGGGTATTCCGGCGCTGTGTTTGACCAGCAGAAAGTGGATCTCGTCTTCAAAAGCGCGGCAGGGGAGATCCAGATCGCGAAAAGCGGCGTGTCGACCGGCTTTTCCGAGGAACTTGCGACGAAGATCCTGTCAGAGGATGAGATCACCGCAGTCATAGATCTGAACGAAGGAAGTGCGCAGGCAACTGCGTGGGGATGCGACCTGACGCATGAATATATCATCATCAATGCGGATTACCGCTCATAATGAAACCTTAAAACCGGGATCATTTTCATCAGAGAGGGGCAGGCAATGGAACAGGAACTGAATGCCAGCGAGATGTACAGGTATCTGGACAAGGCCGGAGTGCTGATTGAGGCGCTTCCGTATATCCAGAGATTCCAGGGGGCGACCATCATCGTCAAATACGGCGGCAGCGCCATGGTCGACCATGAACTGAAGAAGAGCGTCATCAAAGACGTTGCGCTTCTGAAACTGATCGGATTCAGACCGATTATCGTACACGGCGGCGGAAAAGATATTACAAACTGGCTGCAGAAGGTCGGCAAGCAGAGTGAATTCGTCAACGGGTTCCGCGTGACCGATGAAGAGACCATGATGGTTGCGGAGATGGTACTCAACCGGATCAACAAGGGACTGGTCTCCATGATGGAAAAGACCGGCGTGAAGTCCTGCGGCGTCAGCGGCAAGGACGGGACGATCCTGCGGGTTTCCAGAAAGAAGCCGGACGGCAATGACATCGGATATGTCGGCGAGGTGCGTTCTGTGGACACCACGCTTCTCAACACGCTGCTGGACGCCGGATTCGTGCCTGTGATCTGTCCGGTCGGATCGGATGACGGATACTATTCCTACAATGTCAACGCTGATGATGCGGCGTGTGCGATTGCGAAGGCTATGAAGGCGCAGAAGCTGGTATTTCTGTCCGATATCAAGGGCGTCTATGAGGATCCGGACGATCCGGAAAGCCTGATCTCCGAGATGACGGTTGCAGAGACCAGGGAGTTCATCCGGAGCGGACACGCAGGCGGAGGGATGCTTCCGAAGCTGAACAGCTGCATCGACGCGATCAATGCCGGCGTCCAGAGAGTCCATATTCTGGACGGCAGGATCCCGCACTCCCAGCTTCTTGAATTCTTTACCAACAAAGGGATCGGAACTGCTATAATAGGAGATACAGAGCAGCGGTTCTATGAGAAATCGAATAATGACTGATCCTGAAATGAAAAGGTGACAAGACGACAGAATCCGCACGAACTGAAGACTTCCTGCGCGGATTCTGTTTTTTATAAACAGAAAGGGGCATCCGATGTCAGTATCACAGCAGATAATGGAACAGACAGAGCAGAGCGTACTGCACACCTATAACCGGTTCCCGGTGGTGTTTGATCACGGCGAGGGCGTGCATCTGTATGACGCGGAGGGAAAGGAATATCTGGACTTTGCGGCAGGGATCGCCGTACAGGCCCTCGGCTACGGAAACCAGGCGTACAACGATGCGCTGAAGGCGCAGATCGACAAGCTGATCCACACGTCCAACCTGTATTATCATAAACCGCTGGAGGAGGCGGCAGCGCAGATTATCCGGCATACGAAGATGAGCCGCGTGTTTTTCACCAATTCCGGCGCGGAGGCGATCGAGGGCGCCATCAAGGCGGCAAAGAAATACGCGTATACAAAGAACGGGGGCGGGCAGTATGAGATCGTCGCGATGCGCCAGTCCTTCCACGGGCGCACGGTCGGCGCGCTGTCGGTGACCGGCAATGATCATTATCAGGAACCCTTCCAGCCGCTGATGGCAGGCGTGAAGTTTGCGGATTTCAACGATCTTGACAGCGTGAAGGAAGCGGTCAGCGACAAGACCTGCGCGATCCTGATGGAGACGGTCCAGGGAGAGGGCGGCATCTATCCGGCTGATCCCGCGTTCATCAAGGGCGTGCGCGCCCTGTGCGATGAGAAGGACATTCTCCTGATTCTGGACGAGATTCAGTGCGGCATGGGAAGGACCGGATACTGGTTTGCGCATGAAGCGTACGGCGTGGATCCGGATATCATGACCTGCGCCAAGGCGCTCGGATGCGGCGTTCCGGTCGGTGCATTTGTCCTCAATGAGAAGGCGGCGTCCAAGTCGCTTCTTCCTGGAGACCACGGTACGACCTACGGCGGCAACCCGCTTGCGTGCGCGGCGGTTGCAAAGGTCTTTGAGCTGTTTGATGAGATGGATCTTGTGGAGCATGTCCGCACGACGGCTCCGTATCTGGAGCAGAAGCTGGATGACCTGGTTTCGCGGTACGACTTTCTTCAGACGCGCAGGGGCATGGGCTTTATGCAGGGCGTGGTCGTAAAGGGACGTCCGGTTTCGGAGATTGTAAAGAAGGCGCTAGACAATGGCCTGGTGATCCTTTCCGCAGGATCGGATGTGCTACGCCTGGTACCGCCGCTGATCATCACGCCCGCTGACATTGATGAGATGATCAGCCGTCTGGAGGCGGCGTTTTAAGAGGGCCGTTTCAGGGAACGGTGTATAGTCAGAAACAGTCAGCAACAGTCAGCATGCAGAGGAGATGCAGGTATGGGAGTCAATCAGTACGTTATGGCGCTGGATGCAGGCACAACCAGTTCACGCTGCATCCTGTTTGACAGGCAGGGAACGATCTGCTCCGTCTCGCAGAAAGAGTTTGAGCAGATCTATCCGCATCCCGGCTGGGTGGAGCATAATCCGATGGAGATCTGGTCCTCCCAGATGTCTGTGGCGGCCGAGGCGATGGGAAAGGTGGGCGCAGGCCCCGAAGACATTGCTGCGGTCGGGATTACCAACCAGCGCGAGACCACGATCGTGTGGGAGAAGGCAACCGGCAGGCCTGTGTACAACGCCATTGTCTGGCAGTGCAGAAGGACTGCCGACATGGTGGAAGACCTGGCGGCCGGCGGATTTGGCGACGTCATCCGGAGCAGGACCGGTCTGATCCCGGATCCTTATTTCTCCGCAACCAAGCTGAAATGGATCCTGGATCATGTGGAAGGCGCCAGGGAGAAGGCGGAGCGGGGCGAACTGCTCTTCGGAACCGTGGATACCTGGCTGATCTGGAATATGACGGACGGGCAGGTGCATGTCACGGATTATACCAACGCCTCCAGGACGATGCTCTATGACATCCATCATCTGTGCTGGGACAAAGAGATCCTCACGCGGCTGGAGATTCCGGAGTGCATGCTTCCCGAAGTGGTTCCTTCCAGCGCTATCTACGGAAGAACCAAAGGCTGCATGATCGGTGACGGGATCCCGATCTGCGCGGCGGCCGGAGACCAGCAGTCAGCGCTCTTCGGACAGTGCTGTTTCGAGGCCGGGGATGTCAAGAACACATACGGAACCGGATGCTTCCTGCTGATGAATACGGCAGAGCGCGCGGTAGAGTCAACCAACGGCCTGCTGACGACCATTGCCGTCGGTCTCGAACCGGGGAAAGTGCAGTACGCGCTGGAGGGATCGGTGTTTGTCGCCGGCGCGTCCATCCAGTGGCTCAGGGACGAGATGCACCTTGTAGACAGTGCGGCCCAGTCAGAGGACGCATGCCTGAGAGTGCCGGATACGGGCGGCGTATATGTCGTTCCTTCCTTTACGGGACTCGGGGCGCCTTACTGGAATCCGTATGCGAGGGGGACGATCGTCGGACTGACCAGAGGGTCTGGGAAGGATCATGTGATCCGCGCGACGGTGGAGTCGCTCGCCTACCAGACAGCGGACGTGCTGCGCGCCATGGAGAAGGATTCCGGCCTTGCGATCAAGAGTCTGAAAGCAGACGGCGGCGCAAGCGCCAATAACTTCCTCATGCAGTTCCAGTCGGATATCCTGGACGCGGAGGTGATCCGTCCGCAGTGTGTTGAGACAACTGCGATGGGCGCAGCCTTCCTGGCGGGGATGGCGGTCGGATACTGGAAAGACAAGGAAGAGATCCGGAAGACCTGGGCGCTCGGGCACAGGTTCAGTCCGGATATGAAACCGGACAAGCGCACAAACCTTCTGAGCGGATGGTCGAGAGCCGTCCGTACATCCATCGCCTGGACCTCAGAGGAGGAGCAGCAGGCGTAAACAGAGGAGATTGCAGGGATCCTGTAACAGAGTCTTGAAAAACTGTTACGCATTTGTTACAATCTGATCATTGTACGGCGGGGCAGCCTGACGGGCAGTCAGGAGCTGTGCATTGAAGAGACGATATAAGAGTCTGTGTGTGCCTCTGCTCGGGCTTCTCTTGCTGAGCGGATGCGGCAGACAGGAACCGGTCCGGGTTGTCGGAATCCGGCAGGATGAGACTTCAAAGATCCCGGAAACCGGGCAGATGGAGGATCCTGCGGTTCAGGAAACCGGAACCGCAGCCAAAGCGAAGGAGAGCGAGAGCGCTGCCCGGGAGGAGATCGCCGTCTATGTATGCGGCGCCGTCCTTCATCCGGCGGTATATTATCTGCCGTCGGGCGCCAGGGTGTGTGATGCGATTGACGCATCCGGAGGTTTTTCCCCAGATGCGGACACGCAGTGGCTCAACCAGGCAAGGATCCTTGCCGACGGGGAGATGCTGGTGGTCTGCACACAGGAAGAGACCGCGGACCTTCGGTCGCAGGGCGCTGTGCCGGAGAGCATGAATCTCCAGTCGGCCCCCCAGGCGGGCGGATCTGCTTCAGGAAGCGGCGGGGAGACTTCTTCAGGAAAGATCAACCTGAATACGGCTTCCAGAGAAGAACTGATGACGCTTCCCGGAATCGGGGAGGCAAAAGCGGATTCTATTATCAGATACCGGGAGGAGACGGGACCGTTTTCCTGTCCGGAAGACGTGATGAATATCAGCGGGATCAAAGACAGTATCTTTGGAAGGATCCGGGATCTGATCACCGCGTAACAGTATTCTGAATTTTTATACATTTTGCCAGGATTGGACAGAGGGGAACTATGCCGAAGAAGGTTTTAGTAGTCGATGATGAGAAACTGATTGTCAAGGGACTTCGTTTCGCGCTGGAGCAGGACGACATGGAAGTCGATACTGCCTATGACGGCGAAGAGGCGGTGGAGAAGGCAAGAGAAGGGAATTATGACCTGATGCTTCTCGACCTGATGCTTCCGAAGCTGGACGGTCTGTCTGCATGCCAGCAGATCCGCGAGTTCTCGGATGTTCCGATCATCATGCTGACTGCAAAGGGCGAGGATATGGACAAGATCCTCGGCCTGGAATACGGCGCGGATGATTATATTACCAAGCCGTTCAACATCCTGGAGGTGAAGGCGCGCATCAAGGCGATCATGCGCAGAACCTCCGCACGCGGCGTCCAGGAGCAGAATGAGAGGATCGTCGAGGCAGGCGACCTGGTTCTGGACTGCGATGCGCGCAGAGTGCAGGTGGCGGGCCGCGAGGTAAACCTGACCGCCAAAGAGTTTGACGTGCTGGAGCTGCTGGTCCTGAATCCCAACAAGGTCTACAGCCGTGAGAACCTTCTCAATCTGGTATGGGGATATGAGTATCCCGGCGACGTGCGCACAGTCGACGTGCACATCCGCAGACTGCGTGAAAAGATCGAGGAGAATCCGTCTGATCCGAAGTACGTTCACACCAAGTGGGGCGTTGGGTATTATTTCCAGTACTGATTCCATTGATATGTTTCTGCGTCTGCCGCCGGCAGACTGCAGGTTGATGTCCGGCCGGAAGTGATTCCGACCGGTCATTTCTTCTGAGAGCAGGGTTGAGCATCCATGAGTGACAGAGTAAAACGGATCACACAGAGCATGTATTTCCGCATGCTGATCATATTGCTGGTGATCGGTCTGGTGCCGGCGAATCTGATGCTGCGCGGTGTCCTGAAGGGATATGAGACGCAGTCTGTTTCGATGCGTGCATCCATGATCCGCAATCAATGCCAGCGTCTGAGCCGGGACCTTCTGGAGAGAGAGTATCTTGAGTCAGGCTCTTCCGACGTTGTGGACTCCGAGCTCAGGCAGCTTGCGGATCTCTACAGCGGCCGTCTGATCGTCGTCAACGGATCGTTTAGGATCATCCGGGACACCTATGGGATCGATGAGGGCAAGACCATCGTCGCCAAAGAGATCATCGAGTGCTTCAAGGGCAAAAACAGCGATTATTACAACGCGGAAAATGACTTTATCGAGGTTGTGTGCCCGATTCAGGATGAGATCACAAAGACTGTGGAGGGCGCATTTATCGTATCCATTCCGACCACGGACATTATCCAGAGCCGGGAAAACCTCTCCGGCAGCGTTCTGCTTCTCCAGATCCTGATCACGATCATGGTCATCGGTGTTTCCTACTATGCATCCAGGCTTCTGGTGCGGCCGTTCGGAAAGGTGACGGACATGATGAACAACGGGACGGATTTCCTCTCGGAGGATATCTCGATCCCGGACTATACGGAGACGGAACTGCTTTCGGAGGCATACAATCAGATGCGCCACCGGCTGCAGGCACAGGAAGAATCCCGTCAGGAATTCGTGTCAAACGTCTCGCATGAACTGAAGACTCCGATGACGTCCATGAAAGTTCTTTCCGATTCCCTGATCCAGCAGGCGGAAATGGGAGAGGTTCCGAACGAACTCTATCAGGAATTCATGAAAGACATCGGGGAGGAGATTGACCGTGAAAATAAGATCATCACGGATCTCCTGAACCTGGTCAAGATGGACCGCAGGTCGAATGACCTGCAGATCGAGGAGACCAATATCAATGACCTGATCGCCCTGATTCTCAAGCGGCTGCGCCCGATCGCGGCTGAACGGAACATTGAGATTACGCTTGAGAGCTATAAACCGATCATCGCGCAGGTGGATCAGACCAAGTTCACGCTTGCCATCTCGAACCTGGTTGAGAACGCGATCAAATACAACAATGAGAACGGATGGATCCATGTCTCGCTGAACGTGGACAATACTTATTTCTTTGTGAAGGTAGAGGATTCAGGAATCGGGATCCCCGAGGAGGATCTGGACCGGATCTTCGAGAGGTTCTACCGGGTTGACAAGTCTCATTCACGTGAGATCGGAGGCACCGGGCTCGGACTTGCCATCACGAGTTCTTCCGTCCGCATGCATCACGGCGCGATCCGGGTGCATTCCCGGGAAGGAGAGGGCACAACCTTTACGGTTCGCATCCCGCTTCGCTATACGCCGGATTCTGCAGAGGACGGCAGCCAGGCCTGAGGACGATGGCGTATCCGCACGGCCATTATCAGCCGGCAGCATACCTGAAATGATGAATGGTTTCAGACTGTAAGGAGTCAGACTGAATGTACAGAGTGATTCGGAAAAGATTCATATACTTCCTGCTCGCGGTATCCGTGGCGCTGTGCGCCCTACTTTCGGGCTGCTCGTCTACAGAGGACGCCATGACGGATGACGAGAGTGCGGCAAATGGCATCTACAGGATCTACTATGTCAATCTGGATGAGACTGCGCTGGTGCGCAGGGACCACAAGGCCGTCAGCGAGGATTTCGAAGGCCTCCTGAGCGAGCTCCTGGAGGCTTTTACCACTACGGACTCTACCCAGTACCATTCTGCGCTTCCGTCCGGCGTAAAGATCAATTCTGTCACAACCGGTATCTCTGAGATTACGGTAGACTTCAGCGCAGAGTATCTGAGTCTGGATTCCATAACAGAGATCCTGCTCCGTTCGGCGCTTGTCAATACGCTTCTGCAGCTTCGCGGCGTAGAGACCATCCGTTTTACGGTGGATTCGCAGAGCCTGGTCATCGATGATGCCGATGTGGGCGCCATGACACGCGACAGCTTTGTGATCCCGGTAGGAGATTCGATCAACTCCTACAGGACCGAAACGCTGACCCTGTATTTCCCGAATGCGGACGGAAGCAAGCTGATCCAGGAGATCAGGACCATCTATTATTCCACCAACGTCAATACGGAACGGATGGTGATTGAACAGCTGATCAAGGGACCGGTGAACCCGAATCTGATTACCATCACGACGCCGAACGTCCTGCTTCGGGGAACCGAGATCAAGGGCGGAATCTGCACTGTGGATTTCAATGAAGAAGTGAACAGCAACCCGTTTGCGGACAATCCGACGGATCCGGAGGTTGTGCTGTATGCCATTGCCAATTCCATCATCGATTCGAGCGAAGAAGAGATTGACGGAGTCCGGTTCCTGATCGAAGGGTCCATGGATACCCGGTTCAGGGGAGAAGTCAACCTGGACCAGACATTCGAGCGCAGCGCTGACCTGATCGATACTTCCGGCATATCCGTGCAGAAGGAGGGGACGATCGTGGATGAAGAGAAGGATTCCGCGGCTGTTTCTTCCGGATCCGGGAGCGCGGCCCCGGGGGCGGAAGAGAATCCTGACGAGGAGGAAACAGAGGCATCCGGCAGGTAATGCATCCGGCAAGTGAGGCATCCGGAAGGAGTGCATCCGGCTTCAGAGGCATCTGACCGAGGCTTCCTGCCGGAGAGGCATCTGACAGAGGCATCCGGCAAGTGATGCATAAGGAGGTGGCTGAACCATCCACAACTTAACAAGGCGGCCTGTCTGTCTGGCGGCGTTCGTGCTGATCCTGGCCCTGCTGCTCGGAAGACGGACGGGACTGTATGATCCCGGAGGCAGGACGTTTCCCGAACTGCAGGACTGCCGTCTGAGCGTGGCAGGCACTGTGACGGGGAAAGAGGCATACGCCGGGGGCTGCAGAGTGATTCTGCAGGCATGTTCATTTCTGACAGACGAAAACACATCCTATCAAAGTCCGATTCACCTTCTGAATCAAAGACTTCATTCATCTGACAAGATTCTTATATGGCTGTCCGGCGGTCCGTCCGCTGGAACAGATCTGTACGGCAATGTTCTGCCGGAACCTGTTTTTCATTCATCAGCTGTATACAGTGAAGACCAGACCGGACTCTTTAAGCAGCTTCATATCGGAGATACGGTCATTTTCCGGGGGAAATGTTCGGATATAGAGGCGCCCACGAATCCCGGGCAGTTTGATCTGCGCACCTATTACCATGCACGGAATATTTATGTCACGATGCGCCAGGTGCAGATGGAAGAGCACGCCAGAAGACGTGTCTGTTTCATGACGCCCATCTACCTGTTCCGTGATCTTCTGTGCAATCTGAGATACCGGATCCAGACAGTCCTGTCCCTTCTGCTCGGGCCTGAGGATGCATCCCTTCTTGCCGCGGCCCTTCTCGGAGACAAGAGCGGTCTGAGTGAAGAGCGGAAGATGCTGCTGAGAGACGGAGGCGCGTCTTTCCTGCTGGCAGTCTCCGGTCTGCACATATCTCTTGCGGGCAGGTCTGTGTACAGACTGCTCAGACGTCTCAGGCGGTCCTTTCTCTGTGCTTCCTTGTGTTCCCTGTTCCTGGTCCTGACGTATCTTTTGATGGCGGGCGGCTGCGTCAGCGCGCAGAGAGCGTGCATCATGTTCGCCCTCTGGCTGGGCGCGCAGGTCCTGGGACGGAGGATGGATACGCCAAGCGCCCTGGGCGCAGCCATCCTGCTGATCCTGGTCAGGCAGCCCTGTGCGCTGTTTGACAGTTCGTTTCAGATCAGCTGCATATGCATTCTGTCGGTGGAATTCATCGCGCCGCAGCTTGAAAGGATCTTCAGGGCAGAGGCCTTGTGTGCTGCCCTGAGCATCGAGATCGGAACGATTCCGGTCGTTTTGTACTGGTATTATCAGATGACGCCCTATGCGGCCGTACTGTATCCGCTGTTTTCAAGGATGGCGAGTGTGCTGCTTGCATGCGCGCTTCCGGCTCTTCTTCTGGCTTCCGTATCCCTGCTTCTTCCGGGAAAGCTGCTTGCGGGCGCCTGCAAGGCTCTTCTGTCCGGGATCCTCCTGATCTGCAGAATCGAGCAGGCCCTGCCGTATTCGACGCTGGTTACCGGCCGCCCGGATCCATGGAAGATCATCGTCTACTATGGCCTTCTGGCCGCCTTCGTGGTGTGGGCCGGAAGGATGGATAAAAGAGCAATGAAGGCGCATGCGGTGAGAATCCGGGGTCTGTGTCTTGCCGGGGCGCTGTCTATGGGCGTTCTTATGAGCGTCAGGAAACGGCCTGCGTTCCGCTACACATGTCTGGATATCGGGCAGGGGAGCTGCAACCTGATCGAATGCGGCGCGCATGCATTTGTGTTCGATGCAGGCTCAAGCTCCGTGACGGATGTTTGGGCGTACAGGATCCGTCCGACATTGAAATATTATGGGATCTCACAGGTGGATGCGGTGATTCTCTCGCACGCAGACCAGGATCATGTCAATGCGCTCGAGGAGATGCTGGATGTCTATCAACCCAACCTGGCAGGTAAAAATGCGCAGGATGTGACGATCGGACAGATCCTGCTTCCGGATCTTCCCTATGAAGACGAGCGTCTGGAGACGATCGCTGAGAGGGCGGATCGAGTGAGAATTCCGGTCGGATACGCTTCGGAAGGGGCGTCCATTGCATGCGGCGATCTGCAGATGCAGGTTCTGTCTCCGTCTCTAAAAGACATTACACAGGACGCGAACCAGGACAGTCTGGTGCTTCAGGCAGTCTATGGCGACCTCACGATCCTGATGAGCGGAGATCTGGAACTGGAAGGAGAAGAGCGGTTCTGTGAGCGGTACAGAAACGGTCTTCCGGGAACGCCAGGGGACGATTCGGTAATTCCGGATACATTCTGTATCCTGGTGGCTGGGCATCACGGCAGCAAAAACGCAACGTCAGAGCGGATGCTTGAGATCGTTCAGCCGGATCTTGTGCTGATTTCGTGCGGGAAGAACAACCGGTACGGCCATCCTGCAGGGGCGATGCTGTCGCGTCTTCGCGCATACGGAACCGGATGGAAAAGGACGGATCTGGAGGGGGCGCAAAGTGTTGTAATTCCTTAACATTGTTACAGTTCACAGGCCAGCCAACTCTGCTTTGAGTTTGTGGGCACACTGAAAACACGTTGCCTGCCTTCGCTTTGCATCGGTTGCATTGCAGCCTCTCCCAGCTCCTATAGAAGCGTGGTCGCTTCTCCACTCCGTTCCGGTCGGTGCTGGACGAACGTCCAC
>CAJOKX010000037.1 GCA_905235415.1 uncultured Lachnospiraceae bacterium
CCACTGGACGTTCAGCACCATGGCTGCAGCAACTCGCAAAGCTCAGTCGGCTGCCTATGGTTTTCAGTTGTGCCCACAGAACTCCATGCAGAAGGATGGGGGCTGCCCTGTGATCTGTAACCGGTAATATAGAAGAAAGTCTTGATTTCACAGGGAAATACCCGTATAGTTAATGATATATGGGCTGAAATATGAAGAAATGAACGCGAAGTGCGGAGCAGTCCGCCATCCGAGCATATATTCAGATGTTGAGTTCGCACAATAAAGGAGGTCACTCACGTGTTAGAGATTATGTCGAATGAAGCCGAGTCCGGCGCGAGGATTATCGTTGTCGGCGTAGGCGGCGCTGGCAACAATGCCGTGAACCGTATGGTAGAAGATACGATCGCAGGCGTTGAGTTTATCGGAGTGAACACAGACAGACAGGCGCTGTCTCTGTCCAAGGCACCCACCGTGATCCAGATCGGTGAAAAGCTCACAAAGGGCCTTGGAGCGGGGGCCAAGCCGGAAGTCGGCCAGCAGGCAGCAGAAGAGAGCACCGAAGAGATCAGGGACGCCATCCAGGGAGCAGACATGGTATTTGTCACCTGCGGCATGGGCGGCGGAACCGGTACGGGCGCGGCTCCGGTGATTGCCGGGGTTGCCAGGGAACTGGGCATCCTGACGGTCGGCGTTGTGACCAAGCCGTTCCGTTTTGAAGGAAAGGTGCGTATGAACAACGCACTGAGCGGGATCTCGAAGCTCAAGGAGAACGTGGATACCCTGATCGTGATTCCGAACGACAAGCTTCTCGAGGTTGTGGACCGCAGAACCACCATGCCGGAAGCATTCAAGAAGGCGGATGAAGTCCTGCAGCAGGCAGTATCCGGCATCACTGACCTGATCAACCTGCCGGCGCTGATCAATCTCGACTTCGCGGACGTCAAGACCGTTATGGCGGACAAGGGCATCGCCCATATCGGAATCGGCCAGGCCAAGGGAGACGACAAGGCGCTCGAGGCAGTCAAGCAGGCGGTTGCAAGCCCGCTGCTTGAGACCACGATCGAAGGCGCTTCCAATATCATCATCAACATCAGCGGCGATATCAGCCTGATGGATGCGAGCGACGCAGCAGGATATGTGCAGGAGCTTGCAGGCGACGGCGCGAACATTATCTTCGGCGCGATGTACGACGACACCTATGCGGACGAGGCGAGCATCACTGTCATCGCGACCGGCCTGGAGGATCCGAATTCCAACCAGCCGCAGATGCTGTTTTCCGGCCGCAAGGGCTCTTCCGATTACCGGTATCCGAAGACGGACAATAGGTCCTCGGGTTCGTTCAACTTCTCCGGCAGCACGTCTTCCGGACAGGTTGAGCTGAAGACTCCGACCCTTCCCTCGAGCGCGCAGGTGCGCAAGCCGCAGAGCAAGGTGGCGGAGCAGGATATCCAGATTCCGGATTTCCTGAAGAGAAACTGAAACAGAACAGAAACAGATTTGAGGGAGCCTCCGGTGTGCACCGGAGGCTTTTTCTGAATGAGAGGAGACGGCATGGAGTACAGAATCAGCGGGACAACACGGCTCGGAGGGCTTCTCGGAAGCCCGGTATCGCACAGCCTGTCGCCCGCAATGCACAATCTGTCCTTTCAGATGCTGGGGATTGATTCGGTGTACCTTGCATTTGACGTGACAAATGACAGACTAGCGGATTCGGTCAGGGTCCTGAAGGAGTTCAACACCTACGGCTTTAACCTGACGATGCCCTGCAAGAAGGCCGTGATGGAATCTCTGGATGAGATCTCCAAAGAAGCGCGTCTGATCGGCGCCGTGAACACGGTTGTGAACCGGGACGGGAAGCTGACCGGGTACAACACAGACGGCATCGGTTATGTAGAGTCTGTCAGGGAGCGGGGCGTCGTGATCGAAGGAAGCGAGATCACGCTGCTCGGCGCCGGAGGCGCGGCCTGCGCCGCCGCCGTCCAGATGGCGCTGTGCGGCGCGAAGAAGATCCACATCGCGAACCGCAGAACCCCCACATTCAGGGCCGCACAGAGCCTGGTTGACCGGATCAACCAGGAGACCGGGTGCGAGGCGGACCTGACGGATCTGGAGGATACAAATACGCTCCGGGCGCATATTGCATCCAGCAGCCTGCTGACCAATGCAACCTCGGTCGGGATGGCGCCGGATGTTGAGAAGACGCCCATACCGGACGCTTCCATGCTGCACGAGGGCCTGTTTGTGAGCGATATCATCTATAATCCGAAGACGACCCGCCTGATGCGGGATGCGCAGGAGAGAGGCCTTGACTGCTGCAGCGGGATGTATATGCTGCTGTATCAGGGCGCGGCGGCGTTCCGCCTCTGGACCGGGCAGGAGATGCCCGTGGAGAGCGTCCGGGAGAAGTATTTCGGGTAATCAGAGAGACCAGAAGGAGAAACCTATGAATACAGTTACAGTCAGGGACCTGGTGCTGGGGGAGGGACTGCCGAAGATCTGCGTCCCGATCGTCGCCCATACGTATGCGGAGCTGGAGGCTGCGCTGGATGAGATCGATCCGGATGCCTGCGACCTGGTGGAATTCAGGGCGGATTTCTATTTTGAAGAAGACTTCCCGGCGCTGGAGAGAATCCGGGAGAAGATCGGAAACCGTCCGCTCCTCTATACGATCCGGACGAAGGAAGAAGGCGGGGAGATCGACCTCTCCCAGGAGGCGTATGAGGCGCGCACACTTGCGGCCGCAGAGTGGATCGACCTGGCGGATATCCAGCTGGGACGGATTCATTTCGCCGCTTCACGCAGCGCCGTGCACAGTTCTGTCGTTCACAGACTGCATGAAAAGGGCGTGAAGGTCGTCGGATCCTGGCATGATTTTGACCGGACGCCCCCGACAGAGAAACTGATCCTGGCAGTGAAACAGATGCAGGAGGAAGGGTGCGACATCTGCAAGATCGCGGTGATGCCCGAAAACCGGCAGGACGTCATCCGGCTGATCCGGGCATCGCTGCAGCTGCAGGAGCAGGAGGCGGACCGTCCGTTCATCACATTGTCGATGGGAAACCTGGGCCGGATCACCCGGGCTGCGGGGAACTTTACCGGCAGCTGCATTACGTACGGCATGGCCGGGAAACAGTCGGCTCCCGGACAGATCAACGCCGGGCTTCTTCGGGACATCCTCCGGGCGCTGTCCTGATGCCGCGTGAGAGCGGGGCGTTCCTGAACAACCGTCATTTTAAAGAGAAGGGCGACATTCGGTGCAGAATGTCGTCTTTTTTCATCATGGGAATGCAGTTGTATTTTGAAAAATCCCCCCGCCTCCTGTAGACTCTTACCGATGCCGGACATGGATCCGGATGAAGACGCGAAGAGACCGGAACGATTAACTGAGGTGGATACAGTTGAGTATTGTGGAGAATGTGCTGATTACCGCTGCCCTGTTCATCAATGTCTTTCTGATCGGGCAGTATGAGGGGTCCATGGTCAGGCACCTGTCATGGAAATCGCTCGGTGCGATCTGCCTGATTGCGGGAATCGCCGAGACGCTCTCCATGTGGCTCGGATATCTCCTGACGAAGATTCCGTTCTTCTCCGACAGTGCATCCATGGATCTGAAGCAGTTCAGCTATTTTGTGGCAGCCGTCCTGTTTCTGCTGATCGCAGTATTCATGATCTTTCAGGCAGTCCGCAGGACTCCGATCCAGGAGAAGCTGCAGCAGATCGGCTACAGGAGGATCCTGAGGGAGGTTCTTCCCGTCGCATTCTTCACCTTTCTCTCCGGAATCGCCTGGGGGTTCATCGGACACAATATCTATATGGCGACAACGGTCGCCGGGGTCTGCGCGATGCTCGGAACGGTCTGCGGGATCTATTACGGATACAGCCAGGGATGCAGGATGCGGTACGCAATGTACGGAACCGGCGGCGCGATGCTCGCATTTGTGGGCGCAGATATCCTGATCCGCTATCTGTAAGGGACAGGAATACGGAAAATGAGACGCCCGCAAGAGGGGCAGAACGGGACGCGGAAGGATTGCATACACAACGGAAATATGCTATACTGCGTCACGAAGAAACAAAGACGGTAATACATGGTTTCCAGAACCAGATGTCTGGGACACAATAACATACGCAAACCAGGAGGTTACGACATGGATTTCACACACAGGATGGCCCGGGTTGCTTTCTCGAAAGCAATCGATATAATGCTCGGAAAAGTCCAGAAGGACCGTGAAAAAGGAATGCTTCAGATTGTCGACATCGTACAGAAGTATGTCGGCGACATGTTCTCGGAAGAGGGATATGATCACGTCCGTGAGATGATCAAGGATCCGAATGACAAGTGGAATCAGTATATCTGCCGCATGATCGATGAACTGGATCCGAATGTGCTGAAGATGACCCTGCTGAATCTCGGGTTTGAAGCATTCTTCCACGGAACCAAGACGATCCGGAAGAACCGTATCAAATATGACTGTAATATTCCGTGGCTGATCCTGATGGATCCCACGAGCGCATGCAACCTGCACTGTGTCGGATGCTGGGCTGCCGAGTACGGCAACCGCCTGAACTTAAGCTACGAGGACCTGGACCGGGTTGTCACACAGGGCAAGAAGCTCGGCATATACTTCTATATGTTCACCGGCGGAGAGCCGCTGGTGCGCAAGAATGACATCCTCAAACTGTGCAGGAAGCATCATGACTGCGCGTTCCACGCCTACACGAACGGAACGCTGATCGATGACGAATTCGCAGAAGAGGTCCGCAAGGTCGGAAACCTGAGCTTCTCGATCTCTCTGGAAGGATTCTCCGAGGTCAATGACCTTCGCCGCGGCGAGGGCGTGTTCGGCCGCGTGATGCACGCCATGGACGTTTTGAAGGCGCACGGATGCCTGTTCGGCACGTCGATTGCCTACACCGCAGCCAACCTGGAGACCGTCACGAGCGATGAGTTCTTCGATATGGAGATCGAAAAAGGCGTCCGCTTCAGCTGGTATTTCCACCTGATGCCGGTCGGTATGGATGCGCATCCGGAGCTGATGCCCAATCCCGAGCAGCGTGAGTATATCTACCACAGGATCCGTTACATCCGCTCGCATGACTGCGACAAGCTGATCTATCCGATGGACTTCCAGAACGACGGTGAGTTTGTCGGCGGATGCATTGCCGGAGGCAGGAACTACTTCCATATCAATCCGAACGGAGACGCGGAGCCGTGCGTATTCATCCACTATTCAGGCGCGAACATCCATGAGAATACGGTTCTGGAGTGCCTGCAGCAGCCGCTGTTCCAGGAGTACCGCAACCGTCAGCCGTTCAACAGGAACATGCTCAGACCCTGCCCGATGCTCGAGAACCCCGGCATCCTGGTGGATATGGTCAAGAAGTCCGGCGCGCATTCGACAGACCTGCAGAGTCCGGAGAGTGCGGAGCATCTGTGCGGCAAGTGCGTCGAGTATGCCAAGGCCTGGAAGCCGGTGGCGGATAAGCTGTGGGATTCTACCGAGCACAAAGAGCACAGATACGAGAATTACAAGGGCTGGAAGCCGAAGGAAGAGCGGGAGAAAGAAGCCGCTTCCAAATAACAGATTCATACCTGCGGGCGCTGCCCGCAGACGGAACCCGGGCAGATCTCTCTGCCCGGTTCTGATGCCCGGCTGCATATCTGATTCTGAAAGAGAGAACTTCTGATGAAAAGACTTCTGTTTATTTACAATCCCATGGCAGGCAAAGGGATGATCCGCAGCTATCTGTCGGATATCCTGGAGGAGTTTTCCGGCAACGGATATGAGCTGGTTGTGCACCCCACGATGGGCCCCAAGGACGCAACCCGCATCGTGCAGGAGTGCGGCGACACATTTGACATCATCGTAGCGTGCGGAGGCGACGGGACCCTGGACGAGGCCGTGACAGGGCTTCAGACCGGACATCTTGACCTGCCGCTCGGCTACATCCCCGCAGGCTCAACCAACGATTACGCCTCCAGCCTGGGCATTCCGGTCCAGATGCGGCGGGCGGCGCGCTCCGTGATGCGGGGCAGCGTGTTCCCGTGTGATATCGGGAAAATGAATGACAGCTATTTTGTCTATGTGGCTGCATTCGGCGCATTTGTCAACGTGTCCTACGATACCCCGCAGGATATGAAGAACATGCTGGGCCATATGGCCTATATCGTACGCGGCATGCAGAGCCTTGCAACGATCAAGTCGTACCATATGCATTTCGAGAGCCAGGAGCGCTCGGGGACGGGCGATTTCATGCTCGGCATGATCACGAACTCGAATTCCGTAGGCGGCTTCAAGGGCATCACGGGACGGGACGTTACGCTCAATGACGGCGTGTTCGAGGTAACGCTGATCGAGATGCCGTCGGTCCCTCCGGTGGAGCTTCCGGCGGTTCTGACAGCCCTTGTGAGTCGCGGGGAGAATAAGCACATTATCACGTTCAAGACCTCCCGGATTGAGATCTGGTTTGACGAGGAGGTTTCATGGACGCGGGACGGAGAGTTCGGAGGAAACCACAAGTATCTGGTCATCGAGAACCTGCCCAAAGCGCTTCCCATCATCGTTCCGGACGAGACCATGCAGGACGAGGAGATGACTGCACAGAGAGAATCGGAACTGAGCGAGGCCATGCGGCATTAAAAGAGCGAGGCCGTGCAGGAAGAGGAGATGACCGCACAGAGAGAATCGGAACTGAGCGAGGCCATGCGGCATGAAGCAGAAAGAAAGAACAGACATCCCGGCACAGCGAGCCGGGATGTTTTTTTCTGAACAG
Source organism: uncultured Lachnospiraceae bacterium (assembly GCA_905235415.1). Classification (GTDB taxonomy): domain Bacteria; phylum Bacillota; class Clostridia; order Lachnospirales; family Lachnospiraceae; genus Porcincola. The sequence goes on from CAJOKX010000037.1 coordinate 6,757, forward strand.
ATTGAAAAGGAATACCGTTTCGATTACAATAAACGAAAAGCCAACTGTTTAAACAACCATGAGAAAGGAGCATGAGATGCTTTACGTTGGAATTGATCTCGGAACTTCAGCAGTCAAGCTTCTGCTGATGGATTCGGAGGGCGGCATCAGGAAGATCGTATCCAAAAAATATGATCTGTATTTCCCGCATCCCGGATGGTCTGAACAGAATCCGGAGGACTGGTACACGCAGTCCGTGGCAGGTCTGGGAGAACTGCTGGAGGGACAGGACAAGAGCCAGGTGGCGGGGCTTGCGATCGGCGGCCAGATGCACGGACTGGTCATGCTGGACAAGGACGATGCGGTGATCCGCCCGGCGATCCTGTGGAACGACGGAAGGACGGCGGAGGAGACCGATTACCTCAATGAGGAGATCGGAAAAGACGTCCTCGAAAAGTATACGGCCAATATCGCATACGCAGGGTTCACGGCCCCGAAGATTCTCTGGGTGAAGAAGCATGAACCGGAGAATTTTGCGAAGATCGCGAAGATCATGCTTCCGAAGGATTACCTGGCATACAGGCTGACCGGCGTGCACTGCACGGATTATTCGGATGCTTCCGGCATGCTCCTTCTGGATGTGGAGCACAGATGCTGGTCGAAGGAGATGTGCGAGATCTGCGGAATCTCCGAAGAGATGCTTCCGAAGCTCTACGAGAGTTATGAGAAGGTCGGCGTTGTGAAGAGTGAGATCGCCAGTGCGTTCGGCCTGTCGGATCATGTCGTTGTGGCGGCCGGCGGCGGAGACAACGCATCCTCGGCTGTCGGAACCGGAACCGTCGGAGAGGGCAGGTGCAACATCTCCCTGGGAACCTCCGGGACGCTCTTTATTTCCTCGGATCATTTTGTGAGCACGAAGGGACAGACGGCGCTGCACAGTTTTGCGCACTCGGACGGATGCTATCACCTGATGGGATGCATGCTGTCGGCGGCCAGCTGCAATGAGTGGTGGAACGCGAGGATCCTGAATACAACCGACTTTGCCGCGGAGCAGGCGGGGATCACGGATGAGAAGCTGGGAGAGAATCACGTTTTCTCCCTGCCGTATCTGATGGGAGAGAGAAGCCCGCTGAACGACCCGTATGCAAGGGGCGCATTTGTGGGGATGACCATGGATACCGACAGGACGGATATGGAACAGGCCGTTCTGGAGGGCGTCGCCTTCGGGCTGCGGGATTCCCTGGAGGTTGCGAAATCCCTCGGGATCGATGTAAAGAAGAGTACGATCGTCGGCGGCGGCGCCAGGAGCGCGGTGTGGAGAAAGATGGTCTGCAACATTCTCGGGATCAGGCTTGAATTCCCGGGAAGTGAAGAGGGGCCGGCGCTTGGCGGAGCCATCCTCGCGGCGGTTGCCTGCGGAGAGTATCCGGATGTCAGGAGCGCCTGCGAGAAGATCGTGAAGGTGACGGGCTATGAAGACCCGGATCCGGTTCTGGTTGAGAAATATGAAAAGAGATATCGTCAGTTCCGGCTGCTCTATCCGGCGCTGAAAGAAGCATTTCCGAAGATTCAGTAATGGCGCATGACGCGCCAGGGGAGGACGGAGGAGGCCTGGAAAGACGGCCCGTCTTCCGGATATAGAAGGAGGAGAGAGAATGCAGATCTATGAAGTAACAGATCCGGAGTTTCTGGAGTACGGGAGAGTCATCCGGGGGATTGATTTCACGCAGCTCGTGGAAGCGCTGGAAGATACGCCGTGCCCGGAGGGCGTGGTCTATGTCGCGGGCGATCCGAAGCTGGAGGCGCTTGCCGTACATAAGACCATTGAGCAGGTCATATACGGAGAGATGCCGGTCCAGATCGGATACTGCAACGGGCACAATCATAAGCTGAACGCGCTGGAGTACCACGTGGGCTCTGAGGTCAACGTCGGATCGACGGATTTCTATCTGATTCTCGGACGCGAGGCGGATGTGACAGAAGACTTTACGTATGACACATCCCTGTGCAAGGCGTTTCACGTGCCGAGGGGCGTTGCGGTGGAGGTCTTCGGGACATCCCTGCATTATGCGCCGTGCAATAAGGGCGACGACGGGTACCGCGTGGCGATTATCCTTCCGCTCGGCACCAACCTTGAGCTGGATGAAACGCACCAGGACGGCTGCAGAGACAGCCACCTGACCGCGAAGAACAAATGGCTGCTCGGCCATCCGGAAGGAGGCCTTCCCGATGGAAGCCCGATGGGCCTGACTGGCGAGAATCTCACCATCGAGTAAGACGGGACATCCGCCGCTCCTTTCGGCGCGGCGTGCAGGATAAATGTGGCGACATGACAACCAGATTACACAACAGGAGGAAGACGATATGTTTACCAACATCCCGAAAGCAAAGGTCGGTATCGTTGCAGTGAGCCGCGACTGTTTCCCTGCATCTCTTGCGATCAACAGGAGAAAAGCACTGGTCGCTGCCTATCAGGCGAAATATGATGCCGATGACATCTATGAGTGTCCTGTATGTATTATCGAGAGCGAGACCCAGATGGTCGAAGCGCTCGAGGATGTGAAGAATGCCGGCTGCAATGCGCTCGTTGTCTATCTGGGCAACTTCGGGCCCGAGATCTCCGAGTCCCTTCTTGCCAAGCATTTTGAAGGACCGAAGATGGTGTGCGCGGCTGCGGAGGAGACACAGGAAGATCTGTGCGACGGCCGCGGGGATGCTTACTGCGGCATGCTGAACGCAAGCTATAACCTGCGGCTGCGCAATGTGAGGGTCTATATCCCGGAATATCCGGTCGGAACGGCGGAAGAATGCGCGGATATGATCCATGCGTTCCTTCCGATCGCGCGCGCAGTCTACGGACTGTCCAGACTCAAACTCATCACATTCGGCCCCAGGCCGAACAACTTCCTTGCCTGCAACGCCCCGATCCAGCAGCTCTACAATCTGGGCGTGGAGGTTGAAGAGAATTCCGAACTGGATCTGTTCGAGTCCTTCAACAAGCATGCGGGAGATGCGCGGATTCCGGAAGTGGTCGCGGATATGGAGAAGGAGCTGGGCCAGGGCAACAAGAAGCCGGAAGTCCTCGCTACCCTCGCGCAGTATGAACTGACGCTTCTGGACTGGGTGGAGGCGCACAAGGGCTACAGAGACTACGTCTGCATCGCAGGCAAGTGCTGGCCGGCCTTCCAGACGCAGTTCGGGTTTGTTCCCTGCTACGTCAACAGCCGCCTGACCGGAAGAGGCATCCCGGTCTCCTGCGAGGTTGATGTGTACGGCGCGCTGTCCGAGTTCATCGGCACCTGCATCTCCGGGGAATCGGTCACGCTGCTGGATATCAACAATTCCGTGCCGGATGACATGTATGAGGCGTCCATCCGGGGCAAATATGACTATCAGCACACCGACACCTTCATGGGATTCCACTGCGGCAATACCTGCTCGTCCAGGCTGGTCAACGGAGAGATCCGCTATCAGAGGATCATGGCAAGGAATCTCCCGGTCGAGGTTACCAACGGAACGCTTGAGGGCGATCTCCAGCCCGGAGAGATTACGTTCTTCCGTCTGCAGAGCACCTCGGACAATATCCTGCGCGCATATGTCGCGGAGGGAGAGATCCTTCCGGTTGCAACCAGGTCCTTCGGCGGCATCGGCGTCTTCGCGATTCATGAGATGGGGCGTTTCTACCGCCACGTCCTGATCGAGAAGGGCTATCCGCACCACGGCGCGGTTGCGTTCGGCCACTACGGCAAGGCGCTGTTTGAAGTCTTCAAGTATGTGGGCGTTGCCCAGGAGGAGATCGGCTGGAACCAGCCGAAGTCGCTTCCCTACAGGAGCGAGAATCCGTTCGCGTAAACCAGTTTCATCGTTGAAAGACGCGCCGGCCTGCGTGTTGAATGCAGGCCGGCGCGGTTTGTAAAAGAAAAGATACAGGAGGTCAGTTATGGGAATCACAAAGGAGCCATTCGGCAAAGACTATTCGCTCTATACGATCACGAACGGGAGCGGAACGCAGGTGAAGGTGACGGATCTGGGCGGGACGCTCGTCTCGGTCCTGTTCCAGGATAAGAATGAGGTGATGCGGGACGTCGTCCTGGGGTACGATACCCCGGAAGAATACCTGACAAACGCAGGCTTCCTCGGCGCCTGGGTCGGACGGTCCGGCAACCGGATCGCCAAAGCGAAGTTTGAACTGAACGGCAGGACCTATCAGCTTGCGGTCAATAACAATGAGAACAATCTGCACAGCGGCCCCGACATTTTCAGCAGGCGGAAGGCGGAAGCGGAGATCGTGTCGGAAGACTCCATCCGCTTCACGATCCGGGATGCAGACCTGCAGCAGGGGTATCCCGGCAATTTCACCGCCTCCTGCACCTACACCCTGACAGAGGACAATGCGCTGCGGATCACTTATTCGGCCCAGTGCGACCAGGACACGGTCTGCAACATGACCAACCATTCTTATTTCAACCTGGGCGGACAGGAGAGCGGAAGCATGGAGAGCACGCAGCTGTGGTTCTCCTGCGAGGCGTACACACCGGTGTGCGACAGCCAGGCGATCCCGACCGGAGAGATCAGGCCGGTTGCGGGAAGCGCATTTGATTTTACGACGCCCAAGGAGATCGGGCGCGATATCGGCGCAGACGATGAGCAGCTTGCTTTCGTCGGCGGATATGACCACAACTTCGTGATCAGCAGCAAGAAGGGCAATACCGTCCGTTTTGCGCAGGCCTACCAGCCCTCGACCGGCATCTGCATGGACTGCTATACGGACCTGCCGGGCGTACAGTTCTATGCGGGCAACGTCCTGGACTGCGTGGCAGGAAAGGCGGGCGCAAGGTATGCGCCCAGACACGGGTTCTGCCTGGAGACGCAGTTCTATCCGAACTCCATCAACCAGGAAGGGTTCGCCAGCCCTGTGCTGAAGGCGGGAGAGACGTTTGAATCCGTGACGACCTACCGTTTTTCCGTGCGCTGATTCTGCGCTGATTCGGGCTGCGGGAGGACGCCGGCATACATTTTGTATGGCCTTCTGAAGGAATTAAAGCTTGCATTCGATCCGTCTGTGTTGTACAGTAGGCGCGGTTTCGTTTGCAGTTTGAAAGGCGTCCCCCGCACCCGGAGGGCACAGAGATACAGGAGAGCGGAATGAGTCAGAAAGAAGAACAGTTCACGATAGCGGATATCTACGGAGAGGATGTCTTCTCCGACAAGGTCATGAAGGCGCGCCTGACGAAAAATGTGTACAGGAAGCTGCACCAGACCATGGAGGAGGGGAAAGCGCTGGATCCCCTGGTGGCGGATGAGATCGCCGAGGCCATGAAGCAGTGGGCGATGGAGAAGGGTGCGACGCACTACACGCACTGGTTCCAGCCGCTGACCGGGACGACTGCGGAGAAGCATGATTCCTTTATCTCTTCCGCGGAGCCGGACGGGACGATCCTGATGGAACTGTCCGGAAAGAATCTGATCAAGGGAGAGCCGGACGCGTCTTCATTTCCGTCCGGAGGCCTGCGGGCCACCTTTGAAGCAAGAGGCTATACTGCGTGGGATATGTCTTCGCCGGCGTTTGTGCGAAGAGACGCGGCAGGCGCGATCCTCTGCATCCCGACCGCATTCTGCTCCTATAACGGTGAGGCGCTGGACTTCAAGACGCCGCTGCTTCGTTCCGTGGACGCCATCGACCAGCAGTCGATCAGGCTGCTTCGCCTGTTCGGCAACACCACCTCAAAGAAAGTGACGCCGTGCGTCGGTCCGGAGCAGGAGTATTTCCTGGTAGACAAGCAGACCTTCAGCCGGAGAAAAGACCTGGTATACACAGGCCGGACGCTGTTCGGCGCGATGCCGCCCAAGGGGCAGGAGATGGACGATCACTATTACGGATCTCTGCGCACCCGCGTCGGCTCCTTTATGAAAGATGTCAATGAAGAGCTCTGGAAGCTCGGCGTGCCCGCCAAGACCCAGCACAACGAGGTCGCTCCGGCGCAGCATGAGCTTGCGGTGATCTATGAGAACGCCTCCCTGGCGGTTGACAACAACCATGTGGTCATGCAGACCCTCAAGAGGGTTGCGTCCTGGCACAATATGCGCTGCCTGCTGCATGAGAAGCCCTTTGCCGGCGTAAACGGGTCCGGCAAGCACAACAACTGGTCGCTCCAGACGGATGACGGGATCAACCTGCTCGATCCGGGCAAGACGCCGCACGAGAACGTGCAGTTCCTGCTGGTGCTTGCCTGCATTCTGCGCGCCGTGGACCTGCATGCGGACCTGCTGCGCGAATCGGCGGCGGATACCGGCAATGACCACCGCCTCGGCGCGGATGAGGCGCCGCCGGCGATTATCTCCGTATTCCTCGGGGACCAGCTGGAGGACCTGGTGTCCCAGCTCATTGAGACCGGGACCGCGACCTCCTCGATCCGCGGAGGCAAGATGACAACGGGCGTCAGCACGCTGCCGGATTTCTCCAAGGACGCCACGGACCGGAACAGGACCAGTCCCTTCGCATTTACGGGCAACAAGTTTGAGTTCCGCATGGTAGGCGCACAGGATTCGATCGCAGGGCCGAACATCGTACTGAATACGATCGTAGCGGAATCCTTCTCGGATGCATGCGATATCCTGGAGAAGGCCGATGATTTCGACCAGGCCGCCCGCGCCCTGATCAAGCAGTATCTGACAGAGCATCAGCGGATTATCTTCAACGGAAACGGATATGCGGACGAGTGGATCGAAGAGGCGCAGAGAAGAGGCCTTGAGAATCTGCCTTCTATGGTGGACTCGATTCCGGCGCTGCTGACCGATACGTCCGTGGAGATGTTCGATAAGTTTGGCGTCTATTCGCTCTGCGAGCTGGAAAGCCGCGCAGAGATCAAATACGAAAACTATGCCAAGACGATCCATATCGAGGCGATGACGATGATCGATATGGCCTCCAAGTCCTTCATTCCGGCTGTGATCCGCTGGACCAGGAGCCTGGCCGATACCATCGGGGCTCTGGAGAATGTCGGCGCAGATGCTTTCGTCCAGAGAGACCTGCTCACCGAGTCCTCGGCGCTTTTGAGGGATACGCAGGGCGCCCTGAAGGAGCTGATCCGGCTGACCGAAGAGGCGGAGAGGGCGCCGGAAGGCAGAGAGAGAGCCTTGTTCTACCACGAGAGCGTCATGCCCGCGATGGAGGCGCTGCGCGCCCCGGTAGACCGCCTGGAGATGATCGTCGACAAAGAGATGTGGCCGGTTCCGTCCTATGGAGACCTGCTGTTCGAGGTCTGATCCGCAGCGCAGGGCACATTGCAGATGAATACAGGATGCATGCACATCCGGCCGCAGGGCCGGATGTGCTTTTTATATGCGGGCAGCATGGGCGCGCTCTGACGGGCGGAGCGGGCAGCATCGGCGCTTCCTGGAGTGCGGAATGCATCCGCGCGCCGGAAGCCTGAAATCATATAGTGCACATTTCACAAAAATCTATTGCCAATTTCGTAAAAAAAGTTTACACTGAAAACCAGGTATGGGCAAATGTCACAGCTTTGCTGCTTTTTTAAACTTGTTCATCATGCAGGAACACGAAACGGACTAATTTCGTCGGATAGCCGGACCCACAGGCGGAAAGGGGTATTCCTATGATTTCAAACCAGGTACTGCAGTCGACACTGGACGGACTGAAGATGATCAGCAGAGTGGATATGTGTGTCATGGACACGGAAGGGATCGTCCAGGCGACCACTTTCGAGAACAGTGAAGATTTTATCGATTCGATTCCCAGCTTCAGCACTTCCCGTGCCGAGAGCCAGGTCATCTCCGGATATCAGTTCTTCAAGATTATGGACGATTCCCAGCTGGAGTACATCCTGGTCGCGAGCGGCAGCTCCGACGATGTGTACATGGTGGGGAAGATGGCGGCGTTCCAGATTCAGACGCTGGTCACTGCCTACAAGGAAAGATTTGACAAGGATAACTTCATCAAGAACCTGCTGCTGGACAACCTTCTTCTGGTTGACATCTACAACAGGGCAAAGAAGCTGCACATTGAGTCCGAGGCCCGCAGAGTGGTCTTCATCCTCGAACTGGAGGGCGGAAGAGAGAACAGCTCGCTTGAACTGGTGCGCGGGCTGATCTCATCCAGGCAGGGTGACTTCGTCACAGCGATCGATGAGAAGGACGTGATCATTGTCCGCGAACTGCTTCCCGGAGAGGGGAATCCGGAGATGGAGGAGATGGCACAGGCAATCCTGGACGTGCTCCCGGCAGACCGCAGGAGCGAAGCGATCGTCTCGTACGGAACCGTTGTGGGTGAACTGAAGGAAGTATCGCGCTCGTACAAAGAAGCGCGCATGGCGCTGAACGTCGGCAAGATCTTCTTCGAGGAGCGCCAGGTGATCGCCTACAGTTCTCTCGGCATCGGCCGCCTGATCTACCAGCTTCCGATTCCGCTGTGCAAGATGTTTATCAAGGAAGTTTTCGAAGGGAAGAGCCCGGACGACTTTGATGAGGAGACGCTGACGACGATCAACAAGTTCTTCGAGAACAGCCTGAATGTCTCCGAGACGAGCCGGCAGCTGTATATTCACCGGAACACACTGGTCTACCGCCTGGACAAGCTGCAGAAGCAGACCGGACTGGACCTGCGCGTTTTCGAGGATGCGATCACCCTGAAGATTGCGCTGATGGTTGTGAAGTACATGAACTACATGGAGAGCCAGGATTACTGATCCCGGGGGACGGAACGTGACAGACGATACGAAAGTATTCAGAGAAAAGCTTGGAGAACTGAGTGAGTATGCCCGGCAGCATGGCAGCCGCATTGAGACCGGAAGGATCCGGGAGGCGCTGGATGCTCTGGAACTGGGTGATGACAAGCTGCAGATGGTGTACGCCTATCTGGAGCAGCAGGGAATAGAGGTCTATGACCCTGCGCTGTTTGGCGAAGAGGGCGCCGCGCAGAGAAAGAGCGCGCTGGAGCGGTATCTGGAGGAGCTTGATACGATCGCCCAGCTTCCGCAGGAGATGGAACGGGCGATGTTTGACCAGGCTGCGGACGGAGACAGAGAGGCGAGAGACACGCTGCTGTCGCATTACCTGGCAGCCGCCTGCGATCTTGCAGGTCAGTTCCAGGAAACGGATGACAAACTGGATCCGGAGGATTTGATCCAGGAAGCCAACGTCGGCCTGATCCTCGCGATGGACGCGCTGGAGAAGGAAGACTCCCTTGCCGCCTACCGGGCGAAGCTGATCAACCGGGTAACGGAGTACCTGGAGGGCAGCATACAGGAGATGAAGGATGCGCGCCTTGGTGAAAACAGGGTGCTGGAGCGGATGAACGCGCTGGCGAAGTCCGTGCATGAACTGGAGGAGCAGCTCGAACACAAGCCCTCCATAGAAGAGGTCTCCGCCTATCTGGATCTCACGACGCAGGAGATCCGGGATCTGCTGCGGATGGGCGGGGAGAACCTGACCATCGAGGACATCTGAATATCAAAAACAAAAGCTGCTGCATAAAATGACTTGTGCAGCAGCTGTTTTTATTTCCTGTTTTGAATTCCTGTTCTAATTCCCCCGATCACGCAGGATCCGTCTCCGGGCCCAAATGGCGCGTCAGGCAATGAATCCGCCTCCGGCCCGGTCGTGGCCGAACGGTCGCAGCTGGCGACCACAGCCTCCGGTGTCAGTACTCCGCGCCAGGTGAGGGCGCCTTCTCGGGAAGAAGGATGCGGACCTTCGTGATCCGGTTCTCGTCCACCTTGTCGGCGACCAGGATCATACCGCTCTCATCCGTGATCCGTTCGCCCCTCTTGGCCAGGTGGCCCAGGTGCTCGATCAGGTATCCGCCGATGGAGTCGTATTCTTCAGAATGAAGCTCCAGGCCTGCGGCGTCATTGAGATCGTCCAGCTTCACGCTTCCTTCGACCAGATACTGCCGCTCGGACAGCTTCCGGATCAGGTCCCGCTCATCCTGGTCATATTCGTCGCGGATCTCCCCGACCAGCTCTTCGAGCAGGTCCTCCAGCGTCAGCATGCCGGATGCGGATCCGTATTCGTCCAGCACGATCGTGACGGGCGCGTCCCTGTCGCGCATCTCCACCAGAAGCTCGGAGATCTTTTTGGTTTCAAATGTGTAGTAGGGCGGGTACATCAGATCCTTCGGGGAGAAGGAGTCTTTGTTGTCGGCAAAGCAGAAGTCCTTCATATTCAGGATGCCGACGATGTGGTCCCGTTCATTTTCATAGACAGGAAGCCGGGTGAAATGCTCCTCCCGGTAGACCGCTTCCACATCCGCGTAGCTGTCGTCGACGCTGACGGAGACGATATCAGCGCGGGGAACGCAGATGTCCTTCGCCCTCCGGTCGCCGAAGTCATAGACGTTGTGAATCATTTCCCGCTCCGCGCCGGTTGTCTGCCCGTCTTCATGGCTCACGTCCACCATCGTGCGGATCTCGTCCTCGGTGACAGCCTCTTCCGTATTCCGGTCGATGCTGAGGAGCCGCATCAGTGCATCCGAGATCAGGTTCACCAGGAAGATCAGGGGCGTCATGATCCACATGAGGGCGCGGATGACGCCGGCGTAGCGCAGCGAGAGCTTCTCGGCGCTGGTCCTTGCGGCGTTCTTCGGAGTGATCTCCCCGAAGATCAGGATGAGGAGCGTCAGAATGCCGGTCGTATATCCGACGGCGGCAGATCCGAACAGACGGATGGCAAGGGCCGTGGCGAGCGCGGAAGCAGACAGATTGACAATGTTGTTTCCGATCAGGATGCAGCTGAGCATCTTGTCCTGGCGCTCCAGGATGGACAGGACGGTGGAGGCTCTCTTGTTGCCCTCGTCCGCAAGCGTGCGGATCTTTATGCGGTTTACACAGGTCAGGGCCGTCTCCGCGGATGAAAAAAACGCGGAAAGAAACAGCAGGATGACCAGACAAATAACCTGCAGCAATGTGTCGCCGGACACGGAATCACTCACTCCTTTCAGGAAAAAAGAAACCAGATGCATAAATTTTTTTCAAAGATACAGTATTTTTGCACCATTTGCAACATTTGTGATATAATGACGCAGGAAGCGGGATGAAACAGCTTCCGTGTCTGATTTTTCATTGTATCCGGATGATCATGATCCGGATGTCTTTGGCAGAATCTGCAAAGGAACCCTCTGATACACAGATCGACAGACAAAAGGATAACTGACAACGATTCAGGTTTGACACAGGTATGATTTATGACGAGAGAAGAATATGAACGGATGTCTGCTGCCCAGCTGAAAGAGGCGGCAAAGGAAAAAGGCATCAAGGGCGTGTCTGCGCTGCGAAAGTCAGAAGTGATCGATGTTCTGATGGCGCATGAGCCTGCCCGGAATGCGGCAGAACCAAAGGATTCATCACAGCCTTCCGGGAGAAAGCGCAGAGCGCGCGCGGAGGAGACGTCTGCAAAAGAGACGCCTGCAAAGGAGACAGCTGTAAAAGAGCCGGCTGCCAAGGAGGCACCTGCAAAGGAGACATCTGCTAAGGAAGCCGCTCCCGCGCCGGGCGCATCTTCCCAGGAGCAGGCTGAGAGAAGATCCCAGATGCCGCGCCGGGCGCCGCAGACAAGACGGACGGACAGTGTCCAGCGAGGCAGCGCCAGGGGCGAGATGCGCGCGAAAGGAACAGAGCGCAGGAATGCACCGGACAAGACGGAGGCTGCGCAGGGCGCAAAGGCAAGCGCCCCGCAGGGAAGAATGCCGAGGCAGATGTCTGCTTCGCCAAACCGGCAGGGTTCTGCACATCCGGCAGTCGCGCAGGGGGATCAGGCTCCGATGACGCGCGGGGAGCTGCGCCAGTCTAATCCGCAGCCCAGGAATCCGGAGCGGCCGGAGAGCCTGCAGGAGCGCATGGAGGCGGACCGTCCGCCCATGGAGCTCAAACAGCTCGATTCCGGCAACACGGTCAGCGGCGTTCTGGAGGTGATGTCGGACGGATACGGGTTCATCCGTTCCAACAATTATCTCCCGGGAGAGGACGATATCTATGTGTCGCCTTCCCAGATCCGCAGGTTCAACCTCAAGACCGGGGATATCATCTGCGGAAACACGAGAGTGCATTCGCAGCAGGAGAAGTTCTCCGCGCTGCTGTTTGTGCGCACGATCAACGGATATGTTCCGAGCGAAGCGCAGAAGCGCTATAACTTTGAAGAGATGACGCCCGTCTTTCCGAATGAGAGGCTCCGGATGGAGCGGACGGGGCGGGAAATCGCCATGCGGATTGTGGATATCCTCTCCCCGATCGGAAAGGGGCAGAGAGGGCTGATCGTTTCCCCGCCGAAGGCCGGCAAGACGACCCTCCTCAAGGACATCGCCCGCTCGATTCAGAGAAACAACCCGGAGATGCATATCATCATCATGCTGATTGATGAGCGTCCCGAGGAGGTCACGGACATCCGCGAGGCCATCGTCGGCGAGAACGTGGAGGTGCTGGATTCCACCTTTGACGAGACTCCGGAACACCACAAGAGAGTTGCCGAGATGGGAATCGAGCGCGCCAAGAGACTGGTGGAACACCGCAGGGACGTTGTGATCCTGCTCGATTCCATTACCCGGCTTGCGCGTGCCTACAACCTGATCGTGCCGCCTTCCGGAAGAACGCTCTCCGGCGGCCTTGACCCGGCGGCGCTCCATCCGCCCAAGAGATTCTTCGGCGCGGCCAGAAACATGAGAGAGGGCGGAAGCCTGACGATCCTGGCAACCGCATTGGTCGATACCGGTTCGAAGATGGACGATGTCGTCTACGAAGAATTCAAGGGAACCGGCAACATGGAACTGATCCTGGACCGCAAGCTCTCCGAGCGGCGCGTCTTCCCGGCCATCGATATCATGAAGTCCGGCACCCGCAGAGAGGACCTGCTCCTGACGACGGACGAAGGGGAGGCTTCCTATGTGATGCGCAGGGCCATGAACGGCATGAAGGGCGAGGACGCGGTGGAACGTATCCTGGATATGTTCGCGCGCACACGCAGCAACGAAGAGCTGGTACAGCGCATCAAGCATTCACATGTGATCTGACGCGCCCGGATATTGCAGCTTTCCCCGCGGACGGGGTTACAGTTCACAGGCATGCCAACTCTGCTCAGAGTTTGTGGGCACACTGAAAACACGTTGCCTACCCTCGCTTTGCATCGGTTGCATTGCAGCCTCTCCCAGCTCCTATAGAAGC
>CAJOKX010000038.1 GCA_905235415.1 uncultured Lachnospiraceae bacterium
GGAGTGGAGAAGCGACCACGCTTCTATAGGAGCTGGGAGCGGCTGCAATGCAACCGATGCAAAGCGCGGGTAGGCAACGTGTTTTCAGTGTGCCCACAAGCTCTGAGCAGAATTGGCTGCCCTGCGAACTGTAACCGGACGTTACCGGTACTGCTCCTTCCAGACAGCCTCACCGCATGCGAGGGAGCGGGGCATATCCAGGACACGCTGGTTCGAAGATCCGCGGAAATGAAGCATGATGTTCTTCTTCGCCAGCACAAACGGACCGTCCACCAGGACATCAATACAGGCAAGCATCCGGTCTGTGACATCCGTATACCTGCGCCCGCCCGGAACCAGATCCTGATCCCACACATAGCCGGTATACGCCCAGATATCCTTTTTTGTGCCGTACCGCTCCCGGACCTGTTCCAGCAGGGATGCCAGCGCTTCCTGGTTCTCTTCCTCAAACGGATCCCCGCCCAGCAGCGTCAGGCCGGCGACATAGTCCGGCTCCAGAGAGTCGAGCAGATACTGCTGCGTGCTGCTGTCATAGGGCTTTCCGTATGAGAAATTCCAGGTCTCCGGCTGAAAGCAGCCCTCGCAGTGGTTCCGGCAGCCGGACACAAAGAGCGTCGTCCTGCAGCCGGGGCCGTTGGCAATGTCATATTCTTTGATGACGGAATAGTTCATGTGTGTCCTCCCGTATTCTTTTCGTGTTCAAGTTGATAAAGAAGGCTGCCGCACTGGGCAGCAGCCTTCTGTTGATCCTGAATCCCTTCTCGCCGGATCCTTACAGGTGCATGACGCGGTCCCGGATCTCCTGGGTGCGTCCCTGGTTCCAGAATTGAGTTCCGATATAACCGCAGGTACGTCTGGCGACACTCATCTTCGTCTGGTCCTTATTGCCGCAGTTCGGGCATTCCCATACGAGCTTGCCGTTGTCGTCCTCGATGATCTGAATCTCCCCGTCATATCCGCAGCACATGCAGTAATCGCTCTTGGTGTTGAGCTCAGCGTACATGATGTTGTCATAGATATAGCGGATGACCGTCAGGACTGCCGGAATGTTCTGCTGCATGTCCGGAACCTCGATATAGGAGATCGCTCCGCCCGGGCTCAGCGCCTGGAACTCGGCCTCGAACTTCAGCTTCTTGAACGCGTCAATGTTCTCGCGGACGTTGACGTGATAGCTGTTCGTGATGTAGTTGTGATCCGTCACGCCCTCCACTTCGCCGAACCGCCTCTGCAGGCACTTCGCGAACTTGTAGGTGGTGGATTCCAGCGGGGTTCCGTAGACGGAATAGTCGATGTTCTCCTCCTTCTTCCACTCGCCGCACTTGTCATTGAGCCTCTGCATGACAGCGAGCGCGAAGGGCTTGGCCTCCTCATCCGTGTGGGACTTGCCGGTCATGTAGTAGCACATCTCATACAGGCCCGCGTATCCCAGAGAGATCGTGGAATATCCGTTGTACAGAAGCGGATCGATCTTTTCGCCCGGCTTCAGCCTGGCCAGCGCGCCATACTGCCAGAGGATCGGCGCGACGTCCGAGCTGGTTCCTTTCAGGCGCTCATGTCTGCAGCGCAGCGCTCTGTGGCACAGTTCCAGCCGCTCGTCCAGGATCTCCCAGAACTTGTCCATATCCTTGCCGGAGGACAGCGCGACGTCCACCAGGTTGAGCGTGACGACGCCCTGGTTGAACCGTCCGTAATAACGGTGCTTTCCTTCTTCGTAATTGCCCGCGTTCGCAAGGTTGCCCTGCGTCCAGCTGCGGTCCGGGGTCAGGAAGGAGCGGCATCCCATGCAGGGATAGACGTCTCCCTTGAGCTCTCTCATCTTCTTGGCCGAAATATAATCCGGAACCATCCGCTTCGCGGTGCACTTCGCGGCAAGCTCAGTCAGATAGAAGTACGGGGAATCCTCGCTGACATTGTCCTCGTCCAGCACATACAGAAGCTTCGGGAACGCCGGTGTAATCCAGACGCCCTTCTCGTTCTGCGTCCCCTTGATCCTCTGGTTCAGGACCTCCTCGATGACCATCGCCAGATCCTGTCTCTGCTGTCCTTCCGGGACCTCGTCCAGATACATCGTCATGGAGACGAACGGGGCCTGACCGTTGCAGGTCATCAGCGTGATCAGCTGATACTGGATCGTCTGCACGCCGGATGTAATCTCCTTCTTGAGCCGCTCCTCTGCAACGCGGTTGATCTGCTCCTGGGTGGCCTCCAGGCCGGCGTCCCTGAGGTTCTCGGCAACCTGCCTGCGCAGGCGCAGACGGCTCTCGTTGACGAACGGAGACAGATGCGCAAGCGTAAAGGTCTGTCCGCCGTACTGGTTGGACGCAACCTGCGCGATGATCTGCGTCGCGATGTTGCAGGCCGTCAGGAAGCTGTGCGGCTTCGTGATCATCGTCTCGGAGATCACGGTGCCGTTCTGGAGCATATCCTCGAGGTTGATCAGGTCGCAGTTATGCTCCTTCTGCGCAAAGTAATCCGAATCATGGAAATGAATGATGCCCTCTTCATGGGCGCGGACGATGTCCTCCGGGAGCAGGACTCTGCGGGTAAGGTCCTTGGAAACCTCTCCTGCCATGTAGTCGCGCTGCGTGGAGTTGATGGCCGGGTTCTTGTTGGAGTTCTCCTGGTTGACCTCCTCGTTGACCTGGTTGATCAGCGCCAGGATGCCGTTGTCCGTCGTGTTGGACTTGCGGGCGATCTCCCTCTTGTAGCGGTAACGGACATACTTCTGCGCCACTTCATAGCCGCGCATCTCCATGATGCCCTTCTCTACCATATCCTGTATGTCCTCTACGCCCGCCGCGTGCGGCATCGCGTCGATCTCTCCGGCGATCTTGTCGGAGACTGCCACGATCTGGTATTCGTTCAGCTGGTGAAGCTTGTCCACCTCAGCGTTCGCCTTGCGGATCGCATTGGCGATCTTGTCGATCTCAAACGGAACCTCCTGGCCGTTTCGTTTGATGACATTAGCCTTGATCTCAGTACTCATCTTCTTCTCCCTCCGATCGGCCCCGGCCCTCTTACAGGCCAAAGCTGAAATATTCCCTCTACCGTGTTACACTCAACATCTGGAATGAATCATATGTTCTCCCCACAAGATGTGGTACCCGTCCATGATAATGCAGGGTGTCTGGAAGCGCAAGAGGGAAAATTGGCAATTTTTGTCCGCGAATCTTGTCTATGTTGCACAAAGCATTCCGGAGGGGAAAATGCATTGCCTGACCTGTCCGCATCCTGTACAATACAGGATGCGTCCGGTACGTATCAAGGCCCATCCGGATGGGATGCCCCCATACACAATATGGGCATCGGACGAACCAACAGACGGCAGCGGAGGAACAGATCCTTATGAATGAAAAAGCATTGCGGATTCTTGAATACCCGAAGATCATCGCGCAGCTGACCGAATGCGCGTCTTCGCCGTGCGGCAAGGCACTGTGCCGCGCCCTGCTGCCCTCCGATGACCTGGATGAGATTCTCGCATCACAGACACAGACACAGGATGCGCTTCGCCGCATTCTGGCAAGAGGCCCTCTTTCCCTGCACGGGGTAAAGGATCTCCGTCCGGACCTGCGCAGGCTTGAGATCGGAAGTGCGCTGGGGATTGCGGAGCTTCTGGATATCGCAAAGCTTCTGGAGGCTGCGCAGCGTGCGCATCAGTATGAGAAGGCGCAGGAGTCCCCGCCGGACCGCGCGTCTGCCGCGGAAGAGCTCATGGAGGATTCCCTCACGCAGATGTTCCGGGCAGTTGACCCGCAGAGCTCCCTGTGCCGCGAGATCCGCCGCTGCATCCTCTCAGAAGAGGAGGTGGCCGATGACGCTTCACCCGCGCTGCACAGGATCCGCCGCCAGATCGCGTCGGCCCAGGAGCGCATCCATACCCAGCTGAGCGAGATCGTGAACGGGTCCGCCAGACAGTATCTGCAGGACGCCCTCATCACACAGCGCGACGGCCGCTACTGTATCCCGGTCCGCTCTGAGCACCGCTCCCAGGTTCCGGGCATGATCCATGACCAGTCCGCCTCCGGCTCCACCCTGTTTGTGGAACCCATGGCGATTGTGAGGCTGAACAATGAGATCCGTCAGCTGGAGGCCGATGAAAAGGCGGAGATCCAGAAGATTCTCGCCGCCCTGAGCGAAGAGGCCGCCGCAGTCAGCGACAGTCTCATCACAAATGTCGAAGTGCTGACGCAGCTGGATTTCATTTTCGCCAGAGCGCAGCTTGCGCGGAAAATGAACGCTGTGATGCCTGATTATAATAAAGAAGGAATCATTGAACTCAGAAAGGCAAGACATCCTCTGATTGATCCGCACACAGTTGTTCCCATCGATCTTGGCCTGGGTGATTCCTACGACCTGCTGATTATCTCCGGGCCGAACACCGGCGGCAAGACCGTCAGTCTGAAAACCGCGGGGCTCCTGACGCTGATGGGGCAGGCCGGCCTCCATATCCCGGCCGCGGAGCATTCCAGGCTCAGTGTGTTTAGGGAAGTTTACGCTGATATCGGAGATGAACAGTCGATCGAACAGAGCCTGAGCACATTTTCCGGCCATATGACCAACATCGTCTCATTCTGGGATCAGGCGGATGCGCAGTCCCTGGTCCTGTTCGACGAGCTGGGGGCCGGGACCGATCCCGAAGAAGGCGCCGCGCTTGCCATCGCGATCCTCTCTTCTCTGCATGAAAGAGGGATCCGGACGATCGCCACGACGCATTACTCCGAGCTCAAGATCTATGCGCTGTCAACGCCGGGCGTTGAGAACGGTTGCTGTGAGTTCGACGTCTCCACGCTGCGGCCGACCTACCGGCTGCTGATCGGAGTGCCCGGGAAGTCCAACGCGTTTGCCATCTCCTCCCGGCTCGGACTTCCGGACGAGGTGATCGAGAAAGCAAGGCTTCAGCTCTCCGAAGCGGAGGAGGATTTTGAGGAAGTGATCTCTGACCTGGAAGACCGCAGGGTCTCCATGGAGAAGGCGGAGAGTGAGATGACGCGCAGCCGGGACGAGATCCGTTCCCTCCGGGAGTCCCTGGAGCGCCGCAGCAAAAACCTGGAAGATTCCAGGGAAAAGATCCTTGCCAAGGCGCGCGAGGAGGCTGCGCAGATCCTCCGGGATACAAAGGCGTATGCAGATGAGACCATCCGCAACTACAACCGCTACGGCGGCGACGCCAACGCCACCAGGAAGATGGAACAGGAGCGCACACAGCTTCGCGAGCGCATGAACGCCATGGACAGCCAGTCCAGAAAATCCTACGGAAAGAAGGAAGCCTCTTCCATCGGCCAGGAGCGCCGCAAGCTCGACCCGGCGCGCCTGCATGTCGGAGACAGCGTCTTTGTGAAGTCCATGAACCTGAAGGGAAGCGTCCTGTCGCTTCCGGACGCAAAAGGGTTCCTGCAGGTTCGGATGGGCATCCTGAATTCCAAAGTCAACGTCAGTGATCTGGAGCTGATCGATGAGGTCACCATCCAGGCTCCGAACCTGGCGCGCACAGGCTCCGGTAAGGTGCGTATGTCCAAGTCCGCCTCCGTGTCCACGGAGATCAATCTCCTCGGCATGACGGTCGACGAGGCAGTGTCTGCGCTTGACAAATATCTGGACGACGCATACATGGCGCATCTGCCGAGTGTGCGCATTGTACACGGCAAGGGCACCGGGGCGCTCCGCAAGGGCGTGCATGACTACCTCCGCAGGCAGAAGAAGGTCGCCTCTTTCCGCCTCGGAGAATTCGGCGAGGGAGACGCCGGCGTGACGATCGTGAAATTTAAAGAATAAGCCAAAAAGGGTAGGCTTCTTCACCCGGATGGTATACAATACCTGCTGGCAGGCGGATGTGCGCAAGGCAATCCGTCATGCCGGCTTTTGTTTGATACAGGAAAGGAGTCATTATGTCAGAAAGTATCAAAAAGTATGTTGCTGAGTTTATCGGGACCTTTGTCCTGGTCCTGGTCGCCTGCGGCGTCGCCGCAGTGACAGGATGCAGCGGATCAGAGGCGAACGGCGCCTACATCCTGACCGCGCTTGCATTTGGCCTGGTCATCGTGGCAATGGCCTACTCGATCGGCAATATTTCAGGCTGCCACATCAACCCCGCCGTCTCTGTCGGCGTCCTGATCAACGGCGGAATGAGCGTCACGGACTTCATCGGCTACGTCGCATCCCAGTTCCTCGGGGCAATCTGCGGAGCGGCTGTCCTGCGCTCACTGATCGGGACTGAGCTCGGTCTGGGCTGCAACGGCCTGTATGACGGCAGCGTCATGAAGTCAATCGTCGTCGAGGTCATTCTTACCTGCATCTTCGTCCTGGCCGTGCTCGGCGCAACTTCCAAGGCTGAAAACAGCCATGTTGCGGGACTGGTCATCGGCGGATCCCTGACGCTGGTCCATCTGTTCGGAATCTATTTCACGGGCACCAGCGTGAATCCGGCCCGCTCTTTCGGCCCGGCCCTGATGCTCGGAGGAGAATCCCTTCAGGTTGTATGGGTCTTCATCGCAGCCCCGATGATCGGCGGCATTCTTGCGGCGCTGATCTGGAAGGCGCTCTGGAGCGGCGAAAAGGCCTGATCCTGGGCAGAGCCGGATCTGTATAGTATCTGCAGCGACTCTGCACCGTATAGTCTTTTAGTCAAAAGGGGCTGTCGCAATAGAAGTTTAGACAGCGTCTCCTAATCGGAAAAAATCCGGCCTTCGCGGCCGGATTTTTTCCAATTATGGCGTGATTTCTAACGGTTTCCTGAATTCAGGGAACACTGTTATGAAATTTATTTGTCAAACATAAAACACACGCAAGTTTAGACGGTTTTTTGTGCTATTTTGCATGAAACATCTGTACTTATACGACATTTAACAATTCAAGTCTGTATTTCCCCGGCATCAGATTTGTAGATAAATATTTAGATCCCTTGCATTTCTCACCCGGAAAAACAGAATCCGAAAGGAAGGTACCTGATTCTATAACTATATCCTCCTCGTCATATAGTTTATAACCAACTCTACATGCTGAACTGACGGAGGGGGTTTTATCATACGTCTTAGTTAGGGTCAAATACATTTGCACATAATACTTTTTCGAAGACGTATAATAATTTTGTTTAATTTCAATTTTTTCGACTTTACAACTCGATTTTAAAGTAGTACCTGAATAGTAATCGATTGTTTGGGGCAGGGAAGGCAGTGATATTTTAAGTGCGGGAGGTACCACATTTACTGTCAGGGCGGCAGAAACAGAACTGACCTCTTCATCTCTCACTGTCAGCTTTGATGTTCCCTCTTTGTTACCGGTGACTTTTATATTGTATACATTGCCTTCAGTCCAGCCTCCCGCCTGTGTAGTTATAGCTGTTCCTGTCCAATTCCACTTTAATGCAAACCCATCGCAGGCAACAGGGACCGTTTTTGTTTCACCGATTGTTAATGTTAAAGGATTAGATACCTTAAAGGTAAACTTTTGATTGTGGGTAAGCGGTTTTTTACTTACCGTTACTTTGCATTTCAGATTTTTCTTTCCCACCTTAGCCGTAATGGTTGCTTTTCCAACCTTTACGCCTTTCACTTTTCCCTTCTTCGTAACAGTTGCAATTGTTGAATCGGAAGTAGACCATTTTACTTTTTTACTGGTACCTTTCACTTTTAGATTGACGGTCTTTCCCACATACACTTTTGCTGATTTCTTGTTCAGTTTGATTTTTGCTGCCTGGGCAGGCACCGCAGATCCAATAATCAATAATGCAAGCAGTAATACAAATAATCTTCTTTTTTGTTTCATGATTTCCTCATTTGCTCATTAACGCAAAAATGACCGAAGCAACGGTACATCTCCGTCATTTCGGTCATCTAGCTAGTGAAAGCGCCGACAATAACGCCGACGCTTCCATTATCTTTAGTATTCAGTTTTAATTCGTTTTACAGTTCGCTTACAGTCCGCGATCTGGACTGTATCTTCTGCTTCAATTCACTATTTTCCAATATCCCTTGCGATCAGATCCGACTCTCTCAATCAGCCCTTTATCTTTTAGGACTTTCAAGTATTTTGTTACAGAAACCCTGCTTACATTCAGTTTCTCCGCTATTTGCGGTGAAGTATAGCCTGGATCTTCCATGAGTAACTCAAGGGTTTTCTGTTCCTTATCAGATAACTTTTCTGATAACTTATCTGATAACCGTCCCGGCATCAGAACAATGCGACCTTTCGGACCCGTGAACTTGATCATGATATCTCCGGGATTTACCGTATATTCAGGCATCGGCAAGTCTTCAGCCCTCAGAGCGTTACAGATCTTTTCAACGCCACGTCCCCAGCTCTCAATGAATCCGGCAAGGTAGAAGACATAAGCAATGTTAGGATTGTATGGCTTAGAGGTATGCTTGTTCATCAGCTTTTCGAGCGTCCAGTCTTCAGGAAGGCTTCCAACGTTCGCAACATACAGCCTGTTTTCATATACGCTGATCTGGATCGGAACACCGGACTGGTACTGCTTGTGGCAGACGGCATTCAGTAAAGCCTCACGAAGCGCAGCTTCCGGCACAAAATATCGCTCAATACGCTGTATTCCTTCATAGGAAATCTTTGCCCGCATATACTTCAGATAAATCAGTTCGATTGCCTTATCTACCTGTTCCAGAAGGGAACCGTGTACTTCATCCTGATAAAGAAGGTCGGCATCTGTCTCAAAGTAACCGATCTTCAGGAAGGCTCCGAGCTGATATCTTTCCGGATCTTTGCTGAACAGAAGCATTGCCGCATTAGTCAGATAATCACCATTGATGAGATGGAGTCGGTCTAACAGAACTTCCTTTGGCTCATCCAGAAGGCTCGAATCAATGCGGCCTTTCTTTGCCGCAAGCTTCTTAAACGCCGCAACAACGTTATCATCAACATCGTCCATAGTAAATGCCGGCATAGGAGAGTTATCCCAGGTCGCTCCATGCTTTCTCAGCAGGAACGCTTCCAGGGCGGGACCTGTCAAAACCTGTTTTGTACTTCCGCTCCGATAATGATATACTCCCTTGCAGGAGATTCCGACCGGATATGAAGGCACATCGATCTCAATATACTCTTTGCCGCCTTCGGTCAGAAGATTAACTCCGACTATGATTCCCATGGCATCCCTGACCTTATTGGGGATGTCTTCCAAAAGCTTTTTGGAATTGTCTATTCCAACAACATTCCCGTTGTCATCACAGCCAATATAAAGCTTGCCGCCTTGGGCGTTTGCAAAGCCGCAGATCCATTTCAGATATTCATCACGCCAGGATTCTTTCCATTCGATATTCTGCTGTTCAGGCATAAACCATCACCCTCCAGTCTTATTCTTTGGCTTCTTCAGGCAATTCTTCCGTGAGTTCAATAACATCCGTGATCTCGCACTGAAGGGCATCACAGATCTTTACCAGCGTTTCCATGCTGATTCCTTTATTCTTCCCCATGTTAGCAATCATATTTGTCGTCAGCCCGGCAGCGATCCTCAGATCTTCTTTTTTCATGTTTTTATTCAGAAGTGTGTGCCACAGAGGCATATAGCTGATGTGTCTCATAATTGTCTCCGTTTCATCGAAAAGCAAGCCTTCTCTCAACAAGGCTATATTATCATGAATCTTGCGATTTAGCAATCAAATCTTGTCCGGCATCGGTATTGAGATTATTATGCCTCATCGCATATTCACTTGCCGCTTTACGTCTGGCTTCGCTCTGTGGGGAATTAAGATGGATCGAGACTCGTGATTTCTGCACGGTATACGACACATACCCCAATTCCTTGTTTTCATCCTTCAACTGACAGAGGCACGGGTAACGGGCCGCAAATCTCTTATCGGTTTCTGTAATTACCGTACTGATAATTATGCTCGGAGTCTCTATCAGCTCCGGCAATGATCTTAGCGTATGGAGCAGCAGAATAACTCATCCTCCCGCCGCAGTCAGCACACCAGATCAATCTGGATAGACGATGCGTAAAGGTTCCGTTGGCCACTCGCTTCGGGGCGCGTTTACGCTGCTTGTTGGCCATATCCCATGTTTCCTGATCGATGATCGGTTCATGGGTGTCGGGAAAATCAGCCATTCCTCCGGCGGCAGCCATTTTCGTTTCTTTGTCTTGAAGTTTTCCTGTACTGTCTTTGCCAAAACTGTGTGGCCAAGATACTCACGCCTTTCAATAATCCTTATGACAGTACCGCTGTTCCAAAGACAGGGATCACTGTAACTATGATTTCTGGACTCCGTACCGTAAGCAACCTCTTGATGTGCAGCCAGGTTCATCACTTTTTCTTCTGTAAGGAT
Organism: uncultured Lachnospiraceae bacterium; assembly: GCA_905235415.1. Classification (GTDB taxonomy): domain Bacteria; phylum Bacillota; class Clostridia; order Lachnospirales; family Lachnospiraceae; genus Porcincola. The sequence goes on from CAJOKX010000038.1 coordinate 10,273, forward strand.
CTCGGGTATCCTTGTAACAGGAACACCTTCAGCAGCCAATTTGAATATCCTTCGGATCACCACAGCAGCTTCCTCATCAATATAGAGCTGCTGCTTATCATCTGGCTTGCGGTAGTAACCGTAGGAAATTGCTCCGCTTCAGCTTAGGCCGTTCTCCATACGATTCTTGAACACTGCTTTGATTTTCTTACTGGTATCTCTGGCATACCACTCGTTCATGATATTCAGAAACGGTGTGAATTCATTTTCAGTTGGATTGTCGCTGTCAATGCTGTTGTTCACAGTTATAAATCGGACTCCTTTTTCCGGGAAGAGCATCTCGGTGTAGAATCCTACCTGAAGGTAGTTTCGACCCAGACGGCTCATGTCCTTGATGCAGAGGACTGCAACGTTCCCGGCATTGATCTCATCCAGCAAGGCGTTGAAGCCAGGGCGGTTAAAGTTTGTCCCAGTATATCCATCATCCGTAAAATGGCGGATATTACGGAATCCCTTAGCCTTTGCGAAGTCTTCCATATATTTCTTCTGGTTGACAATGCTGTTCGACTCGCCTTGCTGCTCGTCGTCTCTCGACAACTTTTCATAAAGTGCGGTTATTTTTTCCTTCATAAGGCTCTGGCCTCCTTTCCCCGATAATGTAAAACGCGAAGCCCGCCTTATGCGTGATACTTCGCGTTTAGTATTCCATATTGTGTTCCCTTATCTGCTGTTATGTCTGATGCTGTATGATCACCGGTCACACCTTTGCCGCGGCCTGGAATCCCTGATCCAGATCCCACAGGATATCGTCGATATGCTCGGTTCCGATCGACAGACGGATCGTGTTCTGATAGATTCCGGCTGCCTCCAGCTGCTCCGGCGTCATCTCCGCGTGCGTTGTGTCATACGGATGGATCACCAGGCTCTTCACGTCTGCGACATTTGCAAGAAGCGAGAAGACCTTCAGTCCGTCGATGAATGCATACGCTTCCTTCTGTCCGCCCTTGATGTTGAACGTAAAGATGGACGCTCCGCCGTTCGGGAAATACTTCTCATACAGTGCATGGTCCGGATGATCCGGAAGCGCAGGATGGTTCACCTTCTCTACGAGCGGGTGGTTTGCCAGGTATTCGACAACCTTCTTCGTATTTTCTGCGTGCCGGTCAAGACGGAGGGAGAGTGTTTCAAGTCCCTGCAGCAGGATCCATGCATTGAACGGTGAGATCGCAGCTCCGGTATCACGAAGCAGGATCGCACGGATATAGGTTGCATAGGCTGCGGGGCCTGCGGCCTGCACGAAGGATACGCCGTGATAGCTGGCGTTCGGTTCAGTCAGCTGCGGGAACTTGCCGGAAGCAACCCAGTCAAACTTGCCGCTGTCCACGATCAGGCCGCCCAGCGTCGTCCCATGTCCGCCGATGAACTTGGTTGCGGAATGAACAACGATATCTGCGCCGTGCTCGATCGGGCGGATCAGATACGGGGTTCCGAAGGTGTTGTCGATAATCAGCGGAATCTTATGCTCATGTGCAATGGCAGCGATCGCATCAATGTCCGGGATATCGGAATGCGGGTTGCCGAGTGTTTCGATGAACACAGCCTTGGTCTTTTCATTGATCGCGTTCCTGATTTCCTCAAGGTTGTGCACGTCAACAAATGTGGTGCTGATTCCGTAATTCGGAAGGGTATTGTCCAGAAGGTTGTAGCTGCCGCCGTAGATCGTCTTCTGTGCGACGATGTTGTCGCCTGCGCCCGCAACGGCAAGGATCGAATAGGTGACTGCTGCCGCGCCTGCCGCAACGGCCAGGGCCGCCACGCCGCCTTCCAGCGCTGCGATTCTCTCTTCCAGGACCGCCTGCGTGGAATTGGTCAGTCTTCCATAGATATTGCCGGCGTCTCTGAGGTTGAATCTGTCCGCCGCATGCTGTGCGCTGTGGAACACATAAGAGGTGGTCTGATAGATCGGAACCGCTCTGGAATCGGTTGCCGGATCCGGATTCTCCTGACCGACATGAAGCTGCAGTGTCTCGAATTTAAACTGATGGTTCTCCTGACTCATATCTGATCTCCTTTTCATTTATCATGCTTACCGGCCGCCTGCATGCAGCCGTGTGTTTTATTTGTCCGAAGTATAATATTCACCCCCGGCTACTGTCAAAGATACATATTTTATGGCTGGCTATAAGGTTTGACTATAGCATGTGCAGACCTTTGCGCAAAAAACGGGGGCAGGCCCAGGCGTGCATCAACATGCTCTCGCCGTGGGTCTGCCCCTGATTCATATCAATATGCTTTCGCCGGTCGCTTCCCTCTGTTCAAGAACGCCCCGGCCCTCTTTTACGCCGCGCCCGGTGCGTTTGCACCCTCTTCCTCAGAGCGCGGCTGCGATCCGCTGAAGGCTTGTTACTGCGGTATGTCGTCCAGCCAGCACTGATCCGGCTGCACCTTCATCGTGAAGAGCCTTCCGGCATCCTTCGGATACTTGGCCTGATGATACTTAAACACCATCTCGTCCCCGAGCTTCCCCAGGATCTCGATCTTGCCGGTCACATGGGACATTGCATAGCGGAACGCCTTCGACTGACCGTTGCACAGCGCCCTGGCGCCCTCCACGATCTCATACGCCTCCTGCAGCGGCACCTGGAACTGCGTCAGAACGCCCTTTGCCGGGCGGCACTGGAATACATAGTACGGAAGGACCCCGATGGAGGTCAGTTTGTTCAGAAGCTCTGAGAGGACCTTCGGGTCGTCATTGACGCCCTTTAAGAGAACCACCTGGTTGCGGACCGGGCATCCTGCCTCGATCAGCATGCGGACAGCCTTCTTCGCCTCTTCTGTGATCTCCCTGGGATGATCAAAATGCGTGACGACATAGATCTGCTTCTTCTTCCCGTACTCCCTGAGAATGTCCAGAAGCTCCGGATCGTCATAGATCCGCATCGGAAGGACAACCGGCGTACGTGTTCCGAAACGGATGAACTCCAGCTGCGGAAGATCGCACAGACTGTCGAGATACGCACGGATGACCTCATTTTCATTGATAAATGCGTCCCCGCCCGAAAGCAGGACGTTATTGATCTCCGGATGCGCCTTGATATAATCCGTCAGGGCATGGACCTGGTCCGAGACTTCGCTGACCGTATAGCCGACCATTCTCTTGCGGAAGCAGTGACGGCAGTACATGGAACACTGGTTCGTCGTCAGGACCAGCGTCGTCTGCGCATATTTATGCTGCACGCCGGTCAGAACCGTGTTGCTGCCCTCCCCGCTCTGGTCCTCCTGTCCGCCCGCGCCGATCTCGACCGCGGAAGGAATGCACAGTTTGCGGATCGGATCCTCCGGATCCGAGGGATCCACCAGATTCAGGTAATAGGGCGGGATACTGATCGGATATCTCTCCGTAATCGTGCGGAGCAGATCCGCTTCCTCCCCCTTTATGCCAAGCACCGGGAATACTTCATTGATATCCCGGATACACGCATCCAGCTGTTTTTGCAGTACACTCATACAATCAAATCCTTTCATACCACAGGTCATCAGACGCAATGACCGTTTTTTCATCCTCCCTTTTCCGCAGAAAAGATAAATGAAACATAATAATATTGCAAAATGCCCTTAAAAACAACCGTTTTTACACTTTTTTTATGAAATGTTCACATTTTCGGGGGTTTCAGCTTATATAGCTGCTGACCGCAGCGCCGCACGCTGCTTCCTCCTGATACCGGCTCATCGTCAGATCCGCATGGAACTTCCGGCGGAAGATCTCCTGCAGCTGCGGGTTCATGCGAAGTCCGTTGCCCGAGGCGGTCAGGTGCTCTGCGGTAATGCCGCATCCGGCATGAATCGTCTCATACATCTCATAGAGTTCCTGCGCCATGCCGTCCAGGACGGCATACGTGAGGGATGCGGGCGTGAAATTATCCTCGCTGATATTGCTGATGCTCCCCCGCAGGGAAGGATCTGTCCGGGTGCCGCTGAATGTGGTGACGGCAATCATCGGATCCTCCATCTGTGCGCCCGCCTGTGCCAGTCTCCCCAGCACGTCATACAGAGCGTCTTCCCCGGCTCCGATCTCGCCGGCAAAGCTGCGGAAGAACTTCTCCAGGATCGCGTACGCGCGCCCGCCGCACAGAGAAGACCCTGCCAGCAGATATCTGCCGGGCATGAGCGGTCTCGCCTCAATCCCCGGGGCGGTGAAATACTGATCGGACAGGATGGAGATCTGTCCGCCCGTTCCCATGTTGACAAGCACCGCATTGGGCGTAAGGCCCGCAGATCCCAGGAAGCTTGCCTGATTGTCTCCGATCGCGCACGTGACGGGGATGTTCCGGAAGGTGCCGATCGTGGCAAACGCTCCTGTCACCTCCGGAAGCATGGACACATCGTCCCCGATGCCCATCTTTTCAAACGCCTCTTCCATATAGCACAGCTTCTGTGAATCAAACAGTCCCGTGCTTGCCGCCATGCTGATATGTACAAGCGGCTTCTTCCTGCCGGTCAGCTTCATCCCCAGATAATCCGGAATCGTGCAGAACCCTTCCGCTTCCTCCGGAACCAGTCCGTGCCTGCGGTTATACAGATGCGTCACCAGGCCGTATCCGGTCGCCGCATCGACTCCCAGAACCTCCCTGATCTCCTCCACGAGGCTGCGTCCGTCCTCTTTCAGATTCCCTCTCTGGTCCTGCCATGTGTAGAGCGGGCTGACGCACACCCCCTCGCTGTCATAATAAAGGATCCCGTGCATCTGTCCGGTCAGTCCGATCGTTTCGATATCTTCAAAGGTGTCCGTCATCTCCTGTGCGACGGCAAGCGCCTTCTCCATGATCCGGTCCGCATCCTGCACCCGCTCCCATTCATTCCCGGTTTCAATGAAGCATTGATTCGCAATGGTCTTCGCCTTGCATACGTTTCCGTCTTCGCGCTCCAGAACTGCCGCGCTGATCGTCGTCGTGCCAATGTCCAATCCCAAAGCTTTCATCCCGTTCTCCTTTTCTTTCCGTCTGCATGCCTTCGCTGTTCAAAAACACCGCGGCCCTCTTGCCGCCCCGCGCTCAGTGCGCCAGCCACATCTCTGCGGCCTCCATCACCTTCTGCAGATTCTCAAGGTCCGTCTTCACGTCCCCCGTCTCCAGAGAATGATTGGCGCCCGCAATCTCAACCAGGTCGATGCCGGTCCGCCTGCAGCCCTCTTCAATCTCCGCATCCGCCGCCCACGGATCATTGGTCCCGTGAAACGCGATCCCGTCTCCCAAAGGCGCGGCGTCAAAGGTCTCTTTGAGGGGCGTAAAAAAGAGCTGTCTTGCGTCAAGCGCCCTCCGACGCGCATAGGACGATGCCACAACGGTCCCGATGCTCTTGGAAATGAATAGAATCTCCTCTGCACGCTCCCACTGCACCTCCTCCAGGATCACCTCCGTCTGCTTCAGCGCACTTTCGTACGCCTTCTGCATCTTTTTCGGATCTCCCTTGATCCCGCGCTCAAAGTTCTTATACGGAACCTCCAGAATCTCATACCCATGAGACTGCGCCAGCTTTTTTCCATAATACAGAAGCGGTTTGTCCGTATGATATCCGATCCCCGGGAAAATGACTGCAAGCTTCTTCATCCGTCCGATTCCTTTCAACTCAGTCGGGCCGTCCCCTCCTGTACCCCTCTCACGCTGCACTCTTATTTAAACATCTCTTTGGATTTGCCGCAATCCTTTTCTCAAAGCGCATTTGTGATATACTGATGAGGTGTTTGCACTACAGAAAGAAGGCAGAGGATGATTATCGATTTTCACACGCATTTTTTCCCGGACAGGATTGCCCGGAAAACGATCGACGTCCTGTCGGACGTATCTCAGATCGATCCGTGCACGGACGGAACTGCGCGGGCGCTGTCGCAGTCCATGGAGCGCGCGGGCGTTGATCTGAGTGTCAATCTTCCGGTGCTGACCCGGCCGGAGCAGGCGGAGCGGGTCAATGACAGCCTGCAGGAGGAGATGGACGATCTGCGAAGCAATGGCATCCTCACCTTCGCGGGAATGCACCCCGGGTATGCCGATTACAGGCAGAAGCTGCGCTCTCTCGCGCATGCCGGATTCAAGGGGATCAAACTGCATCCTGCCTACCAGCGGACGGATCTGGATGATCCTGCCATGATGAAGATCATCGACGCTGCCTGCGAATGCGGACTGACCGTCCTGGTGCACGCGGGTCTGGACATTGGAATCCCCGGGCATAATTACGCAGACGTCCCCATGATCCTGCGCGTGCTCGACGAGGTCCGTCCTGACAGGCTCGTTCTGGCCCATATGGGCGGATGGAAAGACTGGGAGCGTGTGGAGAGCGACCTTGCCGGCGCCAATGTATGGCTGGACACGGCCTTCTCCCTGGGAAGGATCGGCCGGACAAGCCAGAATGGATCTTCCTGCCCGCAGAGCACAGATCTGTGGCAGAGATACGAGGCCACAGAGGATCCTTCCGGGTTTGAACACGGCATGCTGCCCACGCCCGCGGACTGGTACAACCTGCCGCAGGATTCATTTGTCTCCCTGTGCCGCAGGCACGGAACCGATAAGATCCTGTTCGGAACGGACTGCCCCTGGGCGGACCAGAAACAATATGTGGACGCATTTTGCAGCCTTGCGCTGACGCAGGAAGAACAGACTGCCATCCTCGGCGGTAACGCCATGAAGCTGCTGGGATTGTAAAGAAAGACAGGAGGATATCCCATGCCAAAGCTCAGTCATCGTGTAGAGACGTTTACGGATTCCGTCATCCGCCGGATGACGCGCATCAACAATCAGTATGATTCCATCAACCTCTCCCAGGGATTCCCGGACTTTGATCCGCCCACAGAGATGAAGGAGGCGCTTGCACGCGCTGCCGAAAACGGGCCGCACCAGTACGCAGTTACATTCGGGGCGCCCAATTTCCGCGAAGCGCTTGCACGCACGCAGGGCCGCAGGATGGGACTCGAGATTGATCCGGAAACGCAGATCGTCGTAACATGCGGCGGCACGGAAGCCATGATGTGCGCGATGATGACCATCTGCAATCCGCAGGACAAGGTGATGGTCTTCTCCCCGTTCTATGAAAACTACGGGGCGGACGCGATCCTCTCCGGCGCGCAGCCCGTCTTCATACCGCTCACGCCGCCCGAATATCTTTTTGATCTTAACCTCATCGAGAAAGGATTCCGGGACGGCGCGAAGGCGATCATCCTGTGCAATCCCAACAACCCGTGCGGGAAGGTGTTTACCCGGGAAGAGCTCATGCAGATCGGGGAGCTGGCAGTGCGGTATGATGCGTTCGTTGTGACGGATGAGGTCTATGAATACATCATCTATGAACCGGCCGTGCACACCCATATGGCCGCCCTGCCCGGAATGTTCGACCACACCATCACCTGCAGTTCTCTCTCCAAGACCTACTCCGCCACGGGATGGCGCCTCGGATATCTGATCGGACCCGCCCCCGTCATCGACGCTGCGCGCAAGGTGCACGACTTTCTCACGGTCGGCGCGGCGGCGCCCCTGCAGGAGGCCGCGGTCGCAGGGCTCACCCTGCCGGATTCCTATTACAAAGACCTGCAGACTCTGTATACGAAAAAAAGGGACTTCTTCCTCAGCGGCCTCGATGAGGCCGGCCTGAAGCATAATGTCCCTGAAGGTTCGTATTTTGTTCTGGTGGATATCTCAGACTTCCTGGCGCTGCCTGCGTTCAGAGGCATGACAGACCTTGAATTCTGCGAATGGATGATCCGGAATATCGGCGTTGCGGCGGTGCCCGGTTCAAGTTTCTTCCGCGAACCGGTCAACCACCTGATCCGGCTTCATTTTGCAAGAGGGGAAGAAACCCTCTCTGAAGCCTGCCGCCGCCTGAAAAAGCTCAGCGCATATCTGAACTGAAGAGAAGTCACAGCAGGTTCATGCTGCCCATCTTGTAGCCTGCAAGATCCATGGTGACGTAGGTAAAGCCAAGTTCTTTGAGCGTCCGGGTGATGCGCGTGCGGTTCTCTTCCTGAACCAGCTTCGGGAATTCATCCGGAAGGACTTCGATTCTGGCAATCATTCCGTGAATGCGCACGCGGACCTGCCTGAATCCCATGTCCAGCAGCAGCTGCTCGGCCTTGTCGACCATCTGCAGTTTTTCTTCCGAGATGGTCTCTCCGTAGACAAATCTGGACGAAAGGCACGCAAAGGACTGCTTCTCCCAGGTGGGAAGTCCCAAACTTCTGGACACGTCCCGGATCTCCTGCTTGGAGAAGCCGCACTCCCTGAGGGGGCTCCTGATCCCCAGCTCGGACACCGCCACAAGGCCCGGCCGGTAATCTCCGTTGTCGTCCAGGTTGGATCCTTCCGCCACGGCGGCAATCCCGCGCTCCTGCGCAATCTTCAGGATCTTCTCAAACAGTTCCCTCTTGCACAGATAACAGCGGTTCTTCGGATTCTGCCTGAAGCCCTCGATCTCCAGTTCCTCTGATTCGCAGATCACATGATCGATCCCGTGCGCCTCGCAGAACTGCTTTGCTTCCTCCAGCTCCCTCTTCGGAAATGAACACGAAGACGCTGTCACGGCGAGCACGTGCTCTCCCAGCGCCTGCTGCGCCGCATACAGCAGAAATGTCGAGTCAACGCCCGAGGAAAAAGCAACCGCCACACTCCCAAGGGAGCGCAGATACGCCAGAAGCTCCCCGTACTTCTTCTGCAGGGGTTCACTCAGATTCAAGATCGCAGTTTGTTCCATCATCAGCCATTCCTCTCTTACTGCCCTGTCCATTCCAGTCTCTTCAGGATCCGGGTATACGCCTCCGATCCTTCCGCACAGGGATGCGGGCAATAGTCATTCAGATTCTCCGTAGAAGAGATCAGGCACGGGATCACTGAAAGATCGGTTCTCTCCGCCTTCCCGGTTTCTGCATTCCATGCATACCGCGCCTGTACAATCACCGAATCCTTGTCGTCCGGATTCGTATTGCCTCCATAACAGAAGTTGCCCATGGAATGAACCTCCACCTCCATGCGGTCTGCTCCGCTTACGCGATCGCCTGATCCTATGGAGGTGGTATCTTTGGCTGCCGTACCACTTTCGTCGTTCAAACCGCCCCTTTCACAGGCGGCTGGCCGTGCAGATCCCGGGCCGTCCATAAGCCCACTATCCGTCGGCTTCTGCCTTCGGATTACATTTTCGGGTCTTTTTTATACCGCAGCCCGCTGGCGGTTTAATTCCTTTTCCTTCAGGGTTACCGATTCCGGATGGGCAAGGAACCGGAAACTTTCCGTCCCGTCAAAGCTCTCCGGGAACGCCTTGCGCAGGATGTTTGCGGCTCCGTTGCAGTCCGCGTTGACCAGCATCCCATCCGCGCAGCGGTAGGTCCCTCTGCTGACGCGCTTTCCGGAAAAAGCAGGTGGGGTCCTGCCCTCTTTTCCATACACCGGCATGGGATCCGCTGACGTTGCGTCTGCCTTTGAAGTATAGGATTCTTCCTGCAGGATCACTTTGATCCCCGCCGCCCGGGCCTTATACATCAGCATCCAACGCAGCTGTGCGTGGGGAACCGATACGAAAGTCTGGTTGTTCACCTTCCCCATGTCAGCATTCTGCTTCCAGGAGCCGTTCATCCCGATCACGAGCGTTCCCACCCTGTGCTCCAGGCAGTAACGGATGATATC
>CAJOKX010000039.1 GCA_905235415.1 uncultured Lachnospiraceae bacterium
GGAGGGTGCCGGAAAGATTTCTTTTGGAATATATGCATGCAGCCCTGAGGATTCCAGCTTTAAGGCTGTATTTACAGATATGGAGCTTACAGAATGTGCATGGCAGGCGCATGATGGGCAGCAGCCGGATGCATAATTGCAGAAGTTTCCGAAAAATCTTTTCCGGAAGCTCCTCTTCTCCAGATAAGATCATCAGATGGAGGAAATCGCTCCTCTGCTCCACAGCCCCGGGTACTGCCGGGGCATTTGTTTCGCTTGAAGGAAACCACGGTTTTTTGCGTGTTTGGGGAATGGAGTATCGCTTCGGCGGGAATGGTAAAATTGAGATGAAGTATAGCGCACATGCGGCTAATCTTCCATGATCAATGCTTACACAACCATCGTATCAGAGTATTCATAGCTGTGGTCATACAGATACTCTGGAGCGCAGTCGATTTCTCCGTTTTTCCAGGTTAAAACTCCATGTTCGATTGCTGGATTGTTAAAAACAGCTGGATCAAGTAATCCCATATAAACCGGACCGGATAAGATTTCTGCATCAAATAATCGGGTTTCTCCCGTATTAAATGTAATAAGGAGAATGTGATCCGGTAAAACTTTGATAGCTTTTATTTTCAAGGAAGGGACCGTCTCCTCCCCATATACGATTCCATCTTTCAGATACATAAGTTTCCTCCTATCGTAAAGGCTCTATACGGTCAAACGGAATGCTTCGCACCGCGTTATTCCAGGCAGCATATAATTCCTCTTCATGAATTGCCATCCAACCTGCCAGAATGCGGTATTGTTTTGCAGGAATCCGTCCCTCTAGAACTAATCCATCTAAACTTACAGAAGCCTCATACTCCCCATAATAGACGTGGACATGAGGCTTATGATGCTTATCGTTATCATTATAAATCATCTTTACTACAATTCCGTAGAATCTGCTACGGAAGTACAGATGATCGTGGACCATCTTTGGAAGGAGCAGGACCTTAGAGGACTTGGATTGATCCTGATGTTCCAGACGGGAATGCGGGTGGGTGAGCTTGCAGCCCTGAGGTGGGAAAACGTCATGGAAGGGAAGATTAGGATCACCGCAACGGAAGAGACTTATGTAGACCCGGAGACCGGAAAGAAGATGTGCGAAGTCGTCGATCACGCAAAGACGGATGCCGGAGAACGGACCATCATCCTTCCGGAAGCCGCGGAGAGAACGATGAAAGCGATACGGGCGAAGAATCCGTTTGGTGAGTTTGTCTTCATGGATAAACTCGGACGCATCAGGGCAAAGCGGTTCAATTACTGGCTGCACAGGACCTGCAAAGCGCTTGGGATACCGGAACGCAGCACGCACAAGATTCGGAAGACCTATGCGAGCATTCTGCTGAGCAACCAGGTGGACGAGCGTCTGGTCACCCTGCAGATGGGGCATACGGACATCCTGACGACCAAAGGTATCTACTACTATAACAGGAAGAGCGCAGACGAAAGCAGGCGGGTGATTTCAAGCGTCATTAATTTTTAATCACCAATATTCATTATTGTAAAGTATACCTGTCAAAAAACGTCATGATACAAACTGTTGCAAACTGTTACGGAGGAAATGAAGCGCAAAGAAAAACCTTGCAAACGGCATCTTTTACAATGCATCTGCAAGGCTTTCAGTAGCGGAGAGGAGATTCGAACTCTTGACACTGCGGGTATGAACCGCATGCTCTAGCCAACTGAGCTACTCCGCCATATATATGGGACCAACAGGGCTCGAACCTGTGACCCCCTGCTTGTAAGGCAGGTGCTCTCCCAGCTGAGCTATGATCCCATAGTTTTGTGAGCTTTTTCGGCTCGCTTTGCTATAATACAACGCTGCAAATATCATGTCAAGCGGAAATTCGCTTCCGCAGCAGGGCCATGCGCCGCTTTTGCAGTGTGCCTGCGGTGGTCCCGCGCGGGGGCAGCGCTGTTACCTTGACGGCGAACTCCGGTCCAGATCGGGGAGATCGTCGATGCACTGGGCGGCCAGCAGGGAGCGTTTGATCATATAGGCGCTCTCCGGATCGGTAATCTCCAGATCATCCAGGACAGAGCGGTCGAACGGGATGCCGGCTGAGAAGTTAAGCGAGAGCTTCATGATCGCGGCTTCTCCTTCATCGCCCTTCGCCTCCGCATTTTTCTCCAGTACCAGTCCGTTGTCATTCATGGAGTCGAGGCGGGAAGATCTCTCCAGTGTCATAGCGTTTAAGATATCCAGCAGCATTGCGAAATGCGTATTGTCCCACGCGCTGAGGTACATGCATTTACAGAGTCCTTTTGTAAAGAACGGGGCGCTGTAATAGCAGTCCAGGAGGTCTTTGAGCCGTGCACGGTGACTGTCGTCTTCAAACAGATTCCTGTGTGTCAGCTCAAGCATGCATTTGTCAGACCAGTTCATAGAATAGGACTCCTCAACAAGGCGCAATCTCAATACGTTTTGGATTACTATAGCCATTTTCCCCGATCCTGTAAAGTGCAGGTTGAAAAGCCGGAAGAAGTTTCTTATAATTCTCAGATACGTATATCTTTGCGTGAACATCTGAACTTCAAAGCGCCGCAGTACGGGGCTGTTTTGCCTGTACGGACGCAGTCTCCGGAGAGGGTTGACGATTGGGAAAGACAAAGAAAAAAAGCAGCTTTTATGCAACAGTCCTGCGGTATGTGGGGGAATACAAGGGGGCGGCCATCATCACACCGGTCTTTATGATCGGCGAGGTCATTATGGAGATGATTGTTCCGCTCCTGATGGCGTCTATCATTGATAAGGGCGTCAATGCGGGCGATATGGGGCATATCGTCCGGATCGGACTGTGGATGGTGGTGGCGGCAGGGTGCGGCCTGTTCTTCGGGCTGGGCGGCGCCTGGATGGGAGCGAGGGCTTCCACGGGCCTTGCGAAGAATCTGAGAAGTGCGGAATTTGCCCATATCCAGAAGTTCTCATTTGCCAATATTGATCACTTCGGGGTGAGCAGCCTGATCACCAGGATGACCACGGACGTGACGAATATCCAGAATGCGTTCCAGATGATTCTGCGCATGGGATTCCGTGCGCCGGCCTCGCTGCTGATCGCCATGTCGATGGCGTTCTTCATCAACCGCAGACTGACGAGCATCTATCTGGTGGCGGTTGTGGTTCTGGCGGTGTTCCTCCTGATTGTCATGCGCAGGGCGATGAAGTATTTCCGGGAGGTTTTCGACCGCTACGATGAACTGAACCGGAGCGTGCAGGAGAACGTGTCGGGGATCCGCACGGTGAAGGCGTTTGTCCGTGAAGACTACGAGAATGACAGGTTCCGCAGGGCGGCGGTCAATGTATACACGCTGTTTGTGCGCGCGGAGAAGACGGTTGTCACAAATATGCCGGTCATGATGGGTTCGGTGTATGTATGCATTCTGCTCCTGAGCTGGTTCGGCGCGAAGATGATCGTTGTCGGGGACCTGACCACGGGTGAGCTGATGAGTCTTCTTACCTACTGTATGACGATTCTGATGAACCTGATGATGCTGTCCATGCTGTTTGTCATGTTTACCATGAGCCAGGCGAGCATGGATCGTATCGCCCAGGTCCTGGATGAAGAGATAACGCTGACCAATCCGGAGGAGCCGGACCGGGTCGTGCCGGACGGATCGATCCGTTTCGATCATGTTTCATTTTCCTATAATGACAATGCGGAGCTTCCGGTTCTCAACGATATCTGTTTAGAGATTCAGTCCGGAGAGACGATCGGAATCATAGGCGGGACGGGGTCTTCGAAGTCTTCGCTGGTCAATCTGATTCCGCGTCTCTACGACGTAAGCAGCGGGGCTGTGTATGTCGGCGGGAAGGATGTCAGGGAGTATGACCTCGACACGCTTCGCAATGAGGTGGCGGTTGTCCTCCAGAAAAATGTCCTGTTCTCGGGGACGGTCTATGAGAATCTGCGCTGGGGCAATCCGGACGCGACGGATGAAGAGTGCCGGGAAGCGTGCCGTCTTGCGTGTGCCGATGAGTTTATCTCCCAGCTTCCGGACGGATATAATACCTACATTGAGCAGGGCGGAACGAATGTGTCCGGCGGTCAGCGGCAGAGGCTGTGCATCGCACGGGCACTTCTGAAGAATCCGAAGATCCTGATTTTGGATGATTCCACGAGCGCCGTGGATACGGCGACGGACGCGAAGATCCAGGCGGCGTTCAGGGAGAAGATCCCGGGAACCACGCGCCTGATTATCGCGCAGCGGATCTCCTCCGTGGAGCATGCGGACCGGATCCTGGTGATGGATGAGGGACGCGTCAACGGATTTGACACACATGAAAGACTCCTTGAGAGCAATGAGATCTACCGGGATGTCTATGAATCCCAGATCAGCGGCTCGGGTGATTTTGATAAAGGAGGTGAGGACTGATGGCTGAGAACAGCAGACCTGTCGGCGGCCCGAGGGGCGGCGGAAGAAACAGGCCGGGCGGCCCCCGTCCGAAGGTAGAGCATCCGTGGAGGCTGCTCGGACGGGTCCTGGGCTATGTGATGGCGCGCTATAAGTTTCTCTTCCTTCTGGTGCTGGTATGCATCGCGGTGTCGGTTGCGGCGAACCTGCAGGGGACCCTGTTCATGCGGACGCTGATTGACGACTATATCACGCCGCTTCTGGTATCCCCGGATCCGGACTTCGGGCCTCTTGCGCATGCGATCGGACGCGTGGCCATGTTCTATGCCATCGGCGTTGCGGCGTCATTCGCACAGAGCATCATCATGGTTTATGTCACGCAGGGAACCATGCGGGATCTGCGTGAGGATCTGTTTGAGCATATGGAGAGCCTGCCGATCTCGTATTTTGATACGCATTCGCACGGCGACATTATGTCCGTCTATACCAATGACGTGGACACGCTGCGGCAGATGATCTCACAGACGCTGACGCAGACCTTCAACGCGGCGATTACGATTGTATCGACGCTCACTGCCATGGTGCTCCTGTCCTGGCCGCTGACGATTCTTTCCCTGTTCATGGTGGGTGTGACTCTGTTTGCTTCGGCGAAAGCCGCGAAGGTCTCCGGGATATATTTTGTTTCACAGCAGAGCAGTCTGGGCAAGGTGAACGGTTTCGTTGAGGAGATGATGAAGGGACAGAAGGTTGTAAAGGTCTTCTGCCATGAGAGTGAGAACCAGAAACAGTTTGAGCAGATGAATCAGGAACTGTATGAGTCGGCTGACAAGGCGATCCGGTATGCGAACGCGCTCGGACCGCTGAATTCCCAGATCGGCAACATCAGCTATGTGCTCTGCGCGATGGCCGGCGGTGCGCTGGCCCTGACGGGATTTGGCGGCTTTACGCTGGGCGGCCTGGCGTCATACCTGACGCTGAACAGATCATTTGCCATGCCGGTGAACCAGATGTCGCAGCAGCTCAACTCGATCGTCATGGCGCTGGCGGGCGCGGGAAGAATCTTCGCGCTTCTGGATGAGGCGCCGGAGGAGGACAACGGCTACGTCACGCTGGTCTGCTCCAGGAAGGATGCGCAGGGCAGGATCGAGGAGTCTCCGGAATGGACCGGTGAATGGTCATGGAAGCATACCCATCAGGCGGACGGCAGTGTGGAATACCGGCCTCTGGAGGGGAAGATCGTGATGGATCATGTGGACTTCGGTTACGTGCCGGAGAAGGAGATCCTGCATGATATCACGCTGTATGCGAAGCCCGGTCAGAAGATCGCTTTTGTAGGGTCAACCGGCGCGGGCAAGACGACGATTACGAATCTGATCAACCGATTCTATGATATCGGGGACGGCAAGATCCGCTTCGATGATATCAATATCAATAAGATCCGCAAGAGCGACCTGAGACGGTCTCTCGGCATGGTGCTGCAGGATACGAGCCTGTTTACGGGAACCGTTATGGAGAATATCCGGTACGGGAAACTGGACGCGACGGACGAGGAAGTCGTGGAAGCGGCTAAACTGGCGGGGGCGGACGGTTTCATCCGCCAGCTGGAAGACGGCTATCAGACGATGCTGACGTCTGACGGAGGCAACCTGTCGCAGGGACAGAGGCAGCTGCTTGCGATCGCCAGGGCCGCGATCGCCAATCCGCCTGCGCTGATTCTGGATGAGGCGACCAGCTCCATCGATACCAGGACGGAGCGGATCGTGTCGGAAGGAATGGATGCGCTGATGAAGGGCCGTACGACCTTTGTGATCGCGCACAGGCTCTCAACCGTGCGCAACGCGGACTGCATCATGGTTCTGGAACACGGGCAGATCATCGAGCGCGGGACGCACGATCAGCTGATCGATCTGCACGGCAAATATTATCAGCTGTATACGGGCAATCAGATCTCTGCATAAGCTGTGAATGTGCTATACTGTGTTTGTCCGCAGGCGCGGCATGAAGAGAGGACCGGCTGCGGGACAGGAGATCGTATTTCGGAGGATATGATATGGGGTTTGGTGATATTGGAAAGAAGCTGTCGAAACTGGGACGGGATACTAAGAATGGAGTTCAGAAAATGAGTGATTCTGTGTCTATTTCCAACCGGATTACTGCAGAGAAACGGTCTCTGGAGCGGCTGTTTGCATCGATCGGCGAGGCCGTGTATAAGGAGTCGCCGGATGTCCCGAAGGCGGGGCTGGAGGACGAATGGGCTGCCGTCAAGGTTGCGTATGCCAATATTGCCGCGTACAATGAAGAACTCAATCAGGTCAAGGGACTGTTTTACTGCCCGAACTGCGGCAGGCCCGCGGCGCAGGGAGACAAGTACTGCGCAAAGTGCGGATTCCGTCTGGATAACCTCAGAGAAGGAACCGGCAAAAAGGTTGCGCAGGATATTAAGGAAACGGGACAGGAAGTCGGCAAGCTGGCGGGAGATGCTGCGGACAAGACCGGGGAGATGGTCGGCGGCGCAGCGGCGGATACGAAGAATTTCTTCTTCAAGATGAAGACCCACAAGGGCGGCGTCTTTAAGAATACGAAGGGGAAGATCAAGAACAAGGTGACGTCGGCGGACATGGAAGTAGATGACTTCTCGACAGCGCCTGAGGTGATGAAACGGGAAGAGCGCGAGGCCGTAGAGCGTTTTGCGCAGGACTATGCGCAGGACTATGCACAGGCAGCCGAATATGAGGAAAAGATCTCCGGAAAAGATCAGAGCGCTGAAGCGGATCAAAAGACCCTGAAAGAGAGCGCTGAGGCACCTGCAGGCACTCCGGCGCAGGCACAGGCGCAGAATACAGAGCCCGTCGCCCCGGCCAATGAGAGCGCGGAGAGCGCTGCAGCTGCACCGGAGGGCGCCGGCATGCAGATGCAGGGCACGGCGGATGCGGTTTCGGACGAGGCCGGGAATGCTTCCGTGAGCACGGATGCTTCCGGGAGCAAGGATGCGGATGAGAGCCTCGGCGGGGAGGATTCGTTCTTCAAACCCTGGGATCTGGATCAGGATGTGCACAAGAGAGGCAGCGGATTCCTTGCAGGGGACCTGTCTGACGAAGGATTCGGGGCAGCACCCGCAGAGCCGGCAGCACCAGCCGGTGCAGAAGACGATCTGTAAAGCAGAATTGAAAAAGTATCAGGGGGCAGGATATTCCGGCCCCCTTTGTTGAGAGATCACAGTTTCAGATGGGCAGATGATAAGGAGGGACTTGCGTGATGAGTGACAGAATCTATCGAATCTTTGTAATCAACCCGGGATCGACTTCAACAAAACTATCGCTGTTTGAAAACAGGAAGAATATCTTTACGACCGATGTGTTTCATGATTCCACCGTCCTTCTGACATTTCCCACCATCAATGACCAGCTGGACTACCGCATGGAAGTGATCCATCAGTTTCTGGAAGAAGATCATATCGATCTGACCGGGATCGACGCGGTGGTCGGAAGAGGCGGCGGATGCTTCTCTGTTCCGGGCGGCATCTATCAGGTGGACGACAGGCTCGTGGCGGACACGCGCGCTGTCAGGGGCGGTCTGTATCACGCCTCCATGCTGGGCGTGCAGATGGCGCAGGAGATTCACAGGAAATACGGCGGACTGTGCATCATGATGGATCCTCCGATCGTGGACGAGCTGTGTGACGAGGCCAGAATCACCGGGATGAAGGGCGTGTACCGAAGGGCGGTTTCCCATGCGCTGAATCTGAAGGCGACTGCGCGTCATCATTCCAAGCTGATGGGAACGCGGTATGAAGACTGCAATTATATCGTATGCCATATCGACGGCGGGATCTCCATCTCGGCCCATGACCACGGGCGTATGATCGACGGCAATGACGCAGGCGGAGGAGAGGGCCCGTTTACTCCGACGCGGATGGGAAGCCTGGCGATTACGGACGGGCGCAGGGTCCTCGAAGGGCTGAGCGATGAACAGATCCGCGATCTGTGTTCACAGGCCGGCGGGCTGACGAACTGGTTCGGAACTTCCAATTCAGACCACATCCACCAGATGGTGGAGGCAGGGGACGAAGTGGCAGTCCTTGTATGGAACGCCATGATCTATCAGATCATCAAATGGATCGGTATGATGAGTACGGCCCTCAAGGGAAAGGTGGACGCCATCCTGCTGACGGGAGGCCTTCTGCGGTTCCCCGAAGTGGGCGGCCGGATCGAGGAGAGCTGCGGGTGGATCGCACCCGTCTGCCAGTATCCGGGAGAGTTTGAGCAGGAAGCGATGTGCGCGGGCGCCATGCGCATCCTGACAGGGAAGGAAGAGCTGAAGATCTATCCCGGGAAGCCTGTGTGGAGCGGGTTTGAGTTTCACGACACGCCATCCGCGCAGCCGTGAGTCCATGCGCGCGGCGAAGTTTATATAAAAGGGGACGGATCCCCGGTGAATGCGGCCGAAAGGCCGCATGTCTTTATGGAGTTTTCAGTGAGCCCACAAACTCCAGGCAGAGTTGGCTGGCCTGTGAACTGTTACGAATTATTAGCACTCGCCTGTTGACAGTGCTAATAAACGATGGTATGGTAAGGGCAAACCGAAATGTGAGGGGAAAGGGGGTCATGTGAATGATTACAATACCTGTTTATAATATGGTAATTCTCCCGGACATATCGATGACCTTTAAGCGGGATTTTTTCGATGACGATCAGACCGGAGCGGTCCATGAAGGCGAGAAGGTCCTGTTTCTGTTCAAGAAAACTGACAAGAGCCGCAGGAACCTGTCCGGAGAGGATTTTTATCCGATCGGGCTGACCGGCGTCGTGGAAGCCGTGGATGAGGACGGCGATATTACCGTCCGTTCGGAAGACCGCATGGACGTCGGACCGATCGTTGTGTCGGATACCGAGATCTACGCGGAGGCGGTGATCCGTCCCTGCGTGGAGGATGTTCCGGAAGAAGAGAAGAAGAAGCTCTTTGAGAATCTGAAGGCGCGCCTCAATGAGTTTGTGCAGAAGTTCCCGTGGGGACTGATGATCCGCTCATACATCAACCGCTGGAAGAACCCGGAGGAGTGTGCGACTGCGCTCAGCGCTTACCTGACGCTGGATCCGGATGAGAAGTATGCCATCCTGGCGGCGGACAGGGAGTCGGAGCGCCTGCAGCTGATCGAGAAGGCGGTCTACGGATTCATCGCGGTTTCGGACGTCACGAATGAGGCGCAGGAGCATGCGAAGGAGACCAATGAGAAGCTCTACAGGGAAGACGCTCTGAAGAAGCAGATCGGATTCCTGCAGAAACAGCTCGATGAGATGCACCCGGAGAATATTTCCGATGTGCGGAAGTTTGAGGAGAAGATCGAACAGTCCGGCATGAATGAGACGGCGCGCAGAGAGGCCGACAAAGTCCTCGGGCGCATGAAGCAGGAGGGCAAGGACAGTCATGAATACGGACTGCTCTATGACTATCTGGATTTTGTGACGTCCCTGAGCTGGAAGAAGGCAAGGTTTAAGAAGATTGACCTGAAAAATGCGCAGGAGGTGCTGGATGAGGATCATTACGGACTCAGGAAGGTCAAGGACAGGGTGATCCAGCAGCTTGCCGTCATGAGCCTGAATAAGAAGCAGTCCGGTTCGATCCTGCTGTTTGTGGGCGCGCCCGGAACAGGCAAGACCAGTATCGGACAGAG
Organism: uncultured Lachnospiraceae bacterium; assembly: GCA_905235415.1. Taxonomy (GTDB): domain Bacteria; phylum Bacillota; class Clostridia; order Lachnospirales; family Lachnospiraceae; genus Porcincola. The sequence continues at coordinate 10,052 of CAJOKX010000039.1, forward strand.
CATTGCGAAGGCGCTCGGGAGAGAGTATGTGAGGATCTCCCTGGGCGGCGTGCGGGATGAAGCCGAGATCCGCGGTCACAGAAGGACGTACATCGGAGCGATGCCCGGCCGCATCATGAATGCGATGAAGAATGCCGGAACGTCGAACCCGGTCATTGTCCTGGACGAGGTGGACAAGCTGGCCCGCGATTACAGCGGCGATCCGTCCAGCGCGCTTCTGGAAGTGCTGGACCCGGAGCAGAACTTCAGCTTCACCGACCACTATATGAATGTTCCGTATGATCTGTCAGACGTCCTGTTTGTGTGCACGGCGAATACAACCGATACCATCCCGGAGCCGCTTCTGAACCGGATGGAAGTGATCCAGTTCCCCGGCTATACAGCCGTTGAGAAGTTCCAGATCGCGAAACGCCATCTCCTGCCCAGGGCGCGGAAGGCGACGGGCATCACGGAAGATGCGCTGGAAGTAACCGACGACGCGATCCGCGCTGTCATTGATCACTATACGATGGAGAGCGGCGTGCGCGGCCTGAAGAAGCAGATGGATACACTGTGCAGGTACGCGGCGGTGGAGATCGTAGAGAATCAGAGCAAGGCGGCGGGGGCCGGCGGCACAAAGAGCGGCACAAAAGGAAAGAGCAGCGCGAAAGGAAAGAGCGCCTCTTCCGGGAGCGGTGCGAAAGCCGGAGGCGCTGTGAAGAAGGTGGTCGTAGGACCGGATGACCTGAGACGGTATCTGGATCAGAAGCCGATCCGGCACGACCAGGTGAAGGAAGAGAAGAGACCCGGTATCGTGACAGGACTCGCCTGGACAGCCGGCGGCGGAGAGATCCTATTTATCGAGACACTGTTCACGAAGGGCAGCGGCAAGGTTGTTGTAACCGGACAGCTGGGCGATGTGATGAAGGAATCCGTGCAGATCGCGGTCTCTCTGGTGAAGGCGATGTATCCGGATAAGGTGAAGCTGTTTGAGGAAAATGACCTGCACATCCATGTTCCGGAGGGGGCGATCCCGAAGGACGGCCCGTCCGCGGGCATCACGCTGACGACTGCGCTGGCAAGTCTCGTAACAGGGCGCGAGGTCAGCCCGGAGTGGGCGATGACCGGAGAGGTGTCCCTGCGCGGCGGCGTCATGCCGATCGGCGGACTTCCGGAGAAGCTGATGGCGGCCCAGCGCTCGGGCATCAAACAGGTCTTTATTCCGGAGGAAAATAAAGAAGACCTGGAAGAGGTGGCGGATGAGGTCAGGAGCGCGCTGAAGATCTTCCCGGTACGGAATGTCAGCGATGTCCTGGAGACGCTGAACCTTCAGCCGCTTTCTATGGAAAAGAAGGGAAAGAAAAAGAAAGAAAAAGGGATCGAAGCGGATCCGTTCCGGAACATAGAGGCGTTCTGGGGCCAGGACAGGAATCCGATCAGGATCCGCCCTGTTGAGTGAGGTGAACTATGAGAGTCGGAATCGGTTACGACGTACACAGACTGGTGGAAGGAAGGGACCTGATCCTGGGAGGCGTGAAGATCCCGTATGAGAAGGGCCTTCTGGGGCATTCGGATGCGGATGTGATCGTCCATGCGATCATGGACGCCCTGCTCGGGGCGGCCGCGCTGGGCGATATCGGACAGCATTTCCCGGATACGGATCCGGAATATGCGGGGATCTCCAGCATCCGCCTTCTGGAGAAGGTAGGCGCTCTTCTGGACGAGAACAATTATGTGATTGAAAATATCGATTCGATCATCATTGCGCAGCAGCCGAAGATGATGCCGCATCTTCCGCAGATGCGGAAGAACATAGCAAACGCCCTCCAGATCGATGAGGACCGCGTTTCGGTCAAGGCAACGACCGAGGAGGGGCTGGGATTCACCGGCCGCGGAGAGGGGATTGCCGCGCAGGCAACCTGCGCGCTTGAGAATCTCACAGACCGGATTGCCGATATGAAGATGCAGCCGTCTTCGGGATGCGCAGGCTGCCCGGCGCGGGCCGGAAGATAAGCTGAAGAGAAGGAAACTCCATGCACAGAGTGGTTTGACAAACAGGCCCTCTGTGCATAAACTTTATCTGACTGATGACAGGGCACTGGAAGGAGTTAGCGCCATGCAGTTTTACAATACTTTGAATAAGAAGAAAGAAGAGTTCGTTCCGATTGTTCCCGGCAAAGTATCCATGTACGTCTGCGGACCGACCGTATATGACTTCATTCATATCGGAAACGCCCGCCCGATGCTCGTATTCGATACGCTGCGCCGCTATATGGAATATAAGGGCTATGAGGTGAACTACGTTTCGAACTTTACCGACGTGGACGACAAGATCATCAAGAAGTCCATCGAGGAAGGCATCCCGGCGCAGGAGGTTGCCGAGCGCTATATCAAAGAGTGCAGGCAGGATATGGAGCATATGAATGTCCGGCCGGCAACGACCCATCCGCGTGCCACGCAGGAGATCGGGGGCATGATCGAGATGATCGCGGACCTGATCGACAAAGACTTTGCATATGAGAAAAACGGAACGGTTTATTTCAGAACCAGGAAGTTTAAGGAGTACGGCAAGCTCTCCCACAAGAATCTCGACGATCTGAGATCCGGCGGAAGAAGCCTGCTGGTTACGGGAGAGGATGAGAAGGAAGATCCGCTGGACTTCGTTCTCTGGAAGCCGAAGAAGGAAGGAGAGCCCTATTGGGAGTCTCCCTGGAGCGACGGCAGACCCGGATGGCACATCGAGTGCTCGGTGATGGCCAAGCATTACCTGGGCGATACCATCGATATCCATGCAGGCGGGGAAGACCTGATCTTCCCGCATCATGAAAATGAGATCGCGCAGTCGGAGTGCTGCAACGGCGTTCCGTTTGCCCATTACTGGATGCACAACGCATTCCTGAATATTGATAATCACAAGATGTCCAAGTCCCTTGGCAACTTCTTTACCGTGCGTGAGATTGAGCAGCACTATGATCTGCAGGTGCTGCGCCTGTTCATGCTGAGCGCCCACTACAGAAGCCCGCTGAACTTCTCCCATGATCTGATGGAGAGCGCAAAATCCTCTTATGAGAGGATCTGCAACTGCGTGGACAACCTGAATTACGTCATTGCAAATGCGAAGACGGAGCAGATGAGCGGCGCGGAGGAAGAGAAGGCGAAAGAGCTCGAGGGCTTCACGCAGAAGTTCGAGGCGGCCATGGATGACGACATCAACACGGCCGATGCATTTGCCGCGGTATTTGACCTTGTCCGGTTTGCCAACAGCGAGGTGGATGCAGACAGCTCGAAGGCATTTGCACAGGCCGTCAAGGATGAGATCCTGATGCTGGGCGATGTGCTCGGGATGATCTTTGAGAAGAAGGCGGAGGTCCTGGATTCCGACATTGAGGCGCTGATCGAAGAACGTCAGGCTGCCAGGAAGGCGAAGAACTTCGCAAGGGCAGACGAGATCCGGGACCAGCTGGCAGGGATGGGCATCACCCTGCTTGACACCAGGGAGGGCGTCAAGTGGAAGAGGTCCTGAGAGTGAAGGATCCGGAAGGGATGGAAGATTTCCAGATGCTTCTGGACCGGGCGCTGGATCTTCCGCACAGAGACTGGTCGCAGTATTCCCCGCTGACACTTGCGTGGATCGGGGATACCGTATGCGATCTCGCGGTGCGGACCGCGCTCCTCAAGCGCTCCAACATGCAGACGGACAAGCTGCACCGCAAAGCGTCCGCGATCGTGAACGCACGCTCGCAGGCAGCGCGGATGGAAGAGATCCGGCCGCTTCTGACAGACCGGGAAGAATCGGTCTACAGGAGGGGCAGGAACGCAAGCCCCGCCCACACGGCGAAGAATGCGCAGCGCAGCGAATATCTGGAAGCGACAGGATATGAATGCCTGATCGGATGGCTCTATCTGGAGCGGCAGTATGACAGACTGCTGGAGCTGATCGGCGAGATCCCCTGATCCGGGGAATTCATTTACAGCAGAACGGGGATCATCAGCGATGAGAGCAGAGAACGAAGAAAGAAACGAAGAGAGAAATGAGTCCATCCTGGAGGGGCGCAACGCAATCCGCGAGGCGTTCCGCGCGGGGCAGACGGTCGAGCGCCTGTACGTGCAGGACGGCCTTCGGGACGGTCCCGTGACGGATCTGGTGGCCAGAGCCCGCAGGGCAGACGTGCCGGTTGATTTTGTGCAGAAGCAGCGGCTGGACCAGATGTCGCAGACAGGACGCCATCAGGGCGTGATCGCCCAGATTGCGGCGTATCAGTACGCGCAGGTGGAGGATATCCTGGAAAAGGCCAGGCAGAAGGGCGAAGACCCGTTCATTTTCCTGCTGGATGAGATCGTGGATCCGCACAATCTCGGCGCGATCATAAGGACCGCGAATCTGTGCGGGGCACACGGTGTGATCATCCCGAAGCGCAGGGCGGTCGGACTGACTGCGGTGGCGGCGAAGGCCAGCGCGGGCACTGTCAGCTATACGCCGGTTGCCAGGGTGAACAATCTGGCGCAGACGATCGAAGAGCTGAAGAAGCAGGGAATCTGGTTTGTCTGTGCGGATATGGACGGCGAAGTGATGTACAACCTGAACCTGACAGGCCCGATCGGACTGGTCATCGGCGCCGAGGGCAAGGGCGTCGGAAGGCTCGTCAGAGAGAAATGCGACTTCACCGCGTCGATTCCGATGAAGGGGGATATCGACTCTCTGAACGCCTCTGTGGCTGCCGGTGTGCTCGCTTATGAGATCGTGCGGCAGAAAGTGCAAAATTAGCTTGAATGTGCACTCGGACATGTGCTAATATGTCTTTTGTGCCGCGATGCGGCATGATTTGACATGAATAAGGAGTAATAGAGACTATGAAGATCTTTTTGACAATTATCTTTCTTGCTGTGTGTGTCGGGCTGGTCATTCTGGTCCTGATGCAGGAAGGAAAGTCTGCCGGACTTGGTTCCATCGGCGGCATCGGCGATACCTACTGGGGCAAGAACAAAAGCAGATCGATGGAAGGCAATATGGTGCGGTTCACAAAGATCCTTGCCGCCGCGTTCCTGATTATCGCGCTTGGCCTGAACATGATTCCTGACAGGCAGAAGAGCACGACAGCCTCGACAGCGCCTGCAGCGGTTGAGACGGAAGCTGCACAGGCTCAGACGGAAGCTGCACAGACAGAGGCGGATGCTGCAGGGCAGGAAACAGAGGCCTGAAATCCAAAAAACAATTGACACGGGTTCTGCCCTGTGGTAGAATCCGTGTCGTTGACGGTACAGTCAATCAGCTGCTGTGGCTCAGTCGGTAGAGCGTCACATTGGTAATGTGGAGGTCACCAGTTCGATTCTGGTCAGCAGCTTTTTATACAGACAGCATGCTGTGCATAATTTATAAATGGAAACACGCTGGACAGTCGTTTTGAGAACGGCTGTTTTCTTTATCGGAAGCGATTCAGCCCCGTGTGAAAGAGGTCGTATGGAAACATTATATATTATTATTCCTGCCTATAATGAATCTGTAAATATAAGACAGTGCGTTGAGGATTGGTATCCGGTTGTCGAAGCGCATAATCAGAATGGGAAATCCAGGCTGGTCATTATTAATGACGGTTCGAAAGACGATACATATCAGATCTTACTGGAGCTGGCAAAAGAGCGGCCTCTCCTGCTTCCTTTGACAAAGGAGAATGGCGGGCATGGTCCGACTGTTTTATATGGATACCGGTATGCCATTGAAAATGGTTCGGATTTTATCTTCCAGACGGATTCTGACGGACAGACGACGCCCTCTGAATTCGAACTGTTCTGGAATAAAAGAAATGAGTACGATGCAATCCTGGGGAACCGTATCGTACGGGGAGACGGAAAGCAGAGAAAGTTTGTCGAAAACGTAGTGTGTATTCTGCTGCGCCTGATCTTCGGCGTAAAAGTCGAGGACGCCAATGCCCCGTACAGGCTGATGCGGACACAGCTGGTGGCAAAGTACATTGATAAACTGCCGGAAGATTATGAGATTCCGAATATTATGTTTACGACATACTTTGTTTACAATGAGGAAAAGACGGTTTTTATTCCGATTACCTACAAACCCAGAAATGGAGGCACCACTTCCATCAACTTGAGAAAATTCATTAAGATCGGATGGAAAGCGGTGGGGGATTTTCGGAAGTTCAAGAAAGAAATAGACGATTGATCTGCGCAGCGCCCCCGTCTCTGACCGACGGGGGCGCACCTGTATTCATTCCAAACGGAGGATCGCTGTGCGGATTCGTCTGCCTGTTCAGTTCGGGAAGGTGATCTCCGACGGGTACGCCCATTTCCGGACTTCGGAAGCAGGCAGGACGGGCGGCTCAGCCCCTCCGCATGCGGACAGGATGTGATGGTACATTTCCGCAAGCTCTTCAACATAGCAGGCCTTCAGGTATGCGCCGTCGATGTCGGTTTCATCCGCGGCGACGGCTCCGTGTGCCTGCATCAGGACTGCATCCGCATGCTTCATGGTCATGGCGACATTCTGCGCAAGATCTGCGGTGCCGGGCCTTCCGTACGGGGCGACCGGGATCACCTGCTCGCTGTTGTTGAGGGCCATTATCTCGTAGACGATTGCCGGAATGGGCTTATTCAGAACCGAGAAGGAAGTCGCATATTTGGAATGTGTGTGGACGATGCTGCATACATCCGGGCGCTCTTTATAGATGGCGAGATGCATGAGCACTTCACTGCTCGGACGAAGGCCGGTGAGGTTTTCCTGCACGGCGGCGTTCATATCAATGACGATGATATCGTCCGTTTTCAGCAGATCGCGGTCAACGCCCGAAGGGGACACGACGACCAGTCCGCTTTCCCTGTCGAGGATGGAAAAGTTGCCTGACTTATGTTTGCACAGTCCTTCCGCCTGGGCCATACGGCCGATCCGGATCACTTCATTTTTCAATTGTTCCAGCATAGTTTCTCCTCCTGATGTTTGACAGTGTGCAGGTCAGGAACGGTCTGCCCGGATCTGCATTGCAATATTGCCTTGTGTGGATGCCTCAAACGGGAGCGCAATGACGCTCTTTCCCGTATAGGAGGCCGTGAGCTCATTCAGAAATTCATTCCTGGCGCCGCCTCCTGTGATATAGATCTTGTGGTATGTCTTTCCGGTCGCGCCCTCGAGCCGCCCGATGGCGGAACGGTAGCTGGCTGCGATCGAGTGGTATGCGCAGCTGAAGTATTCGGCCGAGCTTTCGGGAAGCGGAAGATCCATGCGCGAAAGTTCGCTCCGGATCGCCTCCGCCATGCTGTCCGGTGCGTTGAACTGCGGGAGGTTGGGATCGACAGCGCAGCAGTATCCGGATGCTTTTGCCATGCGGACGATCGTGCCGTAGTCTTCCTCCGGACACAGCTCTGCGCGCAGCCTTTCCGGCATCCACATCCCTGCAAGGTTTGTCAGGTAGCAGATGTATTCCAGCCCGCTCTCATTGGAGAACCCTGCCGCCGCGCCTTCCGGGGAGATCAGCGGCTCATCCAGCTTCACCCCCAGCAAAGACCAGGTGCCGGAGGAGATGTAGATCTCGCCCGGATCCATGGGGATGGCACTGATGGCGGAATTGGTGTCGTGCGTTGCGCACAGCACGATGCTGCAGGATGCGCCGGTCTTTTCTGCGATCTCCGGAAGCAGCGCTCCGACACGCTGCCCGGGCGGGCGCAGGGCCGGAAACAGGGACTGCGGAAAACCGAGCTTTCTTATAATCTCCGGGTCAAACTGCCGGGTGCGCGGATCCACAAGGCTGGTCGTGGAAGCATTCGTCGCCTCCTTGACCTTCACTCCGCTCAGGCGGTAGATCAGGTATTCCGGGATCATCAGAAAATCCGTTGCCGCATCCATCCGGCCTTTCATCTTGTCCCAGTAGAGCTGATAGATCGTATTGCTTGCGACAAACTGGTAGCCGCATCTTTCGTACAGCTCACTGAACGGGATGATCTTATGAACCTCCGGAACCGACTCTTCCACACGAGAATCCCGGTACGCGTAGCACGGGAGAATGGGGCGGTCGTTGTTCATCAGGACGTAATCCGTGCCCCAGGTGTCAATGGACAGGCTTCTGATATCCGGATACCGGCTGAAAGCGCACCGGATCCCATTGACGACTTCCTCAAACAGAAGGTCCAGATCCCAGGTCAGATGACCGTCTTTTTTCACTGCTCCGTTCTGAAACCGGTAGATCTCTTCCTGGCGGATTACGCCGTCTTCTTCCCATCCTGCGATATGTCTTCCGGACGTTGCTCCGACGTCGATTGCAAGGTAGCGCCGCATCTGCCCCCCCTCCTTTCCTTACAAAAACAGGATAGCACACATGGAAGATCTGTGGGGATCCGGGGGGATTATTTTCATGTAAAAGTGGCCCGCCGACCTGCGGCAGCAAGGGTTACAGTTCACAGGCCAGCCAACTCTGCTTAGCGTTTGTGGGCACACTGAAAACACGTTGCCTACCCGCGCTTTGCATCGGTTGCATTGCAGCCACTCCCAGCTCCTATAGAAGCGTGGTCGCTTCTCCACT
>CAJOKX010000040.1 GCA_905235415.1 uncultured Lachnospiraceae bacterium
TGCAGCAACTCGCAAAGCTTAGTCGGCTGCCTATGGTTTTCAGTTGTGCCCACAGAACTCCATGCAGAAGGTCGGAGGCTGGCCTGTGAACTGTAACAACCTGTACAGGCACCCGTGAACTTGCAGGTTGAGAGGATTCCTCCGTAATGGTATAATACATCAATCTGGAGATGGATTCCAGTCAGCCCCGCGCCGGGCGGATTTTGAGCAGGCGGCGGAGCTGGCAGCGGAAATGGGGGATCGCTATGACGCTTGCGCAGCTTCTTGAGAAAACGGAATATGAAGTGCTTCGCGGAAGCACTGAAACAGAGATTACACAGATCGTGAATGACTCCCGCAGGCTGAAGCCGGGATGCGTTTTCATCTGTATCAAGGGGGCCGCGTTTGACGGCCATAAGTTTGCGGCGGAGGCCGTGCAGAAGGGTGCGGCAGCCATTATTGTCCAGGAGAAGGTGGACGTTCCGGAAGGGGCCGCGGTCATCCTGGTTCCGGATTCACGCATCGCGATGGCGCGGATGGCCTGCGCTTTTTACGGATATCCGGCCTCGAAGCTGAAGATGATCGGCGTCACGGGGACGAAGGGCAAGACGACGACGACCTACATGGTCAAGTCCATTCTGGAGGCGGCCGGGCATAAGGTGGGCCTGATCGGGACGATCGAGACCCTCATCGGCAGCACGAAGATCCCCAGCGCCAATACGACGCCGGAATCGCTCCTTTTGCAGGAGTATCTGGCGCGGATGGTCAAGGCAGGGTGCGACGCGGTTGTCATGGAGGTCAGTTCACAGGCACTGATGCTCCACAGAGTGGAAGGCATCACATTTGACATCGGCGTCTTTACGAATATTTCCGCAGATCATATCGGACCTGCCGAGCACGCCTCCTTTGAGGATTACATGGACTGCAAGAGCAGGCTGTTTCAGATGTGCAGGACCGGGATCTTCAATGCGGATGACATCCACCTGGGAAGGATCCTGGAGGGGCATACCTGCGAGGTGGAGACGTTCGGCCTGAACACTTCGGCGGATCTGTATGCGGACAGCATCGAGCTGGTCTGCCGCCCGGGCTATCTCGGGACGAAGTTCTGGGTGAGGAGCGACGAGGACTTTGAGGTGGTGACCGACATCCCCGGGAAGTTCTCGGTTTACAACGCCCTGTGCGCGATTGCCGTATGCAGGCATTTCGGCGTCCCGAAGGAAACGCTGCAGGCAGCGCTTCTGGACGTGAAGGTGAAAGGCCGCGTTGAGATGGTGAAGGTCAGTGATGATTTTATCCTGATGATCGACTATGCGCACAACGCGATGGCGCTCGAGAGCATCCTCACAACGCTCCGGGAGTATCATCCCTCGAGGATTGTGAGCGTGTTCGGATGCGGCGGCAACCGCGACAGACACAGACGGTATGAGATGGGCGAGGTGTCCGGACGGCAGGCGGATTTCACGATCCTTACCTCCGACAATCCGCGCTATGAGAATCCGGAAGCGATTCTGGACGATATTGAGACCGGCATCCGCAAAACCGGCGGAACCTACATTCGGATCACGGACCGCAAAGAGGCGATCGCGTATGCGATCCACAACGGGAAGAGCGGGGACGTGATCGTGCTGGCCGGCAAGGGACATGAAGATTATCAGGAGATCTGCGGGAAGAAATATCCGATGGACGAGCGCGTCCTGATTGCGGAGATCCTTGCGGAGGATGCGAAGAAGGAGAATTGACCCGGTTCTATGACGTATGCGGATGTGATCGTAGACAGTACTGCCAGGGCGCTTGACCATCCGTTCCAGTATCTCGTTCCGGAGGAGCTGGTATCGGAAGTGGAAGAGGGCTCGATTGTCGAGGCCCCGTTCGGGAACGGCAACCGCAGCATGACCGGGTACGTAATGTCTCTTTCGTCGTCTCCGAAGATTGATCCTGAGAAGATCAAGCCGATCACGCGGGTTGTGACCGGCCTGTCGGATGAAGAGAAGAGGCTCACTGCGCTGGCGATCTGGATCCGGGACCGGTACGGCTCCACGATGGCAGCCGCCATGCGCACCGTGCTTCCGGCCAGGAAGAGAACGCCCGCAAGGCAGAACAGGATCGTGACGCTCGCGGTCAGCGTGGAGACGGGACGCAGGGAACTGGACGTCATGCGCCGCAGGCACCAGTCTGCCAGAGTGCGCCTGATGGAAGCCCTTGTGGAGGAGAAGCAGCTTCCCTACGAGGTCTGCACGGAGAAACTGCACGTCACGTCCTCCGTGATCAGCGCCCTGGTGAAAATGGGGCTGGTCAGGGTGGAACGCACCCGGGTATACCGCAATCCGGCCCTTCCGGAAGCATTTGCGCAGGAGGCGCATGCGCTCAACGAGGAACAGAGGCAGGCGGCGGAACAGATCTGCGCTTCCTGGAATGATACGCCCTGTGGGCGTTTCCTCATTCAGGGCGTGACCGGAAGCGGAAAGACAGAGGTCTATATCGAGCTGATCAGCAGGGTGGCCGCGATGGGGAAGCAGGCGATCGTCCTGATCCCGGAGATTGCGCTGACCTATCAGACGATGATGCGTTTCTATCATCGTTTTGGCGGGAGAGTCTCGGTTATCCATTCGAAGATGAGCGCCGGGGAGCGGCAGGATCAGTTTGACAGGGCGCGGCAGGGCGATCTGGACGTCATGATCGGTCCGAGGTCCGCGCTCTTTACGCCTTTTCCGAACCTGGGCATCATCGTGATCGACGAGGAGCATGAAGACAGCTACAGGAGTGAACAGTCTCCGAAGTATCACGCCAGAGAGGTGGCCTTCCAGAGAGCGAAGATGGAGGGCGCGTGCGTGGTGCTCGGGTCTGCGACGCCGTCGCTGGAGGCCTCCTGGGCCGCGCAGAACGGGCAGATCACAAGGATCTGCCTGACAAAACGCGCCATGGCGGCAGACCTGCCGGAAGTCAGGACGGTGGACATGCGAAGCGAACTGTCCTCCGGAAACAGCTCCATCCTCAGCAGGCAGCTGCGGGAGAAGATGGAGGAGAAGCTTTCACGCGGCGAGCAGATCATGCTGTTCCTGAACCGGCGCGGATATGCGGGATTTGTCACCTGTACGTCCTGCGGCCATGTCATCACCTGTCCGCACTGCGACGTATCCCTCACGCTGCACAAAGGGGGGCGTCTTCTGTGCCATTACTGCGGGTATGAGGCTCCGATGCCCTCCGCCTGTCCGGAGTGTTCCAGCCCGTTCCTCAGGACGTTCCGGATCGGGACGCAGCAGGTCGAGCAGGAAGTGAACCTGGCGTTTCCGGATGCGCGTGTGGTGCGGATGGATAAGGACACTACCTCGGGCAAAGACGGGCAGCTGAAGGCGCTTGCGCCGTTTGCCTCCCACGAGGCGGATATTATGATCGGGACGCAGATGATCGTCAAGGGGCATGATTTCCCGGACGTGACACTGGTCGGGATCCTGATGGCGGACCTGTCACTGAACGTTCCCGATTACAGGGCCGCGGAGCGTACGTTCCAGCTGCTGACGCAGGCGGCGGGAAGAGCAGGGAGAGACGGGAAGGAAGCGTCGGTGCTGATCCAGACCTGCCAGCCGTCCAATTATGCGGTGCAGTGCGCGGTGAGACAGGATTATGACGCATTTTACAGGCAGGAGATCGGGTTCAGGAAGATGGCCGGATATCCGCCGGCGGGCTGTCTTCTGGAGATTCATATGAGCTGCCCGGACCAGGAGCATCTGAAGGTTGCCGCAGGCTATGCGCGGGCCTTCCTGGAGAAGATCCTTGGAAGCGCTCCGGTTCAGATCCTCGGGCCAGTTCCCGAGTCTGTCGCAAAGATCGCGGACATCTTCAGGATGGTGATGTACCTGAAGGGCGGGAGTCCGGAACTGCTGCGCGCGGCGCGCGCCCGTCTGGAGCAGTACATCGGACTCAACGACGGGTTTTCGAATGTCGAGTTCTCCTACGACGTGACACTCTGATACGGATGGAAACGGAATACTGTTATTTTTAAGAATTATTGGAGGCAATCTTTATGGCATTAAGACAGATTCGGGTCTATGGTGATGATATCCTTACCAAACAGTGCAGGGAAGTGAAAGAGATGACTCCCAGGCTGAAAGAGCTGGTGCAGGATATGCTTGAGACCATGTACGATGCGGAAGGCGTCGGACTGGCTGCGCCCCAGGTCGGAGTCCTCAGGCAGATCGTGGTGGTGGATGTCGGAGACGGCCCCATCATCCTGGTCAATCCCCGGATCACGGAGCAGGACGGAGAACAGGAAGGAATGGAAGGATGCCTGTCCGTTCCCGGTAAGCTGGGCAAGGTTACACGCCCGAACCATGTGGTCGTGGAAGCGCTGGATGAGGATATGAATCCGGTCCGGGTGGAAGGCGAGGAGCTGCTTGCAAGAGCGCTGTGCCATGAGCTGGATCATCTGGAGGGCGTGGTCTATACCTCGAAGGTGGAAGGCGAGCTGTATGACTCCGAAGATCTGGAAGAGGATGAAGAAGAGTCCGAAGACTGACTGAGGAGAAGGCATCTTACGACGAAGACGGGAGGAAGACGATTGGCAGACGTAGTATTTATGGGAACGCCGGATTTCGCGGAAGGGATCCTGCAGGCGCTGCTGGAATCAGAGTATGCGGTAACGGCAGTGTTCACGCAGCCGGACCGTCCGAAGGGAAGAAAAGGGCAGCTGCAGGCCCCTCCGGTCAAGGAGCTTGCGCTTGAACATGGCATACCTGTCTATCAGCCGGCACGGATCCGCAGCGAAGAGAATGTGGAGATCCTACGGCAGCTGCATCCCGATTTTATTGTCGTGGCGGCGTTCGGGCAGATCATACCGCCCGCGATCCTGGAGATCCCCCCGTACGGGTGCCTGAATGTGCACGCGTCGCTCCTTCCCAGATGGCGCGGTGCGGCCCCGATCCAGTGGGCAATCCTGGAGGGGGATGAGAAGAGCGGCGTCACGATCATGCAGATGGCGGAAGGCCTGGACACAGGCGACTGCATCGACCAGGCAGAGGTCCGGATAGAAGCGGATGATACGGGCGGAAGCCTCTTTGATAAACTGATGCATGCAGGCGCGTCGCAGCTGATCGAGACCATGCGGCGCATCGAGCGCGGCGAAGCGCAGAAGACGCCGCAGCCGGAAGAAAGCCCGACCCCGTATGCGAAGATGCTGACGCGCCAGATGGGAGAGATCGACTGGACGAAGAGCGCCCCTGAGATCGAGCGCATGATCCGCGCACTGGATCCGTGGCCGAGCGCGTTTACGTTCCTGGACGGAAAGATGCTGAAGATCTGGAAGGCGTCCGTTTTGGACGCAGCCGGGCAGGCGGCAGAGGAAGATACGGCAGGCGTCCCCGGCAGGATCCTCTCTGTGGGGAAGGACGAACTCATCGTACAGACGGGAGACGGATGCCTTGGGCTGCTCGAGGTCCAGCCGGAAGGCCGGAAACGGATGAATGCGGATGCGTATATCCGCGGGTATCATCCGCAGGCAGGTGCTCTGCTGGGTGAAAAGTAAGCGTAGGAACGGAGCTTTGGTATGGCGGACACGGCAAATCTGAGAGAGATTGTACTGGGAATACTGATGGAAGTGACAGAGGGAGAGGCGTACAGCCACATCGCTCTGCGAAACACGCTGGAAAAATACCAGTACCTTTCCAAACGCGACCGTGCCTTCATTTCCAGGGTGACAGAGGGGACGCTGGAGAACCTGATCCAGCTTGACTATGTCATAGAATGTTTTTCCAAGGTTCCGATCTACAATATGAAGCCGCTGATCCGCAACCTTCTGAGGATGAGCGTGTACCAGCTGATGTATATGGATACGGTGCCGGATTCAGCCGTTGTGAACGAGGCGGTCAAGCTTGCCCAGAAGAAGGGGTTCTATAATCTGAAGGGGTTTGTGAACGGCGTTCTGCGGGCGGCCTCGAGAGGCCTGGATACGGTGACCTACCCGTCGGCTGAGGAGACGCCCGTCGAGTATCTGTCGATCCGGTATTCCATGCCGCAGTGGATCCTGCAAAAATGGCTGGGACAGTTTTCATTTGAAGAGGTGGAGGCCGTGTGCGCGTCTTTTAAGACGGAGGAGGCGGTCACGGTACGGCTTCGGACGGACAGGGTCTCCAGGGAAGAGATTATTCAGTCCCTGGAAGAGGACGGGGCTTCCTGGGAGCAGCATCCGTATCTGGAGTATGCGCTCAGGCTGACGGATTTCAATTATCTGCAGGCGCTGAAGGCGTTCAGGAACGGCTGGATCTATGTGCAGGACGTCAGTTCCATGCTGGTTTCGGAGATCGCCGCGCCCAACTGGGGGGATTACTGCATCGACGTCTGCGCCGCGCCCGGCGGAAAGAGCGTCCATATCGCGGACAAGCTGAAGGGCAGCGGGTATGTGGAGGCAAGGGACAAGAGTGAGGAGAAGGTCGCCCTGATGCAGGAAAATATCGAGCGGCTGGGGGTCATCAATATGGTGGCGGCGCTCCAGGACGCGACGGCATATGACGAGCTCTCCTTCCACAAGGCGGACATCGTGCTGTGCGACGTTCCGTGCTCCGGCCTGGGTGTCATCGGACGGAAGCAGGACATCCGATACAGGATGAATCCGACCCGGCAGGAGGAACTGATCCGGATCCAGAGAAAGATCCTGTCGGTGGCCCAGAACTATGTAAAGCCGGGCGGCGTGCTGATCTATTCGACCTGCACGATCGGAGCGGACGAAAACCAGATGAACCTGAAGTATTTCCTGGAGAACTTCCCGTTCCGGCTCGAGTCCATCGATCCCTATATCCCGGAGGCCCTGCGCTGCCGCACGAGTGCGGGCGGGTACCTGCAGCTCCTTCCGGGCGTGCATGAGACAGACGGCTTCTTCATGGCCAGACTGAAGCGATATGATGAGTGAGAAGATCGAGATCCTGAGCCGGACGGCAGATGAACTTGCATCGGACCTGGAAGCGCTCGGGGAGAAGAAGTACCGGGCAAAACAGATCTATGAGTGGCTGCATGTGCACCATGTGCGCTCCTTTGAGGAAATGACAAACCTCCCGAAGGCGCTGCGCAGCAGTCTGGAGGAGCGATACTGCTTTACGAAGCTGCATGCAGTGGAGGTGCTCACTTCGAAGATCGACGGGACGAAGAAGTTTCTCTTTGCCCTGGAGGACGGCAATGTGATCGAATCTGTGATGATGCGCTACAGCTACGGGCTGTCGGTCTGCATTTCCTCACAGGTCGGGTGCCGGATGGGGTGCAGGTTCTGCGCTTCCACCATCGGAGGCAGGGTGAGGGACCTGACAGCTGCAGAGATGCTCTGCCAGATCACACAGATCAGCGCCCTGATGCAGGAGCGGGTTTCCCATGTCGTGATCATGGGGAGCGGGGAGCCGCTGGATAACTATGATAATCTGGTGCGTTTCCTCAGGATCGTCTCGGATCCTGCAGGAGAGCGCCTCAGCTGCCGGGACATTACCGTGAGTACATGCGGGATCGTCCCGAAGATCCTGGAGCTGTCCAGAGAGCAGCTTCCGGTGACGCTGGCCCTGTCCCTGCATGCGCCCACACAGGAGAAGAGAGAGCGCCTTCTTCCGATTGCGCGGACCTATCCGCTGGACAATGTGATGGACGCGGTGCAGACTTATTTTCATGAGACAGGCCGCCGGGTCACGTTTGAATACAGCTGCGTGCAGGGCGAAAACACCTCCCGGCAGGACGCCATGCAGCTTGCGGATCTGCTCGGCAGAATGAACTGCCACGTGAATCTGATCCCGGTGAACCCGGTTGAGGAGAGATCCTACACAAGGCCCGCACGGAAGGATATAGAAGCATTCCGGGGGATGCTTGAAAAAAGAGGGATATCTGTTACTATTAGGAGAGAAATGGGCCGCGATATCAACGGTGCATGCGGCCAGCTGAGAAGAAGTTATCTGGAGAAGTAAGGTCTATGGAATCCTATTGCCAGACGGATGTCGGGTTAAAAAGGAATAGCAATCAGGACTTTGTCTATGCGTCCAACCACAGGGTCGGTTCGCTGGAGGGTCTTCTGATCGTCGCGGACGGCATGGGTGGCCAGGCTGCCGGCGACCTTGCTTCGCGCCTGTGTGTAGAGACCATGGTCGATACCATACAGGCATCCACGCAGAAGGGCGTCGTGAAGATCCTCTCCGAAGCGATCAGCGCGGCGAATGACGCAGTCACCAGGAAGGCCGCATCGGATCCCGCGCTGGAAGGCATGGGGACGACGCTGGTGGCAGCCTCTCCAGAGAACGGGGGGCTGATCGTGGCCAATGTGGGGGACTCCAGACTGTATCTGATCGACGATGACAGGATTGAACAGATCACACATGACCATTCTCTGGTCGAGGAGATGGTCAGGGCGGGGAAACTCAGCAGGGAACAGGTGCGCAACCACCCGAAGAAGAACATTATCACGCGGGCGATCGGAGAGATCCAGGGTCCGCAGGTGGATTATTTTGACGTTGGACTGAACCGGGGGGACATTGTCCTCCTGTGCTCAGACGGGCTGACCAATATGGTGGAGGATGAGCAGATCTTCCGTATTGTGCGCAGCGCGCCGGACCTGGCGCAGGCAGGAAAGAAACTCGTGGACGCGGCAAACCGCGCGGGCGGCAGGGATAATATATCCGTCGTCCTCGCGAAGTTCTGACGCGGATACGGCAGGCAGGGATGGAGCAGATGATGTCCGGGGAAGGCATCAGGGAACAGCTATGTTGAATGCAGGCGATTTTCTTCAGAATCGATATGAGATTATCAATTGCATAGGATCCGGCGGGATGGCGGATGTATACCGCGCAAGGGATCACAAGCTCAACCGTTTCGTGGCGATCAAGGTTTTAAAACCCGAGCTTCGGAGCGATAAGGAGTTTGTGTCCAAATTCCGCGTGGAAGCACAGGCGGCGGCGGGCCTCGCCCATCCGAACATCGTGAATGTATACGATGTCGGAGAGGAGGGAGGCACGTATTTTATCGTGATGGAACTGGTAGAGGGCATCACGCTGAAGGCCTATATCCTGAGCAAGGGTTCCCTGAGCGTGAGGGAAACGACCGGCATCTGCCTGCAGGTGGCCTCCGGGCTGGAGACTGCCCACAACAACGGGATCATTCACAGAGACGTCAAACCCCAGAATATTATCATTTCCACAGACGGAACCGCGAAGGTGGCAGACTTCGGCATCGCCAGGGCGGCGAGTGCGGACACCATCAGTTCGAACGTCATGGGCTCCGTGCACTACAGCGCGCCGGAGCAGTCAAGAGGCGGATATTCGGATGAGAAGAGCGATATCTATTCGCTCGGAATCACCATGTATGAGATGCTGACCGGCAGGGTCCCGTTTGACGGAGATTCCACGGTGGAGGTGGCGCTCAAGCATCTGCAGGAAGAGATGGTCTCTCCAAGGGACGTGATCCCGGATCTTCCGCGCGCCATCGAACAGATCATACTGAAATGTACCCAGAAAAGTCCTGACCGGCGTTACCAGAATATGTCGCAGCTGATACGCGACCTGAAAGAATCTCTGGTGAATCCAAACGGCGATTTCGTAAAGATTGCTCCGGAGAACCCGTCGGGGGCCACGCATAAATATTCCAGGGCGGACCTGGAGGAGATCAACCGCAGGTCCATGGAGGCAGATGCGTATCCCGGACTGTTTGACGAGCGCTATGACGACAGGGATCCGTATGAGGATGAGTACGGCGGAGCGGACGCATACCTGGACGACGGGGATGATGACTATGATCCGGATGACCTGATCGACGAAAAGGACCGGTGGGAGAAAAAGAGAGGACAGGGCCGGCAGAAGAGCGAGCATTCTGACCGGGCCGCGGTTGTCGTCGCGGTGATTGCGGCGCTTGCGGTCGGCGGCCTGATCCTGTACCTGATCATCCATACCTTCGGAATCCTCGGAGGGGGCGGCGCTTCCGGCTCCACGGAGAAGGAAAACACTGCCGCGATCGACCTGGCAGCCGGGATGGTGAAGGTTCCCGATCTGCTCGGCAAGACGGAAAATGAAGCCCAGCAGCTTCTGCGTGACAGCGGATTGGGCTATAAATATCTCGGCGAGACCAGCTCGGACGAGTATGCATCCGGGCAGATCGCAAGCCAGGACAAGGCGGCGGGCAGCTCCGTGCAGAAGAATACACGGATCGGATATACGCTGTCCATCGGTTCCGCGCAGGCCCTGACGGTGCCGGATCTGGCCAATAAGACGCAGGCAGACGCGGAAAATGCGCTTGCCAGCATCGGGCTGCTGGTCTCCGTGGACAACACCCGCTACAGCGATGACGTTGCTTCCGGCAACGTGATCACCTCCAACCCAGGCGCCGGATCTTCGGTGCATGAGGGGGATACCGTGACCATCTATGTCAGCCAGGGACAGAATTCGCAGTCCGTCCAGGTGCCTGACACCAGGGGCAAATACAAAGAAGACGCCGTAACGATGCTGACCAATTCCGGCCTGTACGTGTACGTGGCAAGCGAGCCGAGCGAGAGTGTTCCGGCCAATCTGGTGATCCGGCAGGATATCGCCCCCGGGTCCAGCGTCCAGACCGGCTCCTCGATCACCATAACGGTATCGACCGGCGCGGAGAACGCGATCGTGATCAATCCGGACGCATCGCAGGGCAGCCAGGGATCGGGCGCGTGGATGTGCAACGCACAGCTGCAGGCGCCTGCCGGCTTTACCGACGGCAGCAGCGTCCGTATCACGCTGGTCCAGAACGGCCAGGAAAACACCGTGTTTGAAGGAACGACTTCCTTCCCGTATCTGCTGAATGTGCAGGGGCAGAGCGGCGTTTCCACGGGAACGGTATTCGTATACATGCTCGATGCTTCAGGCAATGTGCTCTCCACAACCAAGTATGACGGAGTTGCATTCTATCAGCAGGGGTGATGCATGAAAGGAAAGATCATTCGTGCAGTCGGAGGGTTCTATTTTGTCTGGTGCTATGAAGACGGCCATGTATACCAGTGCCGCGCAAGGGGCGTCTTCCGGAAAGACAGCTTTAAGCCGCTGACGGGCGACAACTGTACGTTCCGCCTGACGCAGGCGCAGGATGTGGAGGGGTACGTCGAGACCATCGTACCCAGAAGCAACCAGCTGATCCGCCCGCCGGTCGCAAATGTGGACCAGGCGCTCGTGGTCTTTGCACTCGCAAGCCCGCAGCCGAACCTGTCCCTCCTGGACCGGTTCCTGATCCTGATGCACAGGCAGAATATCCCGTCGGTGATCTGCTTTAACAAAAAGGATCTGTCGGATGAGAAACGGATCCGTGAACTGAGTGATATATACAGCCGCTGCGGATGCAGGATCCTGACCGTCAGCGTCCTTCAGGAAGAAGGGCTGGAAGAGATCCGCAGCGTGATGAAAGGAAAGACGACGGTACTCGCGGGACCGAGCGGGGTCGGAAAGAGTTCGCTTACCAATTATCTGTGTCCGGAGGCCGGCATGGAGGTCGGAGCGCTCTCCGCGAAGACGGAGCGGGGGAAACAGACGACCCGCCACGCCCAGCTGTTTGCGGTCGGAGAGGATACTTTTTTCTTTGACACGCCGGGGTTCTCCAGCCTGGAGCTGCGGGACATGAAGCGGGAAGAGGTGAAAGAGTTCTTCCCGGAGTTTGCAGAATATGAACCGTACTGCCGCTTTCAGGGGTGCATGCACATCCATGAGCCGGGGTGCGGCGTAAAGGAAGCACTGGAAGAGGGACAGATCAGCCGGGCGCGGTATGACAGCTATCTGCAGCTGGTGCAGGAGGTATCGGACGCCCGGAGGCCATTCTGAGTGAAGGCCATTCTGAGTGAAGGAGGACCGGACATGAAGTATTATCTGGCGCCATCGATCCTTTCGGCGGATTTTAAGCATCTCGGAGACGATATTCTCACAGTCAGAAAGTGCGGAGCACAGTACCTGCATTTTGACGTGATGGACGGAATGTTCGTGCCCAGCATCTCGTTCGGCGTGCCGGTCCTGAAATCGATCCGTCCCCTGACGGACATGTTTTATGACGTACATCTGATGGTGCAGGATCCGGAGCGCTATATCGACGCTTTCGCCGATGCGGGCGCGGACGGGATCACGGTGCATGCGGAGGCCTGCAGGCATCTGGACCGGACGCTGGACCAGATTCATGAAAGAGGCATCAGGACCGGAGTGGCGCTCAATCCCGCCACTCCGCTCAGCGTCCTTGAATATGTGTATGACAAGGTGGATATGTTCCTCCTGATGACGGTCAACCCGGGGTTCGGCGGGCAGAAACTGATCCCGGCGACCCTGGAGAAGATTACAAGACTGCGTCAGATCATAGAGGAGAGAGACCTCAGAGCGGATCTGGAGGTCGACGGCGGGGTGAATACGGAGACGATTACGTCCGTCCTGGACGCGGGCGCAAATGTGCTGGTGGCCGGCTCTTCGGTCTTTTCCGGAGACATCACAAGCCGGTACAGGGCGCTGGAAGCATATCTGAGGGAACGGAACAGTGAGTGAGAAGCGTGCGGTTGTAATTGCGGGGGGTGAGATCAATGATGACCTTGCCCTCTCTTATTTGAAAGAGGATGACTATATCATCGCGGCCGACCGGGGACTTGCGTTTCTGGAGAAGCACAAGATCCTGCCGGATCTTGCAGTGGGAGATTTTGATTCAGCCCCGCAGGGATTCATAGAGACCTACCGGGCGGCGCATCCGCAAGTCAGGGTGCGCGCCTACAACTGGGAAAAGGATTACACAGATCTGGAGATTGCCGCGCTTGCCGCCCTGGAGGAGGGATGCAGCCGGGTGGACCTGATCGGCGCGACCGGGAGCCGCCTGGACCATGTGATGGGGGCGCTGCAGACGCTCTCGCTGCTCCTGGACCGGGGCTGCGGGGGCTTCGTGGTGGATCCGTGCAACCGCATAAGCATGCATGACGGGGCATTTTCACTGAGAAAGGACAGCCAGTGGGGGAAGTACGTATCCCTGTTTGCATGGGGCGGTGCTGTATCCGGGATCACACTGAAGGGATTTCATTTCCCGATGGAAAACGGAAGCCTTCAGACATCGGGAACGCTTGCTGTCTCCAACCAGATCGAAGAAGAGCAGGCGGAGGTTTTGTTTGAGAGCGGAAGGCTGCTTTTGATTGAGTCAAAGGATACTCCCTGAAAATGAGCAGGGACAAGGAGGCGCTTCGGACCCATATGAACATAGAATATACCCCGGACCTTTTGTCCTATATGAAGAAAAAAGGGAAGAAGCATCTGAGCGTGGAAGTGGCAAGGTCGGATCATTCCGATTTTGAAGTGACGGAACTGTTTTACCGCTTCATAGACGACAAAACCGTCGACTACCTGCAAAAGAAGCATTACAGAGCCGTTGAAACGCCTCAGGGTGTGGTGATGCTGCCGCCGTATCACCTCCGGTATGATGAAACGGTTACCTTCAGGCTGAAGAAGGTATTGTGTTTTAATTTTCTCACAGCGGACGGAATCTCCCTGTGACCATGGTTTAAAAACTGAAAAGAAGGAGGAGAAGCAATGGAGACAAGACCTTATGTCGGCTGGGACACGATGAACGCATTCATGATCGATGTTTTCAAGGCGTACGGGGTACCGGAGGAAGATGCGCGCATCTGCGCGGACGTTCTGCTGGAATCTGACCGCAGGGGCATCGAGAGCCACGGCTGCAACCGGTTTAAGCCGATCTACCTGGACCGGATCGAGAACGGAACGCTGATGCCGGTCACGAAGATCGACATTCTGAAGGAAACGCCCACGACGGTTGTGATGGACGCGAACAACGGAATGGGAATGGTTGCCAGCTATCATATGATGGAAATGCTGATCGACAAGGCGTCGAAGGCCGGCATGGCCGGCGGGACCATCTGCAATTCCACGCACTACGGAATTGCCGGATACTGGACGACGATGGCGGAAAAAGCGGGAATGATCGGGATCTCGGGAACGAACGCGAGACCTTCTGTCGCGCCGACGTTCGGTGTAGAGCCCATGCTGGGCACCAATCCGCTGACGTTCACGATGCCGACGGATGAAGCGTTCCCGTTCAATTTTGACTGCGCGACCAGCATCGTGCAGAACGGGAAGATTGAATTCTACGAGCGCTCCGGCAAGCCGACGCCGGCGGGACTGGTTGTGACCCGGGACGGGGAAACCATGACGGATTCCGGAAAGATCCTGAAGGAGATGCGCAGCGGGAACTGCGCGCTGCTTCCGATCGGCGGGATCGGAGAGGAAACCGGCGGCTACAAGGGGTACGGTTTTGCAACGATCGTGGAGATCCTCTCGTCCGCGCTTGCGGGAGGCCCGTACCTGAAAGAGCTTTCCGGGAAGAATCCGGACGGCAGCAGCAAGATGTACAGACTCGGTCATTTCTTCTTCGTGATCAACCCGGAATTCTTCGGAGGACTGGAGACGTTCAAAAAGACTTCCGGAGGGATCCTGAGAGCGCTGCGCGCATCCGAAAAGGCGCCGGGAGCGGAGCGGATCTACACGGCAGGCGAAAAGGAATGGATGGCATGGCAGGAGAGAAAGGACAAGGGCGTTCCGGTGGGAGAGTCCATCCAGAAGGAACTGATCTCTCTGAGGGACAGATTCAGCCTCCCCTACCATTTCCCGTTCGAGGACTGAATGCTCCGGAACAGGTTCTGTCTGCAGACGAAATAAAATACGCTCTGCCGCACTTTGTTTTGTGCGGCAGAGCGTTTTTTCCTGTGAAGATCCGGGATCTTGAGGTGTATTCTCCGGATCCTGTGACTATGCATTCACTCATGCTCCCAGGGATACATCTTCCAGACCGCCTGCCGGAAGGTATTCAACCTCGGCCGGAAAGGTCAGAACCTGTTCGATCGGCGGACGCTCCGCTTCATCGGTCATTAAGTAGTCACTTGCCTTCAGGATCATTTCCAGAACGGTGATGAGATCATCATCAGACTCCGTCTCCGGCTGTGCCTCTGTTTCCTTCGGGCTCTCTTCATCTGACGGAGAAAGAATCATGTTGACCAGTTCGTCCCCCATCTCGGACATCATCCGGATCATGTTTTCATTTTCCAGCAGAGACGCCACATCGTCTTCCTCCGAAGTAATCTGTGCAAGCTCTGTCAGGTCAAACCAGCGGCTTCCTATCAGGATGAGCATCTTGTTGACCTTCGTTCCGCTCTGCGAAATGTTCATCAGCAAATACAGGGTCGGTCCTTTGGAACTCACCATCACGATCTCACCGCTGTCTGCTTCTTCCCAGGTTGTGAGCTGGCGGAGAACGTTGGCGTCAGCCTTTGCGAGGATGGTCGTCAGAGCCGCCAGGAACTGTTCGTCATCCGTGACTTTGTCAAGGTCCATCTTGCTGGTATCGACATCCAGATCGTCTGCCAGGATCTGAAGAATATGGCTGTGATCCAGGTCATCCCCCAGGTTCGAAAGCAGATCCATAGCGACTCTTCCCAGAGAAGGAATCATGCTTTCGATTTTATTCATATCCAGGTGGATTCCGATCATCGCCCAGTTGCGGTCGTCAAATGCTTCGTTATCCGGAAGCGCGAGACGGACGATCTTCTGTCCTGCAGGAATCTCATCCGGGACTTCGGTCCTGTCCAGATATTCATTCCGGATCAGGGCGTTCAGGGCATTCTGATAGTCCTCAAGGCCGGCTGTTTCAAGCGCCCAGTTCAGCAGGGCGGACATCTCCGGATAGCCTGCGCGGGGCGTCATCCCCATGGCTGCTGTGGTCCAGAAACGGACTGCGTCTTCCTGACTCATCCCGTTCTTTGTGCACAGAGATGCGGCGATCTTGCTCAGGAGAGAAGAGTTGACGTGCACACCGCCTCTGTCATTTGCATCCGACGGAGAATTCGTATGAGGACCGTAGAACTGATCCCATACATAATTCGGCTGATCGAAGTCTTCCGGTTTGATCATGGAACGGATGGCGTTACCGGTCTTTTCTCCAAGCAGCCACTCGGTATCATCGGTTGCCTTGCAGATTGTCTCGCAGAGGTTGCCCATGATATCGGACATGGCTTCATTGATTGCGCCAAAATCGTTCTCATACAGGTTCGTGTTCATGACGGTGGAGGTGAAGTGGTGTGTAAACTCATGCGCCATGACATCCAGGGCCTGCACCAGGCTCATCGAAGAGTCGCCCACCGGTGCGTCGGGATCATTTGCAGTGTAGGCGAACATCATGATGCCTTCGATTTTTCCAAGGGCACACGCATTGACGACAAGTGTTCCGTCGCTGGTGCACATGTTCTTCAGGATCACGGTCTCGGTTCCCTGCCCGTCAGGACCAATCCAGCCCATCGAGGCATAGAAATCCCAGGCGCGGAGGATGTTGTAGTACATGAACAGATCTTCAGGATCCCAGTCGTCCCCGGTCTTGCTGGAGAGTAGTTCAATTGCGTGATCTTCCCCGTATGCGGCAGTGGCGAAATCTGCAACCGCAACCTTTCTGGAAAGGTCGCCCAGGAAATACTCCCCGGTCGTGGCATCTTTCATCACCGGAACCGTAATGGTCTGTGTGGAACCGTCTACGGCAGTGACCTGCCCGGTCCATTCGGAACTCTCCATCCCTGAGAAGATATCCTGGATGCGGTATCCCAGCACCGCTTCCGGTGAGCCCGGCTCGGTAACGGGGAGGGAATAGAGATAGGTGCCGTCCAGACTCACATAGTGGGCAATGTACGGGCGGGTCTCCTTCTCATCCGACTGATTCTCGGAATAGACAATCCAGTAGACCTCATCCGGAACGATTTCATCGGAAAGCTCGTCCAGATTCAGGGCTTTGTCCATTTTCTCAGGATAATGAGATCCTCTGTCTGTAAGCTCCGGCAGGATCTGTTCATCGGCCCCGGTGATGCGAAGGTGGTCTTTCACCGCCTCCTCCGCTTCCTCACGGGTGGCCAGTGTCTCCGGTTTGCCCGGCGTTTCAGGATCGAGGCTTCCGAAAACAGCAGATACGGTTCCATCTGCACGGACAGCGAGCTTGATGGTGCTGCCCGGCGCGATGCTGCTTTCGCTAAGCTGCTGGAAGGAATAGACGGTCATATCGTTTTCGGTCAGTCTGGACCAGAGCATCAGGCGCACCTGGTAATTTCCACCGAGAACAGGCAGCAGGCTGTAGACTGCCCGGTATGCGTCGAGTGTGTTTTCCACTTTGCCGAGCGCGTCATTTCCGCTGATAAAGTATACGCCGTCATCGGATCTGAGGATCTGCGCGTCCGGATCTGCCTCCAGAATCGCATCCTCGGTCACAGGATTGGCAAGCCCTTTCTCTTTCATGGAAGTGACTGCGTCATCCCAGGCATCCAGCGACATGTCAGATTCCTCCCGGATCTGCCGTTCATCGCGGATGGAGAGGGAGATGTCTGTCTCCCACCGCCCGCTGCAGGGGGAAGCAGACTCGGCTTCGGTTTCAGTCTGCGCTGTGACAGCGTCCGAAAGCTCCGTTGATTCCTGTGCACAGAAGGCGGGTGCGGCTGCCGAAGCAGTCATCGTCAGTGACAATAGAATTGCCAGTATATTCTTCCTCTTTTGATGCATTTTATAAGATCCTCCTTTCGGAAGTAAAAACTGACTGTATATGGTTCAACTGAATATACGCATCATAGCGCTGTATTCCATCCTGATGAAGCCTCATTTTAAAAAAATTAAAAAAAATGAATATACCTCCCACAGCACTTTTGGACCATCAAAGAAGCGAAGCAATCCGACCATCCTTGCCGGGGGCAAAGGTGCTTTTGAGCACGGCATCAGAAACATAAGAAAGAGATGGAAAGAGGGCATGGAACAGGGATTTTTGAATGCGTATATATCCTTGACAGATAAAAAACCCTCCCGGATCAGGGAAAGACGCATCCGGGAGAAATGATACGACCAGGAGGAATAATACAATGGAACAGATCTTTATCAATGATACACTCAGGCTCAGCGTGCCGGACAGCTTTCACACGATACCGAAAGAGGAGCTGCGCGCACTGCGCACCGGTTTCAGCGGAAAGAGTATCGCACTGAGATCGGAGGAGAAGCATATCATACTGTCGATCGGATGGAAGAAGGCGGAAGGGCTCGGCGCCCTGTTCGGGAAACTGCTTGTGGGAGACGATCTGGTCAGACAGCTGGAAAACTGCTACAGCAGGGGCCAGCAGGGATATGAAACCAAAGCGTACCCGGAGTATACGATCGGAGGAATCCATGCCGGCGGCCTGCGTTATACTTATACAGCGAAGGACATCGATATGACCGGAGAATCCTATGCGTTCAAAAAGGACAAGACGGTCTATTATATTCATTTTTACTACCGCACGGATCGTCAGGACGAGAGCCTGGAAGAGTGCCGTGCCATTCTGGATTCCGCCTCATGGAAATGAGGATCCCGGGGATGGGGGTATTTTCGTTACGGTCCACAGGCCAGCCTCCGACCTTCTGCATGGAGTTCTGTGGGCACAACTGAAAACCATAGGCAGCCGACTGAGCTTTGCGAGTTGCTGCAGCCACGGTGCTGAACGTCCAGTGGACGTTCGTCCAGC
>CAJOKX010000041.1 GCA_905235415.1 uncultured Lachnospiraceae bacterium
AAAGTATTTGATACTTTGATATGGAAAAACAAAAAAACACCGTTGAGGCCGTCATACAAGGTTTCTACCTTTTGTCCCGCCTCCCATAGATTCCCGCTCTTCCGCCGTGCAGAGCAGCCTGACTTTTTTCCCGATCAGCTCCGCGGGATGATTGGAAAACGTATACGCCGTGCAGGAAGTGTCCAGCGCGGCGGCAAGATGTTTCGCCCGTTCCAAAAGCGCCCTGTGTCCCGTATGGACGCCGTCGAACATACCGAGCGCCAGCACCGCCTTTTCTTTTTCGGCCATAAACCCTCTTCTTTTAATATAAATGCACAAGGAGTCTCGCCCGGTTGTCCCTGACCTCTCCAAGTCCCAGAAAGCCGTCGGAATACAGGCGGTATATCCCGTCCTTCTCCCGTATGTCCGTCTCCAGTCCGTTCATGGCGGGGATCCGCCGGTCGCTCCTCAACGTCAAAGCATCATACCCCGAAAGCGCGTCCTCGCCGCAGTCGCGCAGCACGCGCACGGAGCAGCCGCGCTGTGGCCGGAGAGAGCGTCACCATGGGATCGGTCGCGGCGAGCCTGGCGCTTACAGACGGGAATGGATGCGACATCGTCTGCCTGACGGAGGAGACGCAGTCTCTTCTCGGAAGCAGGGATACGAAAGTGCAGGGAGAGGCGCAGATCCGGCAGGTCCTGGGCGGATATGACGAGGTCACTGCGGATCCGATGCTCCGGCATGTCTGCAGGAAGGATGCGCTCTTCCACGAGCTGCCGCATTTTGCCTACTCAGGGAGGCTGTATCTGGGGAAGATCCCCACGCTGATCGGCTAAGGAGCAGTCTAAAGAGGCGTCCGGGATGAGAAAAAGGAATGATCCCCGCGCTGATTGTGTGAGGAGGGCGGCTCTATGAAGAGCCGCGGTAGAAAGAGAGGGTTTCAGATGAGTATGAATGATACACCGCGCAGTGAGCGGATCCATATCGCATTTTTCGGAAAAAGAAATGCCGGAAAGTCCAGCCTGGTCAACCGGGTCACCAGCCAGCAGATGTCGATTGTCTCCGAGGTCCGGGGCACGACGACCGATCCGGTTGTCAAGTCCATGGAGCTGCTCCCGCTCGGCCCGGTTGTCATCACAGATACCCCGGGGTTTGACGATGAGGGGGATCTGGGAGAGATGCGTGTGAAAAAGACCCGGGAGATTCTCGGGCGGACGGATACGGCGGTCCTGGTTGCGGACGCCTCGCAGGGCCTGACCGAGTGCGACCGCCAGCTGCTGGCCCTGTTCAAAGAGCAGGAGATCCCGTATCTGCTTGCATGGAATAAGACAGACCTCACCGGAGAAGTGCAGCCGGAGGACAGCGTTGCGAAGGAGGACCAGATCTGTGTCAGCGCGCTGACGGGGGAGCATGTGGAGGAGCTCAAGCAGGCGATCGCACGTGTGGCGGCCCGCTCAGGCGCGGCGAAGGAGCGCTCCCTGATCGGGGACCTCATCCGTCCGATGGACCTTGTGATCCTGGTGATCCCGATTGATTTCGCGGCGCCGAAGGGAAGGCTGATCCTTCCGCAGGTGCAGGTGCTGCGGGATGCCCTCGACCACGGCGCAAGAGCGATGTGCGTGCGCGAGTCGGAGCTTGCGCAGACACTGGCGTCGCTCCCGGAAAAACCGGCGCTTGTCATCACGGACAGCCAGGCGTTCGGGGCCGTGTCACAGATCGTGCCGGACGACGTGCCGCTGACTTCATTTTCCATCCTGATGGCAAGATACAAAGGCGCCCTGAAGGTGCAGCTCTCCGGGGTCCGCGCGCTGAAGGAGCTGCAGGACGGAGACAGGATCCTGATCTCCGAGGGCTGCACGCACCACAGGCAGTGCGGCGATATCGGGACCGTGAAGCTGCCGGCGTGGATCCGGGAATACTCCGGAAAACAGCTTACCTTTGAGACCTCCTCCGGGCTTTCATTTCCGGACGACCTGCGTCCGTACGCGGTGATTGTCCACTGCGGCGCCTGCATGCTCAACGAGAAGGAGGTCGCGGCGAGGAACCGGCGCGCCCTGGAGCAGGGGATCCCGATCACAAACTACGGAATGGTGATTGCCGAAGTGAACGGGATTCTGGACAGAGCGCTCAGGGTAATTCCGAAGGAGGATCAGGAATGACCAACGCACAGCGGATTCTGGAGCTGAAAATGAATCATGCGCTGGGAGCGGATGATCTGAAGGCTCTGTACACCACGCTGAATGCGGAAGAGGAGCAGATGCTCTTTGACGCGGCGTGTGAAGCGCGCAGGGCCGTGTATGGGACGGACGTATATCTGCGCGGGCTGATCGAGTTCAGCAGCTGGTGTAAAAACAACTGTACCTACTGCGGGATCCGCCGGGGCAACCGGAACTGCGGCCGCTACCGCCTGGATCCGGACGAGATCGTGGAATGCGCGGACAAGGGGCATGCGCTGGGCTTCCGCACGATCGTCCTGCAGAGCGGGGAGGATCCCTGGTATACGGATGACATCATCTGCGACATCGTGTCGAGGATCCGCCGCGCGCATCCGGATACGGCGATTACACTCTCGATCGGGGAGAAGAGCCGCGAGAGCTATCAGAGATATTTTGACGCCGGGGCAAACCGGTATCTGCTGCGCCATGAGACCATCAACCCGGAGCACTACCGGATGCTGCATCCGGAGGAGATGTCCAGGGACAACCGCATCCGCTGTCTGTATGACCTGCGGGAGATCGGCTACCAGGTGGGGTGCGGGATCATGGTCGGATCCCCGTACCAGACGGTTGATTATATTGTGGAGGACCTTTTATTTATGAAGGAATTCCATCCGCAGATGATCGGCATCGGACCCTTCATCCCGCATAAAGACACGCCCTTCAGGGACATGGAGAGAGGAACAGTGGAAGATACGCTGCATCTGCTCTCGATTATCCGGCTCCTGCAGCCGGATGTGCTGCTCCCGGCCACGACAGCGCTCGGAACGATCGATCCGAGAGGGCGCGAGAAGGGGATCCTTGCCGGCGCCAATGTCGTAATGCCGAATCTATCCCCGACCGGCGTGCGGACGAAATATATGCTCTATGACGGGAAGATCTGTACAGGCGATGAAGCTGCGGAATGCAGACGGTGCATGGAGCGGCGCGTCGAGCAGGTGGGGTATCATGTAGTTGTCAGCCGCGGAGACTGGAAGGGCTGACGCAGAAGGAGGTAGAGTGGTATGGGTGGTTCACTGCAGGATCCCGCAGAATCTGCGGCGCAGGGAGGCGCTTTTGAAGGAAGCGCACTGGGAGATAAGGCGAGAGTCAGGGAGAAGACGATCGTCCGCACCAGTCTCATCGGAATTATTGTCAACATTGCGCTTGCCGTCTTCAAGGCCATCGTCGGGATCTTCACCCATTCGATCGCTATTGTGATGGACGCGGTGAACAATCTCTCCGACGCGGCCTCTTCACTGATCACGATTATCGGAACGAAACTGGCGGGAAAGCAGCCCGATAAGAATCACCCGTTCGGCCACGGGCGGGTCGAATACCTCAGCGCGCTGCTGATCGCCGTGATCATTCTGTACGCAGGACTGACGTCCCTGGTCGAATCGGTCCGGCGGATCATACATCCTGTGCGTCCGGAGTACACGGCCACTTCCCTGGTCATCGTGACGGTCGCGGTCCTGGTCAAGATCGTTCTGGGAAAATATGTGAAGAGCGTGGGAGAGAAGGTGCACTCCGACTCTCTGGTCAATTCCGGAACGGACGCCACACTGGACGCCGTGATCTCGACAACCACACTGGTCGCGGCAGTCCTGTACATGACCTTTGGCCTCTCCCTGGAGGCCTGGCTCGGCGCGGCGATCTCCGTCGTCATTATCAGGTCCGGCATCGACATGCTGCGGGAAACGATCTCACAGCTGCTCGGGGAGAAGGTGGATGCGGACCTTGCGAAAGAGATCAAAAAGACTGTCCTCTCATTTCCGGGCGTGACCGGCGCCTATGATCTGGTGCTGAACAACTACGGGCCGGATATCTACAACGGATCGATCCATATCGAAGTGCCGGAAACCTACACGGCCAGCGACCTGGATGAACTGCTCCGGGCGATTACGATCAAGGTCTATGAAGAGCACCAGGTCATTCTGACAGCGATCGGCGTGTACTCTGTCAACACAAGCGATCCAAAGATCTGCCAGATGCGGGAGAAGATCTTTGAAGAAGTGCTTGCAAAGCCATACGTCAACCAGATCCACGGGTTCTATGTCAATGAAGAGAAGAAGACGATCCGCTTTGACGTGGTCATCAGCTTTGACGCGCCGGACCGCAGGCAGGCCTGGACACAGATCTGCGGCAGCGTGAAGGAAATGTATCCGGACTATACGCCGATGATCGCGCTCGACACCGATTTCAGCGAAGAATAAAAATTTCATCCTCTGATTGTTCCAAACCCTGTTGACAAAATAATATTTCACGACTATACTGTGGATGTCATTTAAACAAGGGAGTTCTGACTGAAATCCGATTTAAATCAGAGTCATTTCCGTCAAATTCCCCAAGATTCATGAAATTTTATTTTGTGGAGGTAGAGATATGACAGGTTGGGCAAAGAAATTAATTGTTGTGACGACAGTTGCTGCAATGGCTGCAGGGATGGCGGTAAGCGCTTCTGCAGACGACGTAACCCTGGAGTTCCAGCAGTGGTGGGGCGTCGAACTTCCGGACGGCGCATTGCAGGAGCTGTGCGACGGTTTCACGGAAGAGACCGGAGTAGCCATTGAGCTTCTGAGCAATCCGTATGCAGACACCAAGACGCAGGTTGCGGCAGGCGCTGCTACCGGAACGATGGCGGATGTCGTCGGACTCGACGGATCCTGGGTATATGATTTCGCAAAGCAGGGCGCGATTGCGAACCTGTCGGAGCTGATGGAAGCGGACGGATATGATGATTCGCAGCTCTCAGACCAGATCACGTATGAGGGAAGCACCTACATGATCCCGGTCGTGAACTTCGCATATCCGCTCTATGTCAATCTTGACATCCTGGAAGCGGCAGGCGTGAAAGATATTCCGGCAACCTGGAGCGAATTCCTGGATGTATGCGCGAAGATCGAAGAGAATACGGACGCGGCTGCATACTGCATCCCGCTGAACACGGAGGCTCCGAACGGCATCCAGAACCAGTTCAGCACCTGGCTGTGGGCATCAGGCGGAAACCTCCTGAGCGAAGGCAAGCCGGCGCTGACCGACAATGAGCTTCTTGTAGACGTGGTAGAGCTGTTCAAGGAGATGAAGGACAGCGGATACTTCTCAGACGGCGTGGAAGCTCTGATGGAGCAGGATATGGTCAACGAGTTCGAGAACGGCCGCCTTGCATTCATGGTGGACGGCATCTCCCATCTGACCACGATCAAGAACGAAAGCCCGGACCTGAACTTCACCTATGCACCGATGCCGAAGAAGGATGACTACGACGGCGAGAGCGGCATGGACGTTGCCAACTGGGGCATCGGCATTGCCGAGAACTGCGAGCATAAGGAAGAGGCCATGGCATTCATCGAATATCTGATGAGCCCGGAGATCAACGCGAAGCTTGCACAGCTTGCAAACGCATTCCCCGGCAACTCCAACGCAGAGCCGGATTATTCCGAGAACGACGAGCGGTTCCTGCAGGCATTCGAGATCTTCCAGAATGGCTATGCGATCAATGAGTTCACCGGCGCTCCGACTGCCGAGGATCTGATGAGAAGCATGAATGAGCAGCTGATCCTCTACTTCGACGGCGACACAGAGACTCCGGAAGACATGCTTGCAGCTACGCAGGAAGCATGGGAAGCAGCTTACAACTAAAGAGATCAGGACAGTGATCCGGCAAGGCCGGCCACGTAGGTAAGTACGTTGCCTGCCGGCGGACAGGTGAGAAAACAGGGGGCGTACAATGGGTGCGCCCCCTTGTTTGATCATACGGGCAAGCACATAAGGAGGTGAAGCCTGTCAATGAATGCCAAGACAAAAAAGAAACTGCTCCCATACGGGTATCTGCTTCCGACGATCATTCTGATGCTGATTCTGCTGGTAATCCCGATCCTGATGGTCATCGACTATTCTCTGTATGACAACGTGATTGCCAATAAGAATCCCATTTTCGTGGGACTGTCGAACTACGCTTCGGTTCTGAAGGATTCCGCGTTCTGGACGGCCGTGAGTCATACCCTGTTCTTTGTGATCGTCAGCATCGTCGCGCACATGTTCATCGGGATGCTGTTTGCGATGCTCCTGAACACGCGCTACCTGAGCAGCAGGACCAAGGGTATCTTCCGCACCATCTATGCGCTGCCCTGGATGTTCACCGCTTCCGTCATCGCGATTACATGGCGCATGCTGCTGGATCCGAACGGGGTGCTGAACTATTTCATCCTGTTCTTCCATCTATCGGAGGAGAAGGTCACGTTCCTTGCCTCCCGAGAGATCGCGCTGCAGTCGGTTACGCTCATCAACATCTGGTCGGGATATCCCTTCTATATGATCAGTATCCTGGCCGGCCTGCAGGGAATCTCCCCGGATCTGTATGAAGCGGCGGCGCTGGACGGGGCGGATTCGGTCCACTCCTTCTTCGGGGTGACCATCCCGCAGCTCAAGCCCATCCTGATCAGCCTGGTCATGCTGGACTTTGTGTGGACGCTGCAGCAGTTCGCCCTGATCTGGATGACCACGGGCGGCGGACCGGTCAACGCAACGGAGACGGTAAGTACCTGGATCTACAAGCAGGGCTTTACCAAGTTCCAGTATTCGACGGCATCTACCGGCGCAGTGATACTGCTGATCGTATGTACGATTATCGGCATCTTCTATGTGCGGCATCAGAGAGCGGAGGAGTGAGCTATGATAGGAAAAGAGAAGAAACCAGTCAAGGCACTCATCATCATTCTGCTGATTCTCGGGACTGTGTGGGCAGGCTTCCCCGTACTGTGGATGCTGTCCAATTCATTTAAGAGCAATGCGGAGATCTTTGCATTTCCGCCGAAACTGATCACGGAGAATTTCAGCTTTACGGCGTACGCGAAGATCTTCCAGAATCCGGAACAGGTCAGGTTCTTCCTGAACAGCTACGCGATCTCCGCGATCGTGGTGGTGCTGACACTGTTTATCGGGATCATGGCGTCGTACGCGTTCAGCCGTTTTGAGTTCAAAGGCAAGAACCTGATCAATACCATCATCGTTGCGGTGCAGGCCGTTCCGCCCATTACGCTGCTGATCCCGTACCTGAGCCTGATCGTCACGCTGGGCCTGTACAACACCTACTGGGCGCTTGTGCTGACCTATCTGGTGTTCACGCTTCCATACTGCATCCTGATGGTCACCGGCTACCTGAACACCCTGCCCCGCGAGCTGGACGAGGCGGTGATGATCGACGGCGGGTCCCACTGGACGGCTCTGTGGAAGATCCTGATTCCCTCCGCGGTCCCGGGGCTGATCTCGGTTGGCATGTATACATTTATGCAGGCCTGGAATGAGTACCTGTTTGCGCTGACCCTGACCAAGACCAATGACATGCGGACGGTTCCGGTGGGCATCAACCTTCTGATGGGACAGCATGCGTATGAGTGGAACCAGATGATGGCGATGAGCGTGCTCGGCTCCCTGCCGATCCTGGTGCTGTTCCTGTTCTTCCAGAAGTATTTCATTGCAGGTATGACTGCAGGAGCTGTGAAATGATAAATGCAGGCGCACAGACGGTCTATGACCGCATGAAAGAAATCATCGCACAGAGAAATGCGCGCGGCGTCTATACGGCGATGGGCTATACCAGTAATCTGGACCTGGTTCTGGACTTTCACATGGAGGAACTGAATGCGCTCCTTGAAAAGTACCTGCCGGGCGGCGACCTTGCGAAGATGCGCCCCGCGAAGCTGATCAGGACTACCGAAGAACTCCTGGAGACCGTCGTTTATTACTGCCGGTGCGGGATCGGGGGAGAGGTGGATATCGAAGACCCGGACCTGATCCGCAGGAGCTTTCCGTATGAGAACGCCATGGGAGGAACCGCGGTGCAGGCCGCGCTGGCGCTGGAGCGGATCGGCGCAGGCTCCATCGTTCATCTGACGGATGACTCCGAGGCGGTGCGCGTGCAGCTCGATTCCCCGCATATCAGGGTTCCGGCTGCGGACGGCACACTGAAAGGAACGATGGAGATCACGGGGCGCCATCCGCAGGAGGTGCACGTCATCCTCCAGTTCCGGAAGGGATCCGTGATCCGCCTGGGGAACCAGGAGGCGGTGGTGCCGGTATCCAACCGGCTGATCCTGACGCGCAATACGGTCAATGTGACGCTGCCACTGGACGAGACCTACCTGACGTGGATCGAGACGCATGCGCGTCAGGTGAGCAGCAATGTGCTGTCGAGCTTCAACTGCATTCTGGACCAGGCGGTTCTGGAAGAGCGGCTTGACCGCGTCATTGCCCATGTACAGACCTATCGGCAGAACAATCCGGATGGAACCGTCTATTTTGAGGATGCACATTATCATGATCCGGTTATCCGCAGAAGGTGCATCGAGCGGCTCTACCCGCACGTGGACATCATGAGCATGAACGAGGAGGAGCTGGCCTCCACTCTGGAGATGTTCGGCAGGAGCGCGGATATTTCTGATATCCTTTCCTGCGTGGATGGAGTACAATTCCTCATGGACCGTTTCCGGATCCGCAGAGGCGTCGTCGTGCATACGAAGGATTATGCGATGTACATAGGAGACAGAGGCGGGGCGGATATCGGGACCGGCCTGGCTGCCGGCTGCATGCTTGCAACCGCCAAGGCTGCGAACGGACATTACGGGACGGATGCGGATATCCGCTCTGTCATGGAGCTTCCGCTGAGCGAAACCGGTCTGAAGAATCTTGAGATCCTCAAGGAAAAGGGGCTGGGAGAGAGCGTCCTTCTGGTGCCGACCTTCTACCTGGACCGGCCGAAGTATACGATCGGCCTGGGGGACTCCTTTACCGGAGGGATGCAGCTGATCTTCTGATCTTATGACTGAAGACTATATAAGGAAAACAATTGATCTGACTGAAGGAGGAAAATGCAATGTTAATGAACATGAAAGAGATTCTTGCTGTCGCGAAGGAGAACAGGTTTGCGATCCCTGCTTTCAACATCAGCGACTGGTCTATGTTCCTTGGAATCATGGACCTGTGCGAAGAGACCGATTCTCCGGTGATCATCGAGATTCATCCGGATGAGCTCTCCTTTACGGGCCCCGACATTGTGACCGGGATCCGGGAGCGGGCGCTGAAGTCTCCGGTTCCCGTGTGTATCCATCTGGATCACTGCAGCGATTTCGGAACCATCATCTATGCGATCCAGTCCGGATTCACCTCTGTCATGTTTGACGGTGCGCACCTTCCGTTCGAAGAGAATATCGCAGGCGCGAAGAAGGTCGTCGAGGCCGCGCATCCGGTGAACGTATCGGTCGAGGCGGAGCTCGGAACCATCGGGTCCACCAATCCCGCGGATCTGGAAGGCGGTTCCGCAAAGATCATTTACACGGATCCGGATGACGCAGCCAAGTTTGTCAAAGAGAGCGGCGTGGATACCCTTGCGATTGCGATCGGAACCTGCCACGGCCTGTATCCGGCCGGCATGAAACCGGAACTGAAGCTGGATATCCTGAAGGCGATCGAGGCGAAGGTGGATGTGCCGCTGGTTCTGCACGGCGGATCCAATAACCCGGACAAGGAGATCGGAGAGTCCGTGACACTGGGCATCAACAAGATCAATATCTCTTCCGATATCAAGGTTGCTTATTTTGAGAAGATGCGGGAAGTGCTGCAGGACAAAGGCCTGCGTGAGCCGAACGAGATCGAGCCGCCCTGCATTGAGGCGATGAAGGTTGTCGCAAAGCATAAGCTGGATCTGTTCCAGACGACCGGAAAGGCACCGCTCTACAGAGCATAAGACCGATCAAGCGCCGCATAAGGGGCCGGACCCCTTTATGCGGCACCTTGTGTTATAATGGGCTGGATGGGAAAGGGGATAGCCCCTTTGTGCACAGATATGGAATCGCGTATGAATGTAACGGACAGAGACGTACTGGAAGTCATCCGCAGCAGCTATGACGAGCTGTTTCCCGCGGAGAGAAAAGCAGCGGATTATGTGCTGGAGAACACACCGGAAGCTGTGAATCTCAATGTCGCCGCGCTGGCATCTGCCAGCGGGGTCAGCGACGCTACGATTATCCGCCTTTCGCATCATCTCGGATACAGCGGGTATTACCAGTTCCGCCTGGCGCTCTCAAGGGATATGGGCAGGATGCAGTCCCAGGAGGATCCGGATGAAGAAGGCGCGGAGGAAACCGGGCAGGACGTGCTGCGGCCGATCATTGACAGATATGTTGCTTCCATCGAGGCAGTCGGCCGGGGGCTGGATGCGGACACGCTGCTGGACTGCGTCACCCTGATGCGTAATGCCGTAACGGTTCATATCATTGCCCAGGGAAACACAGCCAATATCTCCGCTTACATGGGGTTTCGGCTGGAGCGGCTCGGGATCCGCTGCACCAGCGCCCAGATCCCGGAGTATTTCGTGAATCACATTTCCATGGCGCAGGAGGGGGACATCGTGCTGGCCATCTCGAAGTCCGGAGCCTCAAGACGGATCCTGGACGCGCTGGCCCTTGCCGGGGAGAAGCATCTGCGGACGATCGTGATCTCCGCCGATCCCCGCTCGCCCGCAGCAGCAATGGCAGATTATGTGCTGGATTCTTCGGGAGGCGTTCCTCTGAATCTGGAAGAGCGCAGGAAGGGATTCTCCTATCTGAATGAGTTCCTGACAGCGGAAACGCTGATTGATTTTGTGGCAAATGAAAAACGGATCCGGAAGGATCAGGCAGAGCGGCTCGAATGGCTGCTTGCGGAAAATAAGCTGTAATAAAGGAGGAATGCTGATTCATGAAACGTTCAGAGATCAACAAGGTAATCAGGGATATGGAGGAGCTGGCCCAGAAGCAGGGCTTCTATCTTCCGCCGTTTGCTTCATGGACGCCGGAAGACTGGAAGACGAAGGGGCATGAGTACGATGAGATCCGCGACAACATGCTGGGCTGGGATATCACAGACGCAGGCCTTGGCAAGTTCTATGAGGAAGGATTCGCCCTCTTTACGATCCGCAACGGCAACCAGCTGCGCAGCGAGGAATATCCGAAGACATACGCGGAGAAGCTCCTTATGATGTATCCGGGACAGAAGTTCCCGATGCATTATCATGTATTCAAGATGGAAGACATTATCAACCGCGGAAGCACCCCGTTCGGAATCCGCGTGTTCAACGGGACGAAGGATAAGAAGCTCCTTGACAGCGACGTGACGGTGAGCTGCGACGGAAAGAAGATGACCGTTCCGGCAGATACGGTCATTACGCTCAACCCGGGCGCGAGCATTACCATCACCCCGTATCTGTTCCACAGATTCGAGGCGCCCGCAGACGGCGGCATGGTCCTGATCGGCGAGGTATCGCGCTGCAACGACGACAACAACGACAACTATTTCTACTGGGAAGTCGGACGTTTTCCGGAAGTGGAAGAAGACGAGCCGGCA
Organism: uncultured Lachnospiraceae bacterium; assembly: GCA_905235415.1. GTDB lineage: Bacteria > Bacillota > Clostridia > Lachnospirales > Lachnospiraceae > Porcincola. The sequence continues at coordinate 11,557 of CAJOKX010000041.1, forward strand.
TACCGCCTGCTCTGCACGGAGTATCCGGAAGCAGACAGCTGACAGCGCAGAGGAAGGCCGCTAAAGCGGCCGCGCGGCCGGGCGCAAGTTCGCCGATGGCGTACTTGAACGCAGTCGTGGAGTCCCCCGCCTCTGCAGGCGGGGGGATCACAAGCTTCACGCAGCGGCGGTGACAACCCCCGGCTGCGTGAAAGGTCTCGCCTCCGGCTCGGCCGGCGCTCTAAGAAAGAAGGAATCAACGGAACAAGGGGGAAAACATGACAAAACTTGAACGGAAGGCGGCCATCGCCGTAGCGGCTCTGACAGCCGGCGTGGTGGTGTCCGGGATCGAACTGATGAAGAAGCATACACGGTATCTTGCCGAAAAGGCGGCCGCCACATTCGGCAGAGAGGACGAAGAGGAAGCGGACGGGGAATACTGGAAAGAAGTTGCAGAAGTTCCCGAAAATCAGCAGGAAAACAGTTGACATTCGCTCCGCCAGATGATAGAGTATCATAAGTTTTGAGACAGGAAAGCAGAGTATCCACTCTCACCCAGACGCCGGGGGGCGATTCGAGGTTCATAAGTTTTCGGAGGATTCATGTTTGTTCATGCATCTTCACGGACATTTGTGTGAGCGGATAACCATGCGGTTAGACGCTTTTCTTTTTATCAAGACAGGCAATACACGCAGCAGAAGTGTCGTCCATATCTATTTCGGGAGGTGCAAAACCATTAGCGAGTACATGATTAACGAACAGATCCGCGACAGGGAAGTTCGTTTGGTTGGGGAAAACGGAGAGCAGCTGGGGATCATGTCTGCAGCCGACGCGCTGAAGATCGCGCAGGATCAGGATCTTGACCTGGTGAAGATCGCTCCGCATGCGAAGCCGCCTGTATGCAAGATTATTGACTACGGGAAGTATCGCTATGAGCAGGTGCGCAAGCAGAAGGAAGCCCGCAAGAAGCAGAAGATCGTTGAGCTCAAGGAGGTCCGCCTCTCCCCGAACATCGATGTGAACGATATGAACACGAAGGTCACTGCGGCCAGGAAGTTCCTTGAGAAAGGAAACAAGGTCAAGGTTACGCTTCGTTTCAGGGGACGTGAGATGGCGCATATGCAGGCAAGCCGTCACATTCTGGAGGATTTCGCCCAGAAGGTGGAAGACATTGCAGTCATAGACAAGCCGATCAAGCAGGAAGGAAGAACGCTGACCTGCGTCCTGTCTGCAAAGAAGAACTGACCAAGAAGGAGGATCACAGCAATGCCAAAGATGAAGACAAGCAGAGCAGCAGCCAAGAGATTTACCAAGACGGGTACGGGCAAGCTGAGAAGGAACAAAGCATATAAGAGTCATATCCTGACCAAGAAGTCTACGAAGAGAAAGAGAAACCTGCGCAAGTCCACGATCACCGATCAGACGAATACAGGGAACATGAAGAAGATTCTGCCGTACATCTGACAGGGCAGGTTCGGAATCTCAGAAAAACAGACTAGATTGTTCAGGAGGATGAAACAATGGCAAGAATTAAAGGTGGCTTGAATGCCAAGAAGAAGCATAACAGAGTTCTGAAGCTCGCGAAGGGCTACAGAGGCGCAAGAAGCAAGCAGTACAGAGTCGCGAAGCAGTCCGTGATGCGCGCGCTGACCAGCTCTTACGCAGGACGCAAGCAGAGGAAGAGACAGTTCAGACAGCTGTGGATCGCACGTATCAACGCAGCAGCAAGAATCAACGGCCTTTCCTACAGCAAGTTCATGTACGGACTGAAGCTGGCCGGGATCGATCTGAACCGCAAGGTCCTTGCAGATATGGCTGTCAACGATCCGAACGGATTTGCGGATCTTGTGAGCATGGCAAAGGCGAAGCTTGCCTGAGGGCGCATTTCATAATTACAGAAAACAGACGGGTCCGCCGCACCGATGAAAGGGTGCGGCGGACCCGTTTTTTACGGCGCACGTATCTTCAGCCGCCCGCTTCTCTGCGGAGCTGTTTGATCCGTTTATACTGGCTGGGCGTGATGCCGTTGACTTTCTTGAACGCTTTGTTGAAGCTGGTGCTGCTGTTGAACCCGCACTGTATCTTTGATTCCGTTCATCCGTATACAAAGGCCCTGATGGGCGCCATCATTGTGCCGGAGGACGATGTCAAGACCTGGCAGATTACGGGAATCTCCGGAGCCCCGCCGAACCTCAGACGGGAGATCAAAGGATGCCGCTTCGCAGAGAGATGCAGATACTGCGGAACGCTGTGCAGCGCGCATGAGGGAATCGAGCAGACGCTTCCGGACGGCAGGATGTACCGCTGTGACGTTGCATGCGGGCAGTTAAAGGAGGTGTAAGCGCATGACTACCAGCGTTGATTACAGCACGCGCCCCTCTGTCCTGCGCTCAGACTCCCTGACAAGGACCTTCGGATGGGGCAAGAGCCAAAATAAGATGGAGAGAAAGAGCGTACTGATCGTCGGCAGCGGTATGATGGGATGCGGGATCGCATCCTGCGCGCTGCTGGCCGGAAATGACACGATATTGTATGATGTATATGCGGAGGCGCTTGGCCGCGCCGTGGAGCGTACAAAGCAGAATATCGACGAGCTGGCGGAGCAGGAGCTGTGTACGCAGGAGCAGGCCGATGCGGCGATGGAGAGGATCCATGTGGAGCCGGATCTGGAGAAGGCCTGTGCAAGTGCCAAAGTCGTGATCGAGGCTGTGTTCGAGAAGCTGGAACTGAAGCAGGAGATGTTCGAAAAGCTGGATGCGCTTCTTCCCGTGGAAGTCCCGATCCTCAGCAATACGTCGGGCCTTCGGATCACGGATATCGCGGCGCGCACAAAGCGCCCGGAAGGACGCCTCCCCGCTGTTTGCCCGGATGATGGCGGAAGGCCACATGGGATATAAGACCGGACAGGGGTTTTATGACTGGTCCAGGAAGGATATGGATACCCTGGTCAGGCACCGCAATGAGTTTATTGTCCACTCACTGAAAAAGATCAGGGAGTGGCAGAGTGAGGAAACATAAACATACTGTTTATACTGCATGGAGAAAGGAGCTGATTGTATGTTTTTTGGCGCACCTGTATGGCCGCTTCAGTGGGATCCCCCCTATGACGCGCCGATTCAGAGACTGCATGATCTGGGATTTAAGGGCGTTGAGCTGATCGGATGGAACCGCGACGCACTGGATAATTACTATACGTCCGAAACGATCGCACACATCCGGGAACTGGTTGACAGCCTGGGTATGGTCATCACGAATTTCAACCACACGCCCGAGGGGATTGCAAGCCTTGACAAGGCAGAGAGCGAAGCAAAGATTGACGAATTCATGCGGACCATCGATGTGGCCGCGGAACTCGGATCCCCGAACGTAACGATGGTATCCGCATTCCCGTTCGGCAGAGAGCATATGGACTTCATCGAACTGCGCCACATTGCCGAGATGCAGGTATGGTCCTACGGCGAGATCGGAACAGACTGGGAAGCCAACTATGACTATTATGTCAGCGTCGTAAGGCGCCTGTGTGAGTACGCAAAGACCAAAGGACTCAGGGTCCTGGTTGAAGCGCATCCGTACCGCTGGGTCAACAGTGCACAGTCGATGCTCCGCCTGATCGAGCACGTCGGAATGGACAACCTGGGCATGAACTTTGACCCGAGCCACCTGTTCCCGCAGGGCGACATGCCGGAGTGGGATGTGCACATGCTCAAGGGCCGTCTGTGGCATACACATTTCAGCGACAATGACGCGCTGACCAATGTCCACTGGCGTCCGGGACAGGGCAAGATGAACTGGAAGCTGATCATGAAGGCCCTTCAGGACATCGGATATGACTGGACGATCAACTTCGAGCTGGAGGATGTGCCCGGCGCGGCGACGCCGACCTCTGCGGTGCAGACAGCGCACATCAACAACGAGATGGAGAGAGAACTGGTTCTTGCAAGGGATTATATCCTTGACTGCTGCAGGGAAGTCGGCGTGGAGATTGAGCACTGACCCCTGAAGGCGGATAAACTGCCCCGATACTCGGTGCGTGCATCCGGCTGCAGTGTATACCCTCCGCTGCACCCATCAGACTTATTGGCCGGATTCCCGTAAACCGGACAGAATAATGGAGAACAGAAACTGCATTCCGGATGCTGCGCACAGATTCAGTCGGACAGGGATCAAAACGCCCTGTCCGACTCTTCCATTCAGATGCAACCTGAAGGAGAGCGGATATGAAAGAAGTCATCTTTGTAGGCACCTATACACAGCCGATCCTGTTCGGAACAGGCCAGATCCTGGAAGGGAAAGGCAAAGGCATCTACCGGTATGAACTGGACCTGGAAAGCGGGATGATCCGGCAGATGGATGAAACCCCGGACGTTGTCAATCCCTCCTACCTGGTGGTCAGTCCGGACCACCGGTTCCTGTATGCGGTCAATGAACTCAAGGAGTTCGAAGGGAAAAAGAGCGGGTCCGTGAGCGCATTTTCCATCGACCCCGACACACTGGGGTTGACATTTCTGAACCGGAGAGCTACGTTCGGGACAGATCCATGCCATGTGATTGTCGGACCTTCGAATCGGCAGATCTTTGTCGCGAATTTCATGAGCGGGAGCGAATGTGTGCTTCCGGTCCGGGAGGACGGCAGCCTGGAAGAGGCGTCCTGCTTTGTCCAGCATGAGGGGCACAGCGTGGATCCGAAACGTCAGATGGGACCGCATGCGCATTCCACCACATTTTCCCCGGACGGAAGGTTTGCGTTTGCTCCGGACCTGGGCAAGGATATGCTGCTGACCTATACGCTGGATGAGGAGCATGGGAAGATCACGCAGAGTGCGGAGTTTCAGACGAAGCCGGGTGCCGGCCCGCGCCACTGCGTCTTCCATCCGAACGGGAAGTACTGTTATCTGACCAATGAGATGGACTGCACCATCTACACGCTTCTGTATCATGAACAGGACGGCACATTTGAGCTGCTGCAGAGCGTTCCGCTGCTGGTGGACGATCAGTACAGCGGACCGAACAGCGGCGCGGACATCCAGATCACGCCGGACGGAAAGTTCCTCTATGGGTCCAACCGCGGGCACAACAGCCTGATCGGATATGCCGTGGATCCGGAGACGGGGCTTCTGTCCTTCATCGGCATGACAGACGGCCGCGGCGGCGTTCCGAGAAGCTTTGCGGTGGATCCGACCGGACAGTATGTCATCATCGCCAACCAGGATGATGACAACCTGGTTGTCTTCCGGGTTCAGGAAGACGGGTCACTGGAATATGTGACAGAATGCTTCGCCCCGACGCCGGTATGCGTCAAACCGTATATATTCTGAAATGACTGACAAGTGCGCCCCCGGGCAGCTCCGGCTGCCCGCCGCACAGAACTGCGGAGGAAGAACAGATGAGTAAGAGATACAGAGCCGGAATCATCGGGACCGGAATGATGGGACAGCTGCACGCGGACGCCCTGAACAGGCTGCCGGCGGCCGTTCCCGTATGCATGACCGGTTCGAACCCGGAGCATCTGGAAGAGGCCGCGCGCAGATACGGTATAGAGAAAACGTATCCGAGCGTGGAGGAGATGCTTGCGCAGGAAGATCTGGACAGCGTGCATGTCTGTTCTTCGAACCAGACGCATTTTGAATTCTGCATGGCGGCCATCGAGCGCGGAATCAACGTATTATGCGAAAAGCCGCTGACGATCACCTCAAAAGAGGGAGAAGCGCTTGTGAAGGCGGCCGGAGAAAAGAACGTTGTGTGCGCTGTGAACTTCAATTACCGCAACAACGCCATGGTGCGGGAGATGCAGGAGCGGGTCGCGTCCGGGCAGGCCGGAAAGATCTATTTTATTCATGGGACCTACCTGCAGGACTGGCTGATGTACGATACGGATTACAGCTGGCGGCTTGACAGATCTGTCAACGGTCCCTCCAGAGCGATCGCCGATATCGGATCCCATCTGTTTGATACGATCCAGTGCGCGTCCGGGCGCAGGATCAAGGCAGTGTGCTGCAGCGCATTTACCGCGCTCGAAGAGAGGAAGAAGCCCACGCAGCAGGTCCAGACCTTCGCACAGAACGAGGGCGGGTATGAGGTGGTCAGGCCGGATACGGAAGACGGCGCCTCCATCCAGTTTATCCTGGAAGACGGAACGCCCGGCGCAGTCATTGTCTCCCAGGTGTGCGGCGGACATAAAAATGACCTGACACTCGAGCTTGAGTGCGAAAACTACAGTATGCGGTGGATGCAGGAAGACGCGGACAAGCTCTGGATCGGATCCAGGAAGGAAGGCAAGCAGGTACTGTATGCATCCCCCGGAACCGTGAGTGCGCAAGCAGCCCCCTATGTCAGTCTTCCGGAGGGGCACGCAGGAAACTGGCGGGACGCCCTGTACAACGGAATCGCCCATTACTACAGCGTACTGTCAGGCGCTCCGCGCAGCCTGATCACAGACTTTGCGGACGGGACTTATATCGTCCGGATCACAGAAGCGTGCCTGCGCAGCAGCCAGAGCCGGCAGTGGGAAGAGGTCTGACGGAATTGTCAAATAACTGTTGACAGGACCAGTATGTTTTGGTAATATACAAGTCGTTCGCGGAAGTGTCGGAATTGGCAGACGAGCTAGACTAAGGATCTAGTGACTAATGCAGTCGTGTGGGTTCAAGTCCCATCTTCCGCAGCTGTGGAAGTGCCGGAAACGCTGTTAATCAGTGGGTTCCGGCGCTTTTGCGTTTCGAGACTTTATGGTTACTCGTGGTTACTGGTTACACCCCTCGCGTTCAGCGCGTTCTCGAACTGAACGATACGGTTTTCGGGCCTCTGGACGGAATACATATAGGAATTCTGCGTTGTACTGATGTACTTGTGTCCTGCAACAGTCCTGATTTCCTCATCTGAAAGATCGCTGAATGCATCCAGCGTGGAAATGTAGGTTTTCCTGATACCGTGATTGCCTTTCTGGCTAGTATCCAGCTTCTTATTTACCCGGCGCAGGGTGTTGTTGATCCCGTCATTTTTCATTCGCTGTCTTGTCCGGATGCCCATAAACAAAAACTCCGATTCCAGACCGTTTTCCCTGTTCGCTTCGATTATCCGCTTAACGTATTTGCGCGCTTCCGAAGTCAGCGGAACATCGCGGACCGAATCAGGAGTCTTGGTATAAGGTACTATGGTATATCCTTCGCGGATAAACTCACCGTTTTCTTCACGGTAAGTCTTAATCTCTTCCCGTTCGATATGGACGAACAGATCCGAAAAATCCGAAACCTTCAGGGCAACCAATTCTCCGACACGAAGGCCGAGATAAAAATTGAGACAGATGCCAAGATATGCGGTATTTCCGGTTTTTTTGAATTGCCTTTCGCAGATTTCAAAGAGTGTGTCCTTTTCATCAACCATGTATACTTGCTCTGTGGCAGGTTTTCTGGGACAAACCTCAAAATGTTTTCGGCTGATACCACGGACACTCCTTGCAACATTTAGAGAAACCAGTTCGAGTTCAATTGCGTAATCGAGAAGTCCGTTGATCAAAGACTTCAGTTCCCTGTACTGCTTCGAGTTCAGCCTGTGCTCCTCGATCTTTCCAAGAAGCCATTTCTTGACCTCAATCACCTTCAGATCCGAAACTTTTCTGCGAATGATCGGATCCCCGGCATAGTAACGTTTCCAAGTCCATGAAAGCTTATGCGCATTGGCCTTGGTGGTTTCCATCGCTTTATAGGAAATCCATTCCGGATAAATCTTCTCAAGCGTATCCGACATAAGATCCGAACTATACCATTTGACAATCGCTTCATGTAAGGACTCTTCCGTGGAGCGTGCAATAAGTTTTGCGCCTCTTTCCTTTGAGCTGTCCGGCACTCTGGTTTTCCAGCGGCCATCAGACGACAGCCAGATTTTGTATTTTTCTCTGTGTTTTTCCAGAATCTCCTTTTCCTTCATGCTGATTTTTGCTGCCAACTCGTCAAAAGAGAGTATAGCAAAATCCCGTGTTTGAAGCAAAGAATTCAAACGACGGTATGTTTGTATTGTTGACTCTATTGACTTTAGGAATGTCTGTTTTTTCATAGCTGGCTTCAAAAATTATGTTTGTCTGCAAAACTGTGTTAACCGGACAGAAGACTATTATGCGTTGGAACTGTTATCGTTTTCATGTCTGACAGATGAGATTTTGCTATCTGTGCTCGGATATCCAGGTTATTGATCTTTACCGGGACACAGCGTTCCAGAATCCGGCTGTAGATGCGCGCATAATTGACATTCGGCGGTTTTTTCAACTCATTTAATGTCAGGTTTGTAGTAATGATCAGAGGTTTTTGTGTACGGTACCATGCATCGATCACACGGTAGATCTGCTCCAGGGAAAATAAGGATCCTCGGTCTGCGCCGAAGTCATCCCAGATGAGCAATTCATATTTCCGCAGGTTTTTAAAGAACGCAGAATAATCTCCCGAGTATAGGTCCTTCAGCTTATCCATAACGGTTTCCGTATCTGTCATCAGTACAGGTACGCATTGTTCTATGAGCGCGTTTGCGATACACCCAGCCATGAAAGTCTTTCCTGTGCCGGTTGCGCCCCAAAACAGTAACCCAATACATTCCGTTTTCATTCTCTCCCAGTTTTCTACATATGCCTGGGCTCTGGAGATCTCGGGATTGTAACCGCTATCATTGTCAAAGGTGAAGTGATACAAAGTCTTATCCTGCAGCCCGTTGGATCTCAGATGGGAGATTTGTGCCAACAACTCTCTGTGTTCATGCAGTGTGTCTTCCTGATCCCAGCGTTCTTCGATACAGGAACAGGGAAACGGCAGGGTTATCGTTGTATCCATAAAGGGATATTTTTTCTGGCGGGGTCCATGACACCGTTTGCAATGGACCAGACCATCCTGAGGATCAAAGTATTCATCTTCACGGAGTGTCTGGCCTGGATTATAAGAATTCAAAACATTGATGATACTGTTCATAGGCTTTCATTTTTGTCGATATCGTAGTGGCTGAGAATGTAATACTCTTTACGATTTCTTCTCTGGTAGGAATAGGTTGAACCATTGCGCCGTATATTATTATTTATAGTGTTATTTCTATAGTTATTATTACCGGACAGTTTTCTGTCTGCCGCAGGGATAGTTTTCTTATCCCATGGAGGACAGTTTTCTGTCTGCTCCGGAGATAGTTTTCTGTCTATGGGAAGCTTGACGTAGATTCTGTTCGGCCGGCCTATTCCCTGGGATATGCGATGGATCATGCCTTCTTTCTCCAGAGCAGACAGAGTTGTTTTAATAGTCATCTCACTCTTATGCATCTTCTCTGC